>NZ_AP022579.1:5505574-5858362 GCF_010731295.1 Mycolicibacterium boenickei | reverse complement strand
TCGACACGCTCGGCGATCTGGACGCCGGCCTGGATCGAATCGACAATCGAGAAACACTGCGGCCGTTGCTCGCTCAACTTCCAGAGCGGGAGCGGACGGTGTTGATCCTGCGGTTCTTCGAATCCATGACGCAGACGCAGATCGCCGAGCGGGTCGGTGTCTCGCAGATGCACGTATCGCGACTGCTCGCGAAATCGCTAGCGCGACTTCGCGACCAGCTGCAGTAGCGGGGTCTTGCCGTTCAGCGTGGACAGCGCCGCGGCCACGCTGTAGCACGTGCGCCACGCGGAATCCGGATCGCAGATGCGCAGCAATCGGTTGACTGCCTTGCTGGGCACCAAAACCCAGTCTGTGTCGGTGGCCGAGCAGCGCTCGTCGATGGCTGTGAGCGCGGATAACCCTGCGGTGCCGAAGAACTGGACATCGGTGAGGTCGACCGCGACTCGCTCGGCCTTGCCGGTATGCCGCAACGCGTAGTCGGCGAAGTCGCCTGCGTTGACGGCGTCGATTTCGCCGTGAGCGCTGATCACCGCCGTTGTCGGCGGCAGCCAGCGGGTGGCGAATGTGGCTGGCGATTCGTCGGTCCGGTCGATCAGTGCGCTCGTCGAAAAGACGGTCATTTGTGGCTCCATCAGTCGTAATACACGTATTCGTACTGTTGGTGCGGCGCCAATCGACAGCGGTGCGAGTTCCCGCGCGTATGTCGATGACGCTCGCTGCGGCTGTGAACTCAACCTGTAAAGGACCCTACCGCCATCAAGGTCATCGGACAATTTGTCTGAGTGGATTCTTATAGTTCCAGGTCAGACTTGTTGCCATGTCGAAGGCCGACGCGGTTGCCGGGGTGGTGCTGGCCGCCGGTGCGGGCAGCCGCTTCGGGATGCCGAAAGTTCTTGCTGATGCCGGTGATTGGCTCGTCCACGCGGTCAGCGCGCTCGACCGCGGTGGCTGCGACGACGTCATCGTGGTGCTCGGCGCCGCCGTGGTCGAGGTGCCTGAGCCGGCCCGCGCGGTGGTGGCCACCCGCTGGGCCGACGGCATGAGCGCGTCGGTGCGCGAAGGGCTGAACGCCGTCGGCGACGCCGAGTGGGTTGTCCTGCACACCGTCGACACTCCCGACGTCGGCGCCGCCGTCGTGGCCAGGGTGCTGGACGCGGCACGCGGCGCGGGTTCCGGTCTGGCCCGTGCCCGCTACGACGGCCGTCCCGGCCATCCGGTCGTACTGGCCCGCAGACACGTCGCGGCGCTGGCTGCCACGTTGCACGGCGACCAGGGCGCCCGGGCGTTCCTCGGTGGCCGCGACGACGTCATCGCCGTGGAATGCGGTGACCTGGCCACTGGTCTCGACATCGACGAACGCTGACCGCACGTCAGCGGAAGGCGTAACCCCCGTCTGGGAAAAGGGTGGAACCGGTAGTGATCCGGCTGCTCAGCAGATAGCCCACCGACTGCGCGATCTCATCTTCGTCGGCCAACCGTCCGATGGTGGAGGCGTCGCGATAGGCGCCGAACGCCTGTTCCCGGATCGCGGGATCACGTTGGCTCCACAGATTGCCTTCGACCGTGCCAGGGGCGATTGCGTTGACGGTCACCGGCGCCAATTCCACAGCCAATCCGCGGGCCAGGCCTTCGATCGCCGCGTTGGCCGCGCTGTAAGCAGGAGCGATCGCGGCCGGGCGGGCACTGGCGGCACCCGACATCAGCACGATCGCGGCGTCAGGGCTCAGCACCGGAATCGCCGACTTGACCACGCGGTACTGCCCCCAGAACTTGGAGTCGAACACCGTGGCCGCCTGTTCGACACTGAGCCCGGCCATCGGACCGGTCAGGTAGTCGGCGGCGGTGGTGAACAGGCCGTGGACGGAGCCGAGCCTGGTACCGACGAAATCGAAGAACGCGTCGATCGAATCCTGGTCAGCGGTATCGACCTGATGCCAACTGGCTTGCGGGCCGAGGGTTGCCGCGGCGGCGGCCAGCCGCTCGGGCGTGCGCCCGCCCAACACGACCGTGCCCTTCCCCGCAGTGACCAGGCGGGCGGTAGCCAGACCGATGCCCGAGCCACCGCCGACGAGCACGATGTTGCGGCCTGCGAACGGGTGTGCCGAAGGATGAGGTGGCATGCGCCCGAGGCTAGAAGCTCGCAGTGCGGCTGAGCGCCCACACCGTGCGGTCCGGGTTGCCGGCCTGCTTATTCCGCACGATTCACGGTGGGTGAAAGCCGCCGACGGACTACAGCAGACCGAGCCGTTCGACCGCGTGGCGCTCGTCGAGCAGTTCGGCCACCGACGCGTCGATCCGGGCCCGCGAGAAGTCGTTGACCTCCAAGCCCTCCACGATCTCCCACACGCCGTCGACCGCGCGCACCGGCAGGGAGGCGACCACACCTTCGGGGATCCCGTAGACACCGGGAGACGGCAGCGCCACCGACGTCCAGTCATCGGGGTCGGTGCCGTCGACCCAGTCCCGGACGTGATCGATGGCGGCGTTGGCAGCCGATGCCGCCGACGAGGTGCCGCGCGCCTCGATGATCGCGGTACCGCGGGTGGCCACCGTCGGGATGAAGTCGTGGGTCAGCCAGTCGGTGTCCGATGCGAACTCCGAGCCCGGCCGCCCGTCGACGACTGCGTGGAAGATGTCGGGGTACATGGTCGGGGAGTGGTTGCCCCACACGGTCACCCGGGACACGTCGGTGACGTGCACACCTGCGTGGGTGGCGAGGGCGGCGACTGCCCGGTTGTGGTCGAGCCGGGTCAGCGCGGTGAACCTCTCAGCCGGAATGTCGGGCGCGTGGGCCGAGGCCACCAGCGCATTGGTGTTCGCCGGATTGCCGACCACGACGACGCGCACGTCGTTGGCCGCGCCGGCGTTCAGGGCCTTGCCCGATTCGGCGAAGATCGCGGCGTTGGCGGCCAGCAGATCGGCACGCTCCATGCCCTTGCTGCGCGGCCGCGCCCCGACCAGCAGCGCGACGTCGACGCCGTCGAACGCCCGCACCGGATCGTCGTGAATCTCGATGTCGACCAGCCCGTCGAAGGCGCTGTCGACCAGCTCCATCACCACGCCTTCGGCCGCACGGATCGCCGAGGGCAGTTCCAGCAGGCGCAGCTTCACCGGCACGTCGCGTCCCAGCAGGGCGCCCGCGCCGATCCGGAACAGCGCGGCATAGCCGATCTGGCCCGCGGCGCCGGTAACGGTCACGATCTTGGGAGTCGGGCTCACGTGTGCACCTCCAGCCCGAGCACCTGCGTCGCGTAGCGCCGCACCGTGTCCTCCGAGATGGCCGCGGCGTCCTCGAAACCGGGACGGCCCCGGCTGCTCAGGAATCCCGTGACGGGATCCAGGATGACCTCGGCGAGCAGCTCGCCGGTGGTCGGTTCGCACACCGCCCAGGTGTACCGGGTGTCATCGGCCCAGCCGTCGGCGGCGTCGTGAACGTAGTCCAGGTCCTCTTCGCCGAGGTCGGTGAGCGCGGGCCGGTCGTCGACCCGGTCGTCGGCGCGCAGCCCGCGCAGATACCACTGGCCGTTGTTGATCTCCACAGGTTCCACGGGACCAGCGTTCCATAGCCGGTCCCCTGAAACACCGCGAGGCTGCAGCCACCGGGTGTGGTGGCTACAGCCTCGCGGAAAAAGACTGGGCGCTACTTGATCTCGGCGATCACGGTGCCCTGGGTGATGGCGGCACCGGCCTCGACGGCCAGGCCGGTGATGACACCGTCCTTGTGCGCCGTCACCGGGTTCTCCATCTTCATGGCCTCCAGGACCACCACGAGGTCGCCCGCGGACACTTCCTGGCCTTCCTCGACGGCCACCTTGACCACGGTGCCCTGCATCGGTGCGGTCACCGAGTCACCCGAAGCCGCCGTCGCGCCGCCGCCGCCACGCTTGCGGGCCTTGGGCTTCTTGCGGACGACGCCGGGGGCAGCGCCGCCGCCACCGCCGAGCGCCAGGTCACCGGGCAGCGACACCTCGAGGCGACGGCCGCCGACCTCGACGACCACGGTCTGGCGAGGAATGGTGTCCTCTTCCTCGATCGGATCGCCACCGGTGAACGGCTCGACCGTGTTGTCCCACTCGGTCTCGATCCAGCGGGTGTGCACGTCGAACTTCTCGCCGTCGCCGATGAAGGCCGGGTCGGCGGTCACGGCGCGGTGGAACGGGATGACGGTGGCCAGACCCTCGACGTTGAACTCGGCGAGGGCGCGACGCGAGCGGGCCAGGGCCTCTTCGCGGGTGGCGCCGGTGACGATCAGCTTGGCCAGCATCGAGTCGAACTGGCCGCCGATGACCGAGCCGCTCTCCACACCGGAGTCCATCCGGACGCCCGGGCCCGTCGGGGCCTCGAACTTGGTGACGGGGCCGGGGGCAGGCAGGAAGCCGCGGCCGGCATCCTCGCCGTTGATGCGGAACTCGAACGAGTGACCGCGCGGGGTCGGATCCTCGGTGATGTCCAGCGCCTCGCCGTTGGCGATCTTGAACTGCTGCAGCACCAGGTCGATGCCCGAGGTCTCCTCGGTGACCGGGTGTTCCACCTGCAGACGGGTGTTGACCTCCAGGAAGGAGATCAGGCCGTCCTGGCCGACCAGGTACTCGACGGTGCCTGCACCGTAGTAACCGGCCTCCTTGCAGATGCGCTTGGCGGACTCGTGGATCTCCTTGCGCTGCGCGTCGGTCAGGAACGGCGCCGGGGCCTCCTCGACCAGCTTCTGGAAGCGGCGCTGCAGCGAGCAGTCGCGGGTGCCGGCGACGACCACGTTGCCGTGGGTATCGGCGATCACCTGGGCCTCGACGTGGCGCGGCTTGTCCAGGTAGCGCTCGACGAAGCACTCGCCGCGACCGAACGCGGCGACGGCCTCACGGGTCGCCGACTCGAACAGCTCGGGGATCTCCTCGATGGTGCGGGCCACCTTCATGCCGCGACCGCCACCGCCGAAGGCGGCCTTGATCGCGACCGGCACGCCGTACTCCTTGGCGAACGCGACGACCTCGTCGGCGTCCTTGACCGGGTCCGGGGTGCCCGGCACCAGCGGTGCCTGGGCACGCGCGGCGATGTGGCGCGCGGTGACCTTGTCACCGAGGTCGCGAATCGACTGCGGGCTGGGCCCGATCCAGATCAGCCCGGCGTCGAGCACGGCCTGGGCGAAGTCGGCGTTCTCCGACAGGAAGCCGTAACCCGGGTGGATGGCGTTGGCGCCGGACTTCGCGGCAGCGTCCAGGATCTTCTCGAAGACCAGGTAGGACTCGGCTGAGGTCTGGCCCCCCAGGGCGAAAGCTTCATCGGCGAGCCGCACGTGCGGTGCATCGGCGTCGGGCTCGGCATACACGGCCACGCTGGCAAGCCCAGCGTCCTTGGCGGCGCGGATCACCCGTACCGCGATCTCCCCGCGATTGGCGACCAGCACCTTGGAGATCTTTGAGCTGGCGTGGTTGGCCACGGTGCCTCCTCGGCAGTTCTCTAAGAAACGTCTTTAAGAATCTATCGCGGGCAGTTTATGCGCCGCACCTTGAGGCTTCCCAATCCGGTATCGGTTACCGGTGAGTAGGTTTCACACCGAATCTAACGGGTGTCACATCAGTCCTGTTGGAGGCCCGAAATTCCCGCACCGAGCGGCTGCCCGACGCCATTACTGTTGGTCCGTGGATTCTCATCGTCGTGGGCGTGTTGGTCGGCGGAGTCATGGTGGCCGGACCCAAAGGTATCTGGTGGGCCACCCAGTCGTGGAAGTTCCGCCATCCAGAAGCCAACGAGCCGAGCGATCTGTCCTACGGGATGACCCGTGCCAGCGGTGTGCTGTTGATCTGCCTGGCTTTGGTCATGGGCAGCGTGGTCATCTCCGATTCCCTGTCGATGTCAGCGGCCGAGAAACGGGAGCAGGAGGCCGAGGCGCAGCAGAAGGCGGCTGAGAAGGGCGTCCAGCTCGACGACGGGACTTCGTCGAGCCAGCCGCCCGGGGGTTGTCAGGTGGTCCCCGCGTTGTCCCGCCTGGGTACCTCCACGGTGACGGTGAACGTGAAGCTGCGTTGGTCCGATGCCGGTGGCGGGCCTGACGCAGACAAGGCGGGGTGTCGAACCGGAAGCCCGGAGGTGCGGGCGATGACCAGCAGATGGGGCAAAATCACCGACGGCACAACAGTTCTCACCGACGGCCCCATCGCAGACAAGGCCGGTACCGAGGTTTCCGGCGTCGGGCCGGGGAATCGGGTGCCGCGGAGCTGACCGGATTCCGGCGGCCTCAGGCCGCGCGCAACCGCCGCTTGATCCGCGTCAGCATCGCCGACATACCGCGCAGCCGCAGCGGGCTGATCAACGCGGCCAGGCCCAGTGCGGTGTAGAAGTCGTCGGGCACCGCCAGGATGTCATCGGCCGACTGGCCGTCCAGGCCCTCCGCCAGGATCGCGGCGAACCCGCGCGTCGTCGGGGCCTCCGGGGGAGCGCTGAAGTACAGCCGAACCTTGTCCCGGTCGGAGGCGTCGACGTCCAGAAACAGCGGTGACTGGCACTCGGGAACCGGCTCCATGGCCGCCTCCTCGAGGTGGGAGGGCAACGGCGGCAACTCGTTGGCGAACTCCAACAGCAGCTGCAACTTGTCCTGGCCGGCCACCTCCTGGAAGTCGGAGACGACCTCTGCCAGGGCGGCCGGCATCGTCACGGGGCTTCGCCCGGGTCCGGGCCGACGGCAACCGGGACCCGCACGGCATTGCCCCATTCGGTCCACGAGCCGTCGTAGTTGCGCACCCCGGGCAACCCCAGCAGATGGGTCAGCACGAACCAGGTGTGGCTCGAGCGCTCGCCGATCCGGCAGTACACCACCGTCTCGTCGTCCGGCTTGAGGAAGCCATAGAGGTCCTCGAGTTCGGCGCGGCTGCGGAACTGCCCGCTGTCCCTGGCTGCCTTGGCCCAGGGGATCGACTTGGCAGTGGGGATGTGCCCGCCGCGCAGCGCGCCTTCCTCCGGGTAGTCGGGCATGTGGGTGCGTTCGCCCGTGTACTCCTGGGGCGAGCGGACGTCGATCAACGGCTGTTTGCCCAGGATGTCGAGCACGTCGTTGCGGTAGGCGCGGATCGGGGCGTCGTTGCGCTCTACCACCGGGTAGCCGCTGGACTGCCGGGTGGGCACCTCAAGGGTGGTGTCGCGGCCGTGGGAGACCCACAGATCGCGCCCGCCGTCGAGAAGGCGCACGTCAGGGTGGCCGAACAGGGTGAACACCCACAGTGCGTAGGCCGCCCACCAGTTGCTCTTGTCGCCGTAGATGACGACGGTGTCGTCGCGGCCGATGCCCTTGCGGTCCATCAACTCGGCGAATTGCTCACCGTTGATGTAGTCACGCACATTGGGGTCATTGAGGTCGAGATGCCAGTCGATCTTCACCGCGCCCGGGATGTGGCCGGTGTCGTAGAGCAGGACGTCCTCGTCGGACTCGACGATGGCCAAGCCGGGCCGACCCAGGTTGCTGGCCAGCCAGTCGGCGGTGACCAGGCGCTCCGGATGGGCGTACTCGGCAAGAGTGGGGCTGGGATCAGCAGGCAGCGGCACACCAAGAGCGTACCGTCGGTCCGGATATTCGCGGCGGGGCAGTGCTCATGTCCGGCGTCCCGGCTATGCGGTGAATGCCACCTCGTAGGCGACGGCGAAGCGGCGGGCGCCGTTGTTGGCGCGGAAGAGTGAGCCGCCGTTCTGAGACCAGGTCACCACCCGCAGCAGTCTCTTGCCCGGGGACAGGCGCTTGGCGATGATGTCGGCGAATGCGGCGCGCAGCCGCTCCAGATCGCTTGTCTCGAAGTCGCGTCCGACGCGAACATCCCACATTGTTTCTTCGACTGGCATCGGCCCAGTGTCAACCCGTGGTTGAGACTATTCGGGTATCGACGCGGCGCGCCGCCTTCTCGAAAAGGTTGCAATTTGGTCACTGCAGCCCCACGGGAAACAACGGTCGACACCGTTGGCCGGCCCGGCCGACCCGGCATCGGCACTGCGGCGTTACCGAATAGTGGTCCTACTCAACGAGATCCGGGTGAGGGCGTGGGCGGTGCCATCGGTAGCTTCCCGATGCGAGAGGAGGTGCGATCCATGGCCGCACGAATGGTCGCCGCCGCAGGCAAGATTGCTGCCGTCATGTCGCTCGCGGGCGCGCTGCACCTGGCCGGGCCGGCCGGCGTCGCGGAGGCAGCGCCCGACAGGGGGCCGATCGTCGTCTACATCGTCGAGCACGGGGAACCCGTATTCAGTGACCCGGCTTTGCCCTTGTCTGCCAACGGCATACGCCACGGCAAGGCCGTTCACACGGTGCTCCGCGATGTGAAGTTCACAAACGTCTACTCGTCGAGTGCCCTGCGATCGAAGCAGACCGTGTCCTACACGGCGGATCCGCTCGGCCTGCCGGTCGTGCAGCTGCCCAACGGGGATCCCACCACCCCCACCGAAGCCGCGGTAGAACCGATCGTGCAAGCCGTGACGGGACTCCCCGCCGGCAGCACGGCCCTGGTGGGAGGCAACACGGAGAACATCTACCGCATCATCAACAAGTTGGGAATTCCCGTCGTCCAAGGCTGCAGTCCCAACGGGCAATGTGTGCCGTGCCCGGACAAGACCTGCTTCACCGAAAACGACCTGAACAGCATCTGGCGGGTCACGATCTATCCAGCCGGCTCGGGCTTCCCGCCCGGCTTGAAGCCGGCCACGACCCTGGACCGCATCCACACGGAATCGCCCAACATCATGACCCCGCCGAGGTCAGCTGTCGGGTGAGTCGGTCAGCGCTGGGGGTGGGACGACCACAGATCGGCGATCGACACCCCAGCCGAGGCGAGCATCCGGCGCAGCAGCGGCAGGCTCAACCCGATCACATTGGACGGGTCTCCGTCGATACCGTCGATGAACCAGCCGCCCAGCCCGTCGAGCGTGAAACCGCCTGCGACACCGAGCGGTTCGCCACTCTGGAGATATGCCTCGAGGTCCGCCTCTGAGGGTGAACCGAAATAAACCGCGGTGATACCGGTATCGGCGACGCGATGCGCGACGGCACCGTCACGCACGACGAGCACGGCGTGGCCCGAATGCAGCTGTGCCGTCCGGCCCGACATCGCCTGCCATTGCTTGCGCGCGGTCTCGACATCTCCCGGCTTGCCGCACAGCTGCCCGTCCAGCAGCAGCATCGAATCGCAACCGATGACGACACAGTCCCCGGCGATCGCCGGGGGCAGGTGGGTGAACACCTCGTCGGCCTTGGCCGCGGCCAGTCCGCTCACCACCTTTTCCGGTGGGGCGCCGGCCAACGATGCCATCACAGCGTCCTCGTCGACGCCGGACACCACCACCAACGGATCGAGGCCGGCCTGGCGCAGAACGCCAAGCCGGCCTGTCGATGCCGAACCGAGAACGACCCGGGTCATTCAGTGCTGTCTCTTCTTCGCGCAAGCGCTCATCAGCGCCGCATGTGGGTGCGCTCCAGGAGCGTCACCCGCTGCCAGCTGAAGATCGAGTAGCGCAGCTTGTCCACCGGGTGGCCCCACAGATTGCGGTCGCGCACCGCGGGCTCGGCAGCGCCGCCACCGGCGGTGCCGAGGACGGCCATCAGCGCGGCCATCTCCTCGTCGGTGGGCTGACCGCGCAGCACCTTGATGTGTGCCTCGTGATCCGTCTTGACGTCTTCGGCCGCAGTCTCTTCGGCCACACTCGCCTCGCTCACAGTGGGATGTTCCCGTGCTTCTTCGGCGGCATCTGGATGATCTTGCGCTCCAGCAGTCGCAGTGCGTTGGCCACGTAGCCGCGGGTGTGCGACGGCGGGATGACCGCGTCGACGTATCCGCGCTCAGCGGCGATGTAGGGGTTGACCAGAGTGTCCTCGTAGGTCTGCTGTAGCTCCAGGCGCAGCGCGTCCACGTCCTCACCCTTGGAAGCGGCGTCCTTGAGCTGCTGGCGGTACACGAAGCCCACCGCGCCCGAGGCGCCCATCACGGCGATCTGGGCCGTCGGCCAGGCCACCACCACGTCGGCGCCCATGTCCTTGGAACCCATCACGCAGTACGCGCCGCCGTAGGACTTGCGGGTGATGACGGTGACCTTGGCGACCGTGGCCTCACCGTAGGCGTAGAGCAGCTTGGCGCCGCGCCGGATGATGCCGTTGTACTCCTGGTCGGTGCCGGGCAGGAAGCCCGGGACGTCGACCAGCAGGACGATCGGGATGTTGAAGCAGTCGCAGGTCCGGATGAACCGGGCGGCCTTCTCCGAGGCGTTGATGTCGAGGCAGCCGGCGAACTGGGTGGGCTGGTTGGCCACGATGCCCACCGGGCGGCCGTCGACCCGGCCGAAGCCGACCACGATGTTGCCTGCGTAACCGGCCTGCACCTCGAGGAACTCGTCGTCGTCGAGGATCCGGGTGATGACCTCGTGCATGTCGTAGGGCTGATTCGGGGAATCCGGGATCAGCGTGTCGAGCTCGATGTCCTCATCGGTCAGGGTCTCTTCGATCGAGCCCTGGGCCGGGGCCACCGGGTAGTGCGGCGGCTCGGCGTAGTTGTTCGGGGGCAGGTAGCTCAGCAGATCGCGGACGTACTCGAAGGCGTCCTGCTCACCGGAGGCGACGTAGTGCGCGGTGCCGGACTTGGCCATGTGGGTGTGGGCGCCGCCCAGCTCCTCCATGGTGACGTCCTCGCCGGTGACGGTCTTGATGACGTCCGGTCCGGTGATGAACATCTGGCTGGTCTGGTCGACCATGACGATGAAGTCGGTCAGCGCCGGGGAGTAGACGTGGCCACCGGCCGCGGCACCCATGATCAGCGAGATCTGCGGGATGACACCCGAGGCCTTGATGTTGTTGTGGAAGATCCGGCTGTACAGGCCGAGCGAGACCACACCCTCCTGGATGCGGGCACCGGCGCCGTCGTTGATGCCGATCAGCGGGCGGCCGGTCTTGATGGCCAGCTCCTGGACCTTGACGATCTTCTCGCCGTAGACCTCGCCGAGGCTGCCGCCGAACACGGTGGCGTCCTGGCTGAAGATGCAGACGTCGCGGCCGTCGATGGTGCCGTACCCGGTGATCACACCGTCACCCAGCGGCCGGTTGTTCTCCAGGCCGAAGTTGGTGCTGCGGTGCTTGGCCAGCGCGTCGAGTTCGACGAACGAACCCTCGTCGAGCAGGGCAAGGATGCGCTCACGGGCGGTCAGCTTGCCCTTGGCGTGCACCTTGTCCACGGCGGCTTCGCCGACAGGATGCAGCGTCTCCTCGGCCCGCCTCTTGAGATCAGCCAGCTTGCCTGCAGTGGTGTGGATGTCCACCTGGTGCTCGGCGGACGGCTCGGTAACGCTCGTCATGGGTCACGATGTTATCGGTAACCCTAAGACTGGTCTAAGAGAGGTGGACGTGGCGCGCGTCACTGCGGTGGTGGTTGTGTGCTGTGGCCTGACGGCGCGCCGGGCCATGGGCCTACGCTCTCGACCATGACCACCGGGCCGCTTGTGCTGTCCGAACTGGGCACCGATCCCGCATCGGTGCTGCGGCTCGTCGCCCAGTTCGACGCGCTGGAGGAGCAGGAGGTCAACGCGGACGCGGCCGTGCGGTTTGCCGCACTGATCGCTGGATGCCCCGTTGGTGTCCGGTGGCCGGGAGGAACCGTCGTCCGTTACGACGCGTCGGGTCGTCTCGATCCGATCGAGGACGGGGCCGTGCCGCCACCGAACGACCAGGAGACGGTGGTCTGGGTGGAACGTGGCGGATCCGGTCACCCGTTGGACGCGGTGCTCCTCGACCGGTTGCGCCGGCTGGTGGGTCGCGTCGCGGTGCGGACCGGGGTGAGCGGTACCCCGCATCTGGGCGATCCCGCGCTCCTCGAGGTGGTGTTGTCGGCCAAGGAACATCGCGAAGACCGGGCCCGGGCGATCCGGCTGCTGGGGCTCGACGAGACCAGGCCGACGTGCGTGCTGGCGGCATCCGGGCATTCCCCGCGGGAGACCGTGCGCCTCGTCACCGGTGAGCTGGCCGCGCCCACGGTGCGCTCGGCGGTGATCGGCAACGCGACCGCCATCGTGTGTCAGGGGTCGTTCGACATGACCGAACTGTCGGATCGGCTGGAGCGCCTGATCGTCGAGCAGTTTCCGGCGGTGGTGAACATCGGCACCGCCTCGGGCCCGTGGATCGGCATCGGATCGGTGGGAAACGCTTTCAGCGCGTCGACCTCGTGGCATGAGGCCATTCGCGCGCTGCGGTTCGCGTCATCGACGGGATTCGGCAGGCGCGTGGTGGCCTATGAGCGGCTGAGCTCGCTGGAGCTGCTGGCCGACCTCCCGATCGACCGCGTGCGACGCAATCGAGATGTGGCTCGTATCAACGAGATTGCGTCGACGCCTGCCGGAGACCTGGATGTGCAGACCACCGAGGCGTTCTTCGTCTACGGCTCGCTGCGGCGGACGGCCGCCGAACTGCACGTGCACCACAGCACGGTCGCGGCCCGGCTGGCACGCGTGCAGGCCGCGATGGGATGGGATTTCGAAGAACCGGTGGACCGCTTCCTGGGCACCCTGGTGCTCATGGTCCGGCGGATCGCGATGTCGTCGGCGGAACTCGCCGACGCGGACCTGCTCTAGGCGCGCGCTATCTGCCCGACAACTGTCGGGGGAATTCGCTCAATAGACCGACGTATGGCTGGTGACGGCCATCACCTCATTGGCCAAGATTGCGATGCAGCCCACAACAGCCCGCAGCGACAAAGGAGGCCGATATGGCCATCATCGACCCGACCAAGACCTGGGCCCCCGTAGAAGAGCGCCTGGCCGTCACCACCAACGAGCGGCACCGTCAGGTGTTGAGCATCGTTCTCGAACACATGAAGGCCGAGGCCGAGCCCGACATGGAACGGCTCATGGCGACTCTGAGCCCCAACCCGGACTACCACTTCTGGTACGCCAATGCCGATATGGGCCCCAAGACCACCGAGGGTGTGCGCGCCTATTACGAGGCCTTCGTGGCCAGCGGTGCCAACCACCTCGTTTTCGAGATCGATCGCCTCGCCGTCGACGATGATCTGGTGATGACCGAAGGCTGGATGAAGATGATCTATCCGGGGGCGGCCGCCCAGGCGATCGGCGTCGAGGTCGACGATCCGGACGGCGATTACCTGCTGCTGTTCCGTCAGCTCATCAACTGGCCGATCGACGCCGACGGCCTGATCATCGGTGAGGACGCCTACCAGACCGGCCCGGTCAGCGTGACCAAGCTGGGCCAGGAAGAGTTGCCGCAGAAGTACATCGACCAGAAGCGCGCGGCCGCCGAAGCTCATGCCTGACGCGGTACGGGACTCGATCGCCCAGTTGCTGCTCGACCGGGTCGGCGATCAGCGCCTCGGCCTGCGCACCCGCGACCGTGACTGGACCTGGGACGAGGTGGTCTCGGAGTCCGCCGCACGCGGCGCGCTGGCCCAGTCGCTGCGCGCCGACGGTCCATTTCACATCGGCGTGCTCTTGGACAATGTGCCGGACTTCCTGTTCTGGCTGGGCGGCGCTGCTCTCGTCGGGGCAACGATCGTCGGCATCAACCCGACGCGGGGCGCCGCGGAGATGGCCGCCGAAATCCGCCATGCCGATTGCCAATTGATCGTCACCGACACCGCGGGTGCCGAGCGGCTGCGGAGCCTGGACCTGGGCCTGGAGTTCGACCGGATCCTGGTGATTGACGACCCGGCGTACCAAGACGCGATTTGTGCACGAAAGTCCGCGGTAAGCGCGGAAAACCGTGCACAAATCGCGGCGGCACCGGGGGTTGACGACCAGTCGCTGCTTTTGCTGCTGTTCACCTCGGGCACCACGGGTGCGTCCAAGGCGGTTGTCTGCAGCCAGGGCCGGCTGGCCCGGATCGCCTACGCGGCCGCGGAGAAGTTCGGCCACGTCCGCGAAGACGTGGAGTACTGCTGCATGCCGCTGTTCCACGGCAACGCCATCATGGCGCTGTGGGCGCCGGCGCTGGCGGTCGGAGCGACGGTGTGCCTGACGCCGTCGTTCTCGGCATCCGGATTCCTGCCGGACGTCCGGTATTTCGGTGCGACGTTCTTCACCTACGTGGGCAAGGCGCTCGGCTACCTGATGGCCACCCCCGAACAACCCGACGATGCGGAGAACCCATTGGTGCGCGGTTTCGGCACCGAGGCCTCGCCCGATGACCAGAACGAATTCCGTCGTCGGTTCGGCGCCGAACTGTTCGAGGGCTACGGCTCCAGCGAAGGCGGCGGGGCAGTGGTGCTGGCCCCCGACATGCCGCCGGGCGCGCTCGGCCGGCCTGCGCATCAGGGAGTGGCGATCGTTGACCCCGAATCGCTGAACGACTGTGTGCCGGCGGTTTTCGATGAGCACGGCCGCGTCGTCAATCCCGACGACGCAGTGGGCGAGATCGTCGACAAGTTCGGCACCCGGACGTTCGAGGGCTACTACAAGAACGACGAGGCCAACGCCGAACGCATCCGCAACGGTTGGTACTGGACGGGTGATCTCGGCTACCTCGACGAGGCCGGGTTCATCTACTTCGCCGGCCGGCGCGGCGACTGGATCCGAGTGGACGGCGAGAACACCTCGGCGCTCAACATCGAGCGGATCCTGCGTCGCCATCCCGCGGTGGTGGCAGCCGGCGCGTTCGCGGTCCCCGATCCGCGGTCGGGCGACCAGGTGATGGCCGCGATCGAGGTCGCCGATCCCGATGGTTTCGACGCGGCGGCATTCGTGGACTTCCTGGCGAGCCAGGATGACCTGGGAACCAAGGGAATTCCGAGGTTTCTGCGGGTGTCGAAGAACCTGCCGGTCACCGGGTCCAACAAAGTGCTCAAACGCGAACTGCAGAAGGAGCGTTGGCACACCGATGAGGTGGTGTACCGGTGGGCGGGACGGGGAACGCCCGTGTATCGGGCCATGGGCGACGATGACAAGCAGTCGCTGGACGCCGAGTTCGCGCAGTACGGGAGGCAGCGTTACCTATGAAATGGGCCGACGAATGTGACGTCCTGATCGCCGGGTCCGGTGGTGGCGGCGTGGCCGGTGCCTATACCGCGGCCCGTGAGGGCCTGTCGGTGATCCTGGTGGAGGCCAGCGACAAATTCGGCGGCACCACAGCGTATTCCGGTGGTGGCGGGGTGTGGTTCCCGTGCAACCCGGTGCTCAAGCGGGCCGGCACCGACGACACCATCGAGGATGCGCTGGAGTACTACCACGCCGTCGTCGGCGACCGCACTCCGCGGGAACTGCAGGACACCTATGTCCGAGGCGGCGCCGGGCTGATCGAGTACCTCGAGGCCGACGGCAATCTGAAGTTCGCGCCGATGCCGTGGCCCGACTACTTCGGCAAGGCGCCCAAGGCCCGGACCGACGGCCAACGCCACATCGCGGCCCGGCCCCTCAAGGTGGAGAAGGCCCCGCACCTGCGCGAGCTGGTCCGGGGCCCGCTCGACGCCGACCGGCTCGGCGCCGAGCAGCCCGATGACTACTTCATCGGCGGCCGGGCATTGATCGCCCGGTTCCTGAAAGCCATTGAGCAGTACCCGAATGCGGCGCTTCGGCTCAACACCCCGCTGGTGGAGTTGGTGATCGAGGACGGGACCGTGACCGGCGCGATCGTCGAGGCCGACGGTGAGCGCCGAGCCATCCGGGCCCGGCGCGGCGTGTTGCTCGCCGCAGGCGGATTCGAGGGCAACGACGAGCTGCGCCGTGAACACGGTGTGCCGGGCGTCGCCCGCGACACCATGGGGCCGCCGGCGAACGTGGGCCACGCGCATCAGGCCGCGATGGCCGTCGGGGCCGACGTCGACCTGATGGACCAGGCTTGGTGGTCGCCGGGTCTGACCCACCCGGACGGCCGCTCGGCTTTCGCGCTGTGGTTCACCGGCGGCATCTTCGTCGACCAGAACGGACAGCGGTTCGTCAACGAGTCGGCGGCCTACGACCGCATCGGCCGCGCGATCCTGCCGCGGCTGGCCGACGGCTCGATGACGTTGCCGTACTGGATGATCTACGACGATCGTGAGGGGGAGGTACCTCCGGTCAAGGCCACCAACGTCTCGATGGTCGACCCGCAGCGCTATGTCGACGCCGGGTTGTGGCACACCGCCGACACCCTCGAAGAGCTGGCCGTCAAGATCGGCGTCCCAGCCGAGAACCTGGTCGCCACCGTGGCCCGCTTCAACGGCTTCGTCGCCTCCGGATCGGACGAGGACTTCGGTCGCGGCGACGAGGCATACGACCGGGCCTTCTCCGGCGGTGCGTCACCACTCGTCGAGATCGAGAAGGGCCCGTTCCACGCCGCCGCGTTCGGCATCTCCGACCTGGGCACCAAGGGCGGGTTGCGTACCGATACCGCCGCGCGGGTACTCGACACCGACGGTCAGGTGATCGCCGGTCTGTATGCCGCGGGCAACACCATGGCCGCCCCGAGCGGCACCGCCTATCCGGGCGGCGGAAATCCGATCGGAACCAGCATGCTGTTCAGCCACCTGGCGGTCAAAGACATGTTAGGACGAGAGGTATGAGTGACATCCGGGAAATCGACGCCGGTGCGGAGATGACGCGGTTCGCCCGCGGCTGGCACTGCGTCGGGCTCGCTGAAACATTCCGGGACGGGCAGCCGCACGGCATCGAGGCCTTCGGCACCAAGCTCGTCGTCTATTCCGACTCGGCCGGCGAATTGCACGTGCTCGATTCGTACTGCAGGCACATGGGCGGCGACCTGTCGATGGGGTCGGTCAAGGACGACAACCTGGCCTGCCCGTTCCACGACTGGCGTTGGGGTGGCGACGGAAAATGCAAGCTGGTGCCGTACGCCAAGCGCACTCCGCGGCTGGCGCGCACCCGCAAATGGCACACCTGCGAGGTCAACGGTCAGCTGTTGGTGTGGCATGACGCGGAAGGCTCGACTCCGACCGACGAGCTGATCCCGCCCACCATCGAGGGCTACGAAGACGGTATCTGGTCACCGTGGCAATGGAATTCGATCCTGATCGAGGGGTCGCACTGCCGCGAGATCGTCGACAACAACGTCGACATGGCGCACTTCTTCTACATCCACCACGCCTACCCGACGTACTTCAAGAACGTCATCGAAGGCCACACCGCGAGCCAGTTCATGGAGTCCAAGCCGCGACCGGACTATGCCACCCGAGAACTCTGGGATGGCACCTACTTGCGTTCGGAGGCAACGTATTTCGGCCCGGCGTACATGATCAACTGGCTGCACAACGATCTTGCCCCGGATTTCACCGTCGAGATCGCCCTGATCAACTGCCACTACCCGGTGACGCACAACTCGTTCGTGCTGCAGTGGGGCGTCGCGGTCCAGCGGAATCCCGGCCTGCCCGCGGACAAGGCCGAGAAGCTCGCCGCCACGATGAGCCGGACGTTCGGGGACGGCTTCATGGAAGACGTCGAGATCTGGAAGAACAAGACGCGCATCGACAACCCGCTGCTGACCGAGGAGGACGGCCCGGTCTATCACCATCGCCGGTGGTACGAGCAGTTCTACGTGGACGTCGCCGATGTCGCCCCGGACATGACCGCGCGATTCGAGCAAGAGGTCGACACCACCCACGCCAACGAACTGTGGCACGAGGAGGTCGCGGCCAACCTGGCCAAGCGGTGATCGGTTACCGGTGCGAATAAGCTGACGGCCCATGGATGATCGTCAGCCGAACCGCCCACCGCTCGATGTCACCGCCCTGCGTGCCGGATTGACCGAGCCCTGGCGTCGTCTCGACATCGTCGACGAGACCGGATCCACCAACGCCGACCTGCTGGCCCGGGCCGCCGCCGGTGAGCAGATCGCGGGCTCGGTGTTGCTCGCCGAATTCCAGAACGCCGGGCGCGGCAGGCACGGCAGGCAGTGGTCGGCGCCGGCCCGCTCGCAGTTGGCGTTGTCGGTCGGGGTCGACGCGGCAGGGGTGTCCGCGGACAGTTGGGGATGGCTGCCGCTGGCCACCGGCGTCGCCGTCGTCGATGCCGTGGCCGAGGTCACCGGCGTGCGCGTCGGCCTGAAATGGCCGAACGACGTATTGGTCGGGCCCGGTGGGGGAAAGCTGGCGGGAATCCTCGCCGAGGTGGCATCGCCTGCGCCGGTCGTCGTCGTCGGGCTCGGCCTGAACGTGACGATGACCGCCGACGAGGCGCCGGACCCGCGCGCCACCTCACTGTCCCAGCTCGGTGCCGGCACCGTGGACCGCAACCCGCTGGCCGAGGCGCTGCTGCGGCACCTGGCCGCCCGATTTGCCGGCTGGCGCAGCGCCGATCCGAAGCTGGCCGCCGACTACCGCGAACGCAGCGTCACCATCGGCAGCGGGGTTCGCGCGCTCCTGCCGGGGGACAACACCCTGGTGGGAACGGCCGTCGACGTCGATGAGCTCGGGCGGCTGATCATCGACACCGGGACCGAACGGGTCACGGTGTCGGCCGGTGACATCACGCACCTACGGCCCGATGCGCCGTAGAGTGCTGCCGTGGGCTACCCGGAAAATGTGCTGGCCAACGACGAGCAGGTGGTGCTGCACCGGCATCCGCACTGGAAGCGTCTGATCGGTGCGGTTCTCGTCCTACTGTTGACCACCGCGGCAGCGGCGTTCGTCGCTGCCGTGGTCAACACCATGGACTGGCAGGCGACCGCCAAGAACGTACTGTTCATCGTCACCGGGGCGATCTGGCTCATCGTCATCGGCTGGCTGACGGTGTGGCCGTTCCTGAACTGGTGGACCACGCACTTCGTCATCACCGACCGGCGGGTGATGTTCCGGCACGGCCTGCTGACCCGCTCGGGCATCGACATCCCGCTCGCGCGGATCAACAGCGTCGAGTTCCGCCACGGATTGACCGACCGCATGTTGCGTACCGGCACACTGATCATCGAATCGGCGTCGCAGGATCCCCTGGAATTCCACGACATTCCGCGCGTGGAGCAGGTGCACTCACTGCTGTATCACGAAGTCTTCGACACCCTGGGTTCTGAAGAGTCGCCGAGCTGACGCGCCTTGCCGCGGCGGCCCGGCCGCCGCAGCGGCGTCACGGTGGCGGACTTGCGCTCGGAATGATCCTCGAACGCCTCGACGAAGCCGCCGCCGGTCAGCGTGGATTCCAGCGCCAGATCGGGCTTGTCGACGAACTCGTCGGGGAACACCCAGCGGCGGAACGCCCAGAACCGGAACGCCATCTGCAGCAGATTGCCCAGGATGTAGGCCGAGATGAAGTCTGCGATGTTCTCCACCGTGAGTGAGACCTCGGGAACCCGGAGCCCCAGTACGTAACTGGAGAAGTACAGCGGCAGCATCGACAGCAGCACGCCCACACCGCTGAACGCGAAGAACAGCAGTGCCTCGTGATGACGCTCGCGGCCGCCGCGGTTCTGGAAGCTCCATTCCCGGTTCAGGATGTAGGAGGCGATGACCGCGACGATGCCTGCGATGATCTTGGCGGTGACCGGCTTGGGCTCCAGCACCGTGAGCTTGAGGGTGTAGAAGATCGCCGAATCGATGACAAACGTCGTCGCACCGACGATCGCGAACTTGATCAGTTCGTGATGGCGCTCGGCGTAGGGACGGACGAATCGCGGCAATCGAGCGATTGTCGCATCGGCGAAGGACACAGCTAGGCAGTGTACGTAAATGCGCCGTCCGATGCCGCATCGCTGCGGACGCCCGAGCTTTACCGCAGGTCAATGCGCCGGTCATGGCGAGGACATGAATTCGCGCATGACACCATAGAGGGCGTGCCGACAACTCCCAACAAGCCACCTGTGGTGGCGATGATCGGCGGCGGCCAGCTCGCGCGGATGACGCACCAGGCGGCCATCGCGCTCGGGCAGACCCTGCGGGTGCTCTCCGCCGGGCCGGACGAATCCGCCGCGCAGGTCACCCCCGACGTCGTCATCGGTTCCCACACCGACCTGGCAGCCCTGCGCAAGGCCGCGGCAGGCGCGACGGTGCTGACGTTCGATCACGAGCACGTGCCGACCGAACACTTGGAGACGCTCGTCGCCGAAGGGGTCACGGTCAACCCGCCGCCGCAGGCGCTGGTGCACGCCCAGGACAAGCTGCTCATGCGTCGCAAGCTGCACAGCCTTGGGGCGCCGGTGCCGCGCTTCGCCGAGATCACCTCGGTCTCGGACGTCGAGGAGTTCGTGCGGCAGATCGACGGTCCGGTTGTGATCAAGACCGTGCGCGGCGGCTACGACGGCAAGGGCGTGGTGATGGCCGACGACCTGGCCTCCGCGCGTGAGGTCGTGGCCGGATATCTGGCCGACGGGGTGGCGGTGCTGGCCGAGGAACGGGTTGCGATGCGCCGCGAGCTCGCCGCGCTGGTGGCCCGTTCGCCGTTCGGGCAGGGCGCGGCCTGGCCGGTCGTCGAAACCGTGCAGCGCGACGGCATCTGCGTCGAGGTGTACGCCCCGGCCCCCGGCCTGTCCGACGAACTCGGTTCGGCCGCACAGGAACTGGGCCTGCGAGTGGCCAACGAGCTGGGCGTGGTCGGGGTACTGGCCGTCGAGCTGTTCGAGACGGTCGACGGCACTTTGCTGGTCAACGAGTTGGCCATGCGTCCGCACAACTCCGGGCACTGGACCATGGACGGGGCGGTCACCAGCCAGTTCGAGCAGCATCTGCGCGCGGTGCTGGACTACCCGCTCGGCGACACCGCGGCGATCGCGCCCGCCGCGGTGATGGCCAACGTGCTCGGGGCGCCGCAGACACCGACGATGTCGATGGACGAGCGGATGCACCATCTGTTCGCCCGGATCCCCGACGCGAAGGTGCACCTGTACGGCAAGGGCGAACGGCCCGGACGCAAACTCGGGCACGTCAACATCATCGGCACGGACATGGACGAACTCCGCGAGCGGGCGGTGCGGGCCGCGCACTGGTTGTCACACGGCGAGTGGACCGACGGATGGGATGAACACGGTGACTAGCGAAGCGACGGGCTCGGGCCCCAGGGTCGGACTCATCATGGGGAGCGACAGCGACTGGTCGGTGATGTCCGACGCGGCCGATGCGCTCGCCGAGTTCGAGGTGCCGTTCGAAGTCGGCGTGGTCTCCGCCCACCGCACCCCGCAACGCATGCTCGACTACGCCAAAACCGCCGCGGGCAGGGGAGTCGAGGTGATCATCGCTGGAGCCGGGGGAGCCGCACACCTGCCCGGCATGGTGGCCTCTGCCACCCCGCTTCCCGTGATCGGGGTCCCGGTACCGCTGGCCCGCCTCGACGGCATGGACTCGCTGCTGTCGATCGTGCAGATGCCGGCAGGGGTGCCGGTGGCCACGGTTTCCATTGGCGGAGCACGTAATGCGGGCCTGCTGGCGGTGCGGATCCTGGGCTCGTCCGATCCGGAGCTGCAGGCGCGGATGGCGAAATTCCAGGAAGATCTGGAAGCCATGGTGTTGGCCAAGGACGCGGCCTTGCGCGATCGCCTGCTGGGCGACGGCTGAGTCAGTCCCCGATCAGCTCGCGTATGCGAGGTGTGAGGGACTCGATCGGTTCATCGGTCGACATCACCACAACCGCGGTGCGGCCGCTGCCGCCCCGGTAGATCGGCCAGGTCGCGGCCAGCGCTTCGGCCAGGTCGGCGCGCGGGTTGGTCGCGTCGCCGCGCAGCCATCGGCGCAGCACATGGTTGTGCGCGGCGACGACGGCGTTGGCGAACAGTTCGGCGCGAAGACCGGCAGTCCAGTCCCCGCTCTGCGCGGCCCGCAGGTGTTTGCTGAACAGTCGGACGTACCGCGACACCACGGCCGTTTCGAAGTCGCGTAGGGCAGGCACCGAGCGGGTGAGCCGGTACCGCGTCCGGGCGCGCTCGCCCTCGGCGAGGTAGTTCTCGAACACCGACGTCGTTGCGACTGCGATGACTTCTGCCGGAAGCGCCTCGGCGGGCGCCGCCGACAACCTCTCGTCGGCGCGGCGCAGCAACTCCTCGTGATCGGGAAAGATCAACGCCTCTTTCGATCCGAACTGGCGAAACGCGGTGGTGCGCCCCACCTGCGCCCGTGCCGCGATGTCGTCGACGCTGGTGGCCTCGTACCCACATTCCTCGAACAGTTCGAACGCCGCGCTCACCAGGCGCTCCCGGGTGCTTGGCAGATCGGGCATGAGTGCACCTTTCCTGGGACTGAGTGCCGATGCTATGGTACTGAGTACCAAAAGTAGCAGGGCGATGCACTCGATGTGCAGTCCGCGCAACGATTGATCCAAGAGAGCCAAGAGCTGAGAGCTAGGGAGAAGATCATGGCTGGCTGGGGCGGTAACCCATCTTTCGATTTGTTTCAGTTGCCCGAGGAGCACCAGGAGCTTCGGGCCGCGATCCGGGCGCTGGCGGAGAAGGAAATCGCCCCGCACGCCGCCGATGTCGACGAGAACGCCCGCTTCCCGGAGGAAGCCCTGCAGGCCCTGAATGCCTCGGGTTTCAACGCGATTCACGTGCCTGAGGAGTACGGCGGCCAGGGTGCCGACTCGGTCGCGGCCTGCATCGTGATCGAGGAAGTGGCCCGGGTGGACTGCTCGGCCTCACTGATCCCGGCGGTCAACAAGCTGGGCACCATGGGCCTGATCCTGCGTGGCTCCGATGAGCTGAAGAAGCAGGTACTGCCGTCGCTGGCCTCCGGCGAGGCGATGGCCTCCTACGCGCTCTCCGAGCGTGAGGCCGGCTCGGACGCGGCCGGGATGCGGACCCGCGCCAAGGCGGACGGCGATGACTGGATCCTCAACGGAACCAAGTGCTGGATCACCAACGGCGGCAAGTCGACCTGGTACACGGTGATGGCCGTGACCGATCCCGACAAGGGCGCCAACGGCATCTCGGCCTTCGTGGTGCACAAGGACGACGAGGGCTTCAGCGTCGGCCCCAAGGAGCGCAAGCTCGGCATCAAGGGCAGCCCGACCACCGAGCTGTACTTCGAGAACTGCCGCATCCCGGGCGACCGGATCATCGGTGAGCCGGGAACCGGTTTCAAGACCGCCCTGGCGACGCTGGATCACACCCGCCCGACGATCGGTGCGCAGGCCGTGGGTGTCGCCCAGGGTGCGCTCGATGCGGCGATCGCCTACACCAAGGACCGCAAGCAGTTCGGCACCGCCATCGCCGACTTCCAGGCCGTGCAGTTCATGCTGGCCGACATGGCGATGAAGCTGGAGGCCGCGCGCCTGATGGTCTACCACGCAGCGGCGCGCGCCGAGCGCGGCGAGACCAACCTCGGGTTCATCTCGGCCGCGAGCAAGTGCTTCGCCTCCGACGTGGCCATGGAGGTCACCACCGATGCGGTGCAGCTGTTCGGCGGCGCGGGCTACACGGTCGACTTCCCGGTCGAGCGGATGATGCGTGACGCCAAGATCACCCAGATCTACGAGGGCACCAACCAGATTCAGCGCGTGGTCATGAGCCGCGCCCTGCTCAAGTAATTCCGATGCCCAGTGGCCAGTTAGCGCACGCTTTCATCGAAAAGCTGTGCAATAACTGGCCATTGGGCATTTCCGCGCGAGAAACTAGCCGCGCGTGACCTTCTCCGTCGCACGACGCCGCTCCTGCGCGCCCGCATCGGGATTGGCCACCTGTACGAGTGACGCGCCTGCGGCGAACACCGCGATCAGATTCGTGATCAGTTCGTCGGGGGTGGCCCAGCCTGCGGTCGACAGAATTCGGTCCTTGGCGGTGAAACCCTGTGCGGCCGCGGCACTCCGGGCCGCTTCGAGGAGCTCGGCCACCGATTGCCCGGCGAGCGCCGGACCCGGAACGCGCTCGGGGACGATCTGGTCGCCGTGCACCCGCACCGCCGTGGCGTAGTCGGTGACCCCGATGGGCAGATCCGCGGCCGGCTTGCCGAACGGGTCGAGAGAGAGCACCGCGACCTCACCGCCGGACACCGCGTCGTCGGCCTCGTCGAGCCGGTCCCGGGTGCACAGGGCCATGTCGGCGTCCCCGTCCAGCACCACTTCGGCACCGATCCACCAGATCCCGAACAACACCGCAGCGGTCTGCCAGTGCGCGGGCAGCAGCACCGCCACGCGCGTGCCCGGGCCCGCCCCCATTTCGTCGCGCAACAGGTTGGCGGTCTTGGCGGCCCAGTTGGCCATCGTCACCGTCGACAGCTCGATGCGCTCACCGGTCGCGTCGTCGTAATAGGTGATCCGCGGCCCGGCCGGGTCCGCTGCCATCAACGGATCGAGGACCTCAGCGCTGACTGTGCTCATAGCCCTTGGTTCTACTCGAGGCCGATCAGTTCACACACTTGGGATCGTCCGAACCCGCATTGAGGATCGGCGACGGCGGTGGTGGCGGGCCAGATTCCCCGGTATCGCTGTAGGTGTCGCCGACGGCGGCCGGACCCACCGCGGACGGATCGCTGCCGTCCGACCCCGGCCCGGTGTAGTCCGCGGCCAGCACCACCCGCACCGCGCCGGGCGGCAGCGACGAGTCCTCGTTCACCGGCAATCCGCCGAGATCCTTCGACACGGCCTGCGCGCCGAGGTCGTCGGCCTTGGCGGCCAGCACCTGGCTGGTCACCGGTGGGGCGCCGTCGTGATTGCCCGTGGCGCCGGGCACGAATCCCTTGTTGCTCAACACCTGTGACACCGCAGCGGCCAGGCCGTTGATGTCGGTGCCGTTGACCACCTCGACGGTGGTGTTCTCCGGGGAGTAGCTGAGCTGCTCGGTCTTGCCCGCGTCCTGGTCCTGCAGCAGGCTCGCCACCCATTGGTGGACCTCGTCGGGATCCACCCGGACCACGCTCTGCATGCCGTCGTCGCTCCAGCCGTCCTCACGCAGGATCGGGATGGTGGCGAAGGCCACACTGCCGGCCGCCAGCTTCTGCAGCTGTTCGACGAAATTCATGATGTCCCAGCCGTCGGAGATCACCACCGAGCGCTGGACGGCGTCCTGCAGCCGCCCCAGCGTTCCCGGGCTGGACAGTGTCCTGCTGGAGATCACCTCATGGGCCAGCGACGCCATCACCGACTGCTGGCGGGTCACCCGGTCGAGGTCACCGCGCGGCAGGTCGTGGCGCTGGCGAACGAAGCTCAGCGCCTGCGGGCCGTTGAGCTTCTGCCAGCCGGCGGGAAAATCGGCACCCGAAAGGGGTTCGTAGACAGCATCCTTGAGGCACACGTTGACGCCGCCCAGGGCGTCGGTGATCAGCGCGAAGCCGAGGAGGCCGATTTCGGCGTAGTGGTCGACCGTGACGCCGGTCAGTCCGGCGACCGTCTGGATGAGCTCCTCGCGGGCGGCCTCGGTGGCCTTGGGTTCGGCGACGGCAGGATCCTCGCCCTGGACCTCGACGAGCTGCTTCATCCGGTCGAGCTTGACGTCGCCGAACACACCGTTGATCTTCATCTTTCCCCAGCCCGGCGCTTCGACGTACGAATCGCGGGGGATGGAGATGGCGGTGGCCGACTTCCCGTTGTTGGGGATACGGACCAGGATGATGGTGTCGGTGTTGGTCGAGACGTCGTCTCCGGCGCGCAGCGTCTCCAGCTCCTCGGGCGACAACGGGTTGCCGTGGGCATCGGTACGGCTGTCCATACCGACCAGCAGGATGTCGATGGCGCCGTCCTCACCGCCGCCACCGAGCGCCGCTGAGCTGATGTGGTTGATGCCTGACTCGAAGGAGCGGATCTGGGTCCAGGCCACCCCTGTTCCGAGCACCACGGCTGACGCCGTAGCGACAGCGAGGGAGCGAAGAAGGGGGATACGCACGTGCCCAGGCTACTTGCGGCCCCGACGTGAGCCGGGTAACGCAGACCGGCGTGCCAGACTCGGGCACATGGCGCAACGGATTGTGATCACCGGGGCCGGCGGCATGGTCGGGCGAGTATTGGCTGATCAGGGACGTGGCGAGGGTCGTGATGTGCTGGCCCTGACGTCTGCCGAATGTGATATCACCGACGTCGGCGCGGTCCGGCAACACATCGAACCCGGCGACGTGGTGATCAACTGCGCGGCATACACGCAGGTGGATGCCGCCGAGACCGACCAGGACAGGGCCTACGCCGTCAACGCCACCGGTCCCGGCAACCTCGCCACGGTGTGTGCGCATGCCGGCGCTGACCTGGTGCACATCTCCACCGACTATGTCTTCGGCGCGGCCGCGCAGCGTCGCACCCCCTATGAGGTCGACGACGAGACCGGACCGGTCAACGTCTACGGCCAGAGCAAACTGGCCGGAGAACACGCGGTGCTCGCCGCCAAACCCGACGCTTACGTGGTCCGCACGGCCTGGGTGTACCGCGGCGGCGACGGGGCCGATTTCGTGGCGACCATGCGCCGGCTCGCGGCCGGGGACGGCCCTGTCGATGTGGTCGCCGACCAGATCGGGTCGCCGACCTACACCGGCGACCTGGTGTCGGCCCTGCTGCAGATCGCCGACGGCGGCGTGCGACCCGGCGTGCTGCACGCCGTCAACGCCGGGCCGGCCAGCCGGTTCGACCAGGCACGGGAGACCTTCGCGGCCATCGGTGCCGATCCGCAGCGTGTGCGCCCGGTCGACAGCGGCCACCACCGGCGGCCGGCGCCGCGTCCGGCCTACACGGTGTTGTCGGCGCGACGATCGGCCGAGGCCGGACTGACCCCGCTGCGGGATTGGCGGGAAGCCCTGGTGGCAGCGGTTGGAAAAGAGAGCCCGTCCGGCCCGCTACCCTCTACGCCGTGACTGAGGATGCGGCCCGCCCGCTCGTTGTGGTGACGGTGACGTACTCGCCGGGGCCACACCTGGACCGTTTCCTGGCCTCGCTTGCCCTGGCCACCGACCGGCCGGTGACGGTCATCATGGCCGACAACGGCTCGACCGACGGTGCCCCCGAACAGGCCGAGAAGCGATACGCGAACGTGCGCCTGCTGCGCACCGGCAGCAACCTGGGTTACGGCAGCGCGGTCAACCGCGGTGCCGAACAGATCTCGGATGCGGACTGCCCGGAATTTTTCATCGTCGCCAACCCGGATGTGCAGTGGGGACCCCGCTCGATCGATCTGTTGCTCGAAGCGGCCCGTCGATGGCCACAGGCCGGGGCGCTCGGCCCGTTGGTCCGCGACCCCGACGGTTCGGTGTATCCGTCGGCTCGCCATCAGCCCAGCCTGGTGCGCGGCGGCATGCACGCCGTCGTCGGCCCGTTCTGGAAGTCGAATCCGTGGACCGCGGCGTACCGGCAGGACCGCCAGGAGCCCAGTGAGCGCGAGGTCGGCTGGTTGTCCGGTTCCTGTCTGCTGATGCGCCGCGCGGCGTTCGATGCCGTCGGCGGATTCGACGAGCGCTACTTCATGTATATGGAAGACGTCGACCTCGGCGACCGCATCGCCCGGGCCGGATGGCAGAACATCTACGTGCCGTCGGCCGAGGTGCTGCACCACAAGGGCCATTCCACCGGCCGGGACCCCGCGCGCAACTTGGCCGCCCATCACCGCAGTACCTACACTTTTTTGGCCGATCGATACCCGGCGCTCTGGCAGGCGCCGTTACGGTGGACAATTCGGGGCGCGCTGGCGGCACGTGCGGGCCTGGTGGTCGGTAGTTCTCGACGTAAGCACGTGAAAGGGCGCTGACGTGATCAATCCCGCGGAAGTGGACGCTGTCGTTCTCGTGGGCGGCCGTGGCACCCGGCTCCGGCCGCTGACCCTTTCGGCGCCCAAACCGATGCTGCCGACGGCGGGCGTCCCGTTCCTCACCCATCTGCTGGCACGCATCGCCGAAGCGGGCATCAAGCACGTGGTGATGGGAACCTCGTACAAGGCCGAGGTTTTCGAGGAAGCCTTCGGCGACGGCTCCGATCTCGGGCTCGAGATCGAATACGTCACCGAGACCGAGGCACTCGGCACGGGTGGCGCCATCGCCAACGTCGCCGACCGGCTGCGCTACGACACCGCAATGGTGTTCAACGGCGATGTGCTCTCGGCGGCCAACCTGAGCGCGTTACTCGAGTCGCACGACACCCACCAGGCCGACCTCACGCTGCATCTGGTGCGGGTCAGTGATCCGCGCGCGTTCGGCTGTGTGCCCACCGATGCCGACGGCCGCGTGACGGCGTTCCTGGAGAAGACCCAGGATCCGCCCACCGACCAGATCAATGCCGGCTGCTATGTGTTCAAAAAGCATGTCATCGACCAGATTCCGAAGGGCCGGCCGGTATCGGTCGAACGCGAGGTGTTCCCGGGCCTGCTCACCGACGGACTCAAGGTGTGCGGATACGTCGACACCTCCTACTGGCGCGATATGGGCACACCCGAGGATTTCGTGCGCGGATCGGCCGATCTGGTGCGCGGCATCGCACCGTCACCGGCTCTCAACGGTCAGCGCGGTGAGTCCCTGGTACATGAAGGTGCGGCCGTCGCTCCCGGAGCCTTGGTGATCGGTGGCAGCGTGGTGGGTCGCGGCGCCGAGATCGGTGCGGGCGCACGGCTCGACGGTGCGGTGATCTTCGACGGGGTGCGCGTGGAAGCCGGTGCGGTGATTGAACGTTCGATCGTCGGCTTCGGGGCCCGCATCGGTCCGCGGGCACTGATCCGGGACGGCGTGATCGGCGACGGAGCCGATATCGGTGCCCGTTGCGAACTGTTGCGCGGTGCCAGGGTGTGGCCCGGGGTCACCATCCCCGACGGCGGTATCCGGTACTCGACCGACGTCTAGGGGCTGACGCGCGAAACGGTCCCCGCCAATTGGGTCAACCCGAAGTCGGTGCCCTCCGGCAGCGCGTCGAGCGGCCACCATCGCAGGTCCAGAGACTCGTCGCTGCAGGCGATCTCGGCATCGGCAGGGGCGCGCACCACGAATTGCATGTCGAGGTGGCGGGTCGGCACCCCCAGTGAGCAGGTCACCGGGTGCACGTGCAGTGCGGCCAGTTGCGGGTCGATGGTCAACCCGGCGATTCCGGACTCTTCGGTGGCCTCGCGCAGTGCGGCGGCCCGAATATCGGAATCCGTTTCCTCACAGTGCCCGCCGAGCTGCAGCCAGCGGCCGAAGCGCGGGTGCAGGGTGAGCAGTGTCTGTGTCCCGGTGTGGTCGACGACCAGTGCCGAGGCCGTGATGTGGCCGGGTACGCACGCCCGCAGGCAGGCGTCGGCGCGGGCGGCCAGAAAGGACAGCACCGCATGCCGCAGCGTGTCCTGACCGGGATCGGTTGGCTGCCACTGCGTCAGCATCTCCACGGCGGAGGCGTGCAGGCTCTCGGCGCTCACTTCACGACCAGCAGGCCGTCGGTGGGCACCGGGTCGCGAGGAGGTTGCGGATCGGCGGGATGGCCGATCGCGATGGCGCCCAACGGCTCCCAGTCGTCGGGGAGATCGAGCTCGGACCGCACCAGATCGCCCGCGAAGATCGTCGAGCCGATCCAGCAGCTACCCACCTCACGCACCGCGAGCGCGACCAGCAGAGCCTGCACCGCCGCACCCACCGCGACGGTGAACATGGTGTGCTCGGCCTCGGTGCGGGCCGCATCGGGATAGCTGTGGGCGCCGTCGGGCACCAGGAACGGAATCACCAGTTCTGGAGCGTCGTACAGGATCTGGCCGCGGTACACGCGCCGTTCGACGGACTCCGGGTCCCTGCCGTCCCCGGCGAGATCGGCCCGCCACCTGTCCTTCATCCGGTCCAGCAGCCGGGTGCGGGTGGCAGCGTCCTGCACCCAGACGAAGCGCACCGGCCGGGTGTGGTGCGGCGCGGGCGCGGTGAGAGCCTCGCCGACGGCGGCTTCGATGAGTGCGTGGTCGACCGGTTCATCGGAGAACTCCCGCACTGAGCGGCGCAGCAGCTGAGCTTGGTTGCGCCCCAACTGGATCGCCTCGGCCGTGCCGAGCCAGAACAGGTCCTCCTCGCCGGGTCGGAGCAGCGTCGCCGCGTTCGAACCGTCGTCGGTCAGCTCCAGGCCGCGCACCACCGCGACGGGGATCGCGGTGAGCTTGCCCTTCACCAGATCGGCTGCGGCAGCGATCTCGTCGGCCACGGCCACCTCGGTGACCAGCAGTTCGTTGCCGTGCCGGTCGCGTGCGCCCGCGTAACCGTGCAGCACGGTGAGTCCGGACGCTCCGATGGCGAAATCGGCTTGGCCGTTGCGCCAGGCGCGGCCCATGGTGTCGGTGATCACGACGGCGACGGTGACGCCGAGTCGCTCACGCAGGCTTTCGCGCAGCGCTCGTGCGCTGCCGTCGGGATCCACGGGTAGCAGCGCCAATTCGTTCGAGTCGACGTTGGAGCCGTCGACGCCTGCGGCGGCCTGGACCAGCCCGATGGCGTTCTCGGTGATCAACGTGCGGCCCTTGCGTGCCAGCACGCGGACCGCCTCGGCGTCGATGAGTTTGCGCCGCATGGTGTCCCGCTCTTCCGGGTCGGAAGGAGCGGTGACGATGCGGCCTTCACACTTGGACACGATCTTGCTGGTGATCACCAGCACGTCGCCGTCACGCAGCCACGGCGCCGCCTCGGCGAGGGCGCCCGCCAGATCATCCCCGGGCCGGAACTCGGGAAGGCCTGCCACCGGCAGGATCTCGACCCGGTCGGCGGACCCGTGCTCGGTGTTCACCTCAGTAGTCACAGCGGAACGCCTGCCACATCCAGTCCCACCCGCACCATCTCGGCGGTGGTGGCGGGGTCGGTCATCAGCAGCGGTACCGCGCGCACCTGCACGCCGTCGATCTCGGCGTGGTCGCCCTCGTGGACCAGCCAGCCGTCCAGGATTCCGGTACCCGACCGCGCGCCGAAGTGTTCACCGACTGCCTGCGAGGTGGACTCCACGCCGATGATGGACAGGCACTCATCTGCCATGCCGCGCAACGGTTTTCCGTTGATGATGGGGGAGTAGCCGACCACCGGGGCCGTCGTCGAACGAAGTGCGCCACGGACTCCGGGGATCTGCAGGATCGGCCCGATGCTGACGACGGGATTCGACGGCGCCAGCAACACCACGTCCGCCTCAGCGATGGCCTCGGTCACCCCCGGCGCGGCGGTTGCTTGTTCTGCACCGACGAACGCAAAGCTGTGTGAGGGCACCTGGGCGCGGTAGCGCACCCACCACTCCTGGAAGTGGATCGCCCGCCGCGCCCCGTCCTCGGGGTCGGTGATCACCACATGGGTCTCACTGCGGTCATCGGTGACCGGCAACAGCCGCGCTCCCGGTGACCAGCGCTTGCACAGCGCCTCGGTGACCTGCGACAGCGGGTAGCCGGCGCGCAGCATCTGGGTACGGACGAGGTGGGTCGCCAGGTCGCGGTCGCCCAGGCCGAACCAGTCGGGCTGCACGCCATAGGCGGCAAGTTCTTCCTTGGCGTGCCAGGTTTCGTTCCGGTGGCCCCAGCCACGCTCGGGGTCGATACCGCCACCCAGCGTGTACATGCACGTATCGAGGTCCGGGCAGATCCGGACACCGTGCATCCAGGCGTCGTCGCCAACGTTCACGATCGCGGTGAGTTCATGCTTGCTGTCGTCCCCGGCGAACTGACCGAGGCCCAACAGGTGCTGTACTCCCAGCAAAAACCGGGCGCCTCCGACGCCGCCGACCAGAACGGTGATCTTCACAACGTCCGACCCTAAGCGCTGAGGGCGTGCGGATGGAAACGACGTCGTCACGGCCAGGACACGCCGATGTCGCGACGCGCCGATTTGACATTACGAGATGGTATGAATTCGCGTCCTGGCGCTTGACCCCGGCAGCTAACACGTGTGTAATCACAGATGTGTCATTTCCCGGTTGGTGACCGATTCCGGTGTCGCGGACCGAGATTCGATCAACTGTTCGAATGGGGTGACCGCACATCGCAATAGTGGGGCTCCACTTAGGATCTACGAGACCGAGTGAGGAGGCGGGGGATAATGTCTTATGAGAGCGGCGATTTCGATCGTGTGGTCCGGTTCGACAACCGGCTACTCGGCTCGGTAGACAACGCACCGCACATCAACGCCGGGCCGACACCGCTGGGGATTCCGGGACGTCCTCAGCTGAGTTTGGTACCTGAACACATTGATGTTGATCCGGAAACCGAAGACGACCAATGGCAGGAACGTGCGCTGTGCGCACAGACCGACCCGGAGGCGTTCTTCCCGGAGAAGGGCGGGTCTACCCGCGAGGCCAAGCGCATCTGCCAGGGCTGCGAAGTCAAGGACGCGTGCCTGGAATACGCGCTCGCGCACGATGAGCGCTTCGGTATTTGGGGAGGACTGTCCGAGCGCGAGCGTCGCCGGCTCAAACGCGGCATCATCTGACGCTCGTCTCGACTGAGCGCTTCATCGCAGGGTGCGGCGCTCGACGTCAGTCGTCGTCGATCGTTGGGTCGATGACTGACGGTTCAACTCCCAGATAGGTGGCCACCTGTGCCACCAGGATTTCATGCAGCAGATCAGCAAGCTCATCGGATCCTTTGACCCGGCGCTCGATGGGCTTGCGGAACAAGACAATTCGAGCCCGGGTCGCATTTCCTCTGACGTCGACCCCAGCAGGTATCAGCCGCGCCAGCGCGATCGGCCCATCGGCGATGACCTCGGGTGGCCATTGCACACTGTCCGGATCTTTCGGGGACATCCGCGGAATCTCATCGACTGCGACGTCGAGTTCTCGTATCCGCGTCGCCCATCGCCGTTCGATCGGCTCGTACGCCTCCAGCACTGCCATGTCGAACCGCTCGGCCCGGCTGCGCCAGCCGGGAACCGAGCGCGGAAGCAGCGGTCCGCGCATATCGCGGCCGCGACGCGATCGCCATGGGTTGCGCTGGGCCACGGCGATGATCGTAACGGTTCGGGATCGGGGTCCCGACGGCTGCGCGTGTCCGGCGGCACACAGCGATCGTCCAAAGTAATCTCTGGAGCGTGAATGTTCCCCGTCGCTGCTGCCGGCCCGGGTGCCCGCACTATGCCGTGGCGACGCTGACTTTTGTCTACTCCGACTCCACGGCGGTAGTCGGACCACTCGCCACGGTGTCCGAGCCCCACTCCTGGGATTTGTGTGTCGGCCACGCCGGCCGTATCACCGCGCCGCGTGGCTGGGAGCTCGTCCGCCACGCCGGGCCGCTGCCCACCCACCCCGATGAAGACGATCTGGTGGCGTTGGCCGATGCCGTCCGCGAAGGCCAGCCAGGCGCTGTTTCCCGTGGTGGGGTGGTTGCCGGATTCTCCGATCCCTCCACCGGTCTGGCCACCAGTGCCGTGACGGCGCCGCCGGCGCGTCCGGCCGAGACCAACGGGCGTCGTCGCGGCCACCTGCGGGTGTTGCCGGACCCCGACAACTAGCACGGACTGGCACTGATCGGCTCTGACTCGACGACGCCCGGCCCGCGAGTAGTGAACGTGTCGACGCCGCCCGACGGTTAGGCTGGCGCCAACGATTCCGTTTCACAAGGAGCAATATGTCTAGGCCAGCGGCGGCTGTTCACGATGTCATCAAGGCCTATGACGTCCGGGGATTGGTCGGCAGCCAGATCGACGAGGCGTTCGTGTCCGAGGTCGCCGGTGCATTCGCTCGCCTGGTCCGCGCCGAGGGCGCCACACAGGTCGTGATCGGCTACGACATGCGGGCCAGTTCGCCGGCGCTGGCCGCCGCGTTCGCCGAGGGTGTCACCGCTCAGGGCCTTGATGTGGTCCGGATCGGTCTCGCCTCCACCGATCAGCTGTACTTCGCGTCGGGCCTGCTGGACTGTCCGGGGGCGATGTTCACCGCGAGCCACAACCCGGCCGCCTACAACGGGATCAAACTGTGCCGCGCCGGGGCCAAACCGGTCGGCAAGGACACCGGCCTGTCGACCATCTCCGACGAGGTGATCGCGGGGGTGCCGAGTCACGACGGCCCGGCTGGCGTCATCTCCGATCGCGACGTGCTGTCCGACTACGGCAGCTTCCTCCGGTCGCTGGTCGACCTCAGCGCGCTTCGGCCGCTGCGCATCGCGGTCGACGCGGGCAACGGCATGGCCGGTCACACCACGCCCGCGGTCCTCGGGCCGATCCCGGGCGTCACTGTGCTGCCGCTGTTCTTCGAACTCGACGGCAGTTTCCCCAATCACGAGGCCAACCCGCTGAATCCGGCCAACCTCGTCGACCTCCAGGCGCACGTGCTGGCGACGGGGGCCGACATCGGTCTTGCGTTCGACGGGGATGCTGATCGTTGCTTCGTTGTCGACGAACTCGGATGCCCCGTGTCGCCGTCGGCGGTGACCGCTCTGGTGGCGGCCCGCGAGCTCAAGCGCGAGATCGGCGCCACGGTGATCCACAACCTCATCACCTCGCGCGCCGTTCCCGAACTGGTCATCGAGCGCGGCGGCACACCCGTGCGGTCCCGGGTCGGGCACTCGTACATCAAGGGCCTGATGGCCGAAACCAACGCCATCTTCGGCGGGGAACACTCGGCGCACTACTACTTCCGTGACTTCTGGGGCGCCGACTCCGGCATGCTCGCGGCCCTGCACGTGCTGGCGGCCCTGGGCGAGCAGGATCGCCCGCTGTCGGAGTTCATGGCGGACTATCAGCGGTACGAGGCGTCCGGCGAGATCAACTTCACCGTCACCGATGCCCCGGCGTGCGTTGACGCCGTGCTCAAATCCTTCGCCAGCTCGATCCAGTCCATCGATCACCTCGACGGAGTGACAGTCGATCTCGGTGACGGCAGTTGGTTCAACCTACGGACGTCGAATACGGAACCGCTGCTGCGGCTGAACGTGGAAGCCCGTACCGCCGAGGACGTCGCCGCACTCGTCGACAGAGTTTCGGCGCAGATCCGTGGGGTGAGCGAGCCGGTGCCGTGAACGCCGTGGACGCCACGGTCGACCTGGACGACGGCGACGGACTTCTCGCCGCCGACCGCAACGGTCTGCTGCGGGCCGCGGCCATGGCCGGTGCCCAGGTCCGGGCGACCGCCGCGGCGCTGGCGGAAGGCCTGCTCGACCCACTGCGAGCGGATCATCCACCGCGCACGGTGATTTGGGTTGCCGGCCGCGGCACCGCGGAGAGCGCGGGCGCCATGCTGGCAGCTGCGCTCGGCGCGTCCATCTCGGCCCCCATCGTGGTGGCCGCCGAAACCCCGCCGTGGCTGGGCGCGCTGGACGTGCTGATCGTGGCGGGAGACGACCCGGGGGATCCGGCGCTGGTGAACGCGGCGGCCACCGGTGTGCGCCGCGGCGCCCGGGTGCTGATCGTGGCACCCCACGAGGGCCCGCTGCGTGACATCGCGGCCGGACGGGCCGTGGTGCTGGCGCCGCGCCTGTGGGTGCCCGACGATTTCGGGCTGACCCGGTACCTGGCCGCGGGTCTGGCGGCGCTGCATGTGGTGGATCCGGGTATGCGCGTGGATCTGGCTGCTCTTGCCGACGAACTCGACGCCGAGGCGTTGCGCAACAGCGCCGGACGAGAATTGTTCACCAACCCGGCCAAGACACTGGCCGAGCGGATGTCGGACAGCGCCGTGGTGCTGGCCGGTGACAACCCGGCCACGCTGGCACTCGCGCGGCACGGCGCGGCGGCGATGCTGCGTCTGGCCGGAGAAGTCGTGGCCGCCGCCGGGTTGGGCGATGTGCTCGCCGCGACGGGCAGCGGGGCGGTGGGGTTGCCCGCGGCCCAGTCGCTGTTCCATGACGAGGAGATCGACGGACCGCTGCCGCGCCGGATGCGCACGTTCGTGTTGATCACCGACACCGAACGACAAGCGGTGGGGGCCAGGGTGAACGGCTTCGACGACATCGCGGTGATCGGTGCCGAGGACGTGCCGGAAGCGGCGGGGACAACCCTGCCGGCCGGGCGCCCGGAACAACAACTGGCGATCCTGGCCGTCCGTGTGGAGATGACGGCCGTGTATTTGAAACTGGTTCGAGGATAAGAAGTGCATCTGCTACGGGGAGCGGTGCGGACCTATGCCTGGGGTTCGCGCACGGCAATCGCTGATTTCACCGGAAGGCCCAGCCCGACAATCCATCCGGAGGCCGAGCTGTGGCTCGGCGCGCATCCGCAGGATCCGGCCTGGCTGCAGACCGAACACGGTGAGGAGTCGCTGCTGCAGGCGGTTCATGACGACCCAGAGGGGCAATTGGGCAGCGTGGCGATCGGCCGGTTCGGCGACGCGCTCCCTTTTCTGGTCAAGGTGCTGGCCGCCGATGAACCGTTGTCGTTGCAGGCGCACCCCAGTGCCGCTCAGGCCCGCGAAGGTTACGACCGCGAGGACCGGCTCAACATCCCGGTGTCCTCGCCGGTCCGCAATTACCGCGACCGCAGCCACAAGCCCGAATTGCTGGTCGCCCTGGGGCAATTCGATGCGCTGGCCGGCTTCCGTCCGGTCGACCGCACGGTCGAGTTGATGCGCGCACTGGCTGTTTCGGATCTGGACCCGTTCATCAACCTGCTCTCCGATCAATCCGACGCCGACGGGTTGCGGGCGCTTTTCACCACCTGGATCACCGCGCCGCAGCCGGACCTCGATGTGCTGGTGCCGGCCGTTCTCGACGGAGCGATCCACTACATCCGTTCCGGGGCAAAGAAATTCGCTGCCGAGGCCAAGACGGTGCTGGAGCTCGGTGAGCGATACCCGGGTGATGCCGGGGTGCTGGCCTCCCTGCTGCTCAACCGCATCAGCCTGCAGCCGGGGGAGGGCGTATACCTTCCTGCCGGAAACCTCCACGCTTATCTGCACGGTGTCGGCGTCGAGGTGATGGCCAACTCCGACAACGTGCTGCGCGGTGGGTTGACCCCGAAGCACGTGGACGTCCCCGAACTTCTGCGGGTGCTGGACTTCACGCCCACCCCGGACGAGCGGCTGCGTCCGGAAACCGTCACGGATGGGCCGGAGACCATCTACCAGACGCCGGCACAGGAGTTCGCGGTGTCGGTGTTGTCGGTCGAGGGTGACCATCTCGGCGGCGAGATCGACGTGCACTCCCACCACGACGGGCCGCAGCTGCTGTTGTGTACGGAAGGCGCCGCGGTGATCTACGCCGACGACGACAAGCTGACGCTGGAGCGGGGCGCGGCAGCGTGGGTGGCGGCCCAGGACGGCCCCATCCGGTTGACCGCTGCCGAGCCCACGAAACTGTTCCGGGTGACCATCGGCATCTGACGAGTACCGCTCACACAGCGGTGCTGAGCACGTCGGCCTCAGCTTCGCGCCGCTTGCGCCCGGCGAGCCATAGCTTGACGTTGGTGCGTATCGCGCGGCCGATGAGGCGGGGCGGTGGCACCAGGTAAAGGCTGTCGATCAGGCTCGTCCTGCTCAGAAACCATTCGGCCACAAAGGGATCGGTCTCGGCCGCGGCGACGAACTGACTGAACAGTTCGTACGCCGGTCGATACCACCAAGGGCGGTCGCCCTGCGCACCATGCTCGGTGTGGTCCGCCGCGCCGTTCATCATCCACACCGGCCAGATGGTCTTGGCGTTGCGGAACGCTAGCCGCCAGGCCAGATTGTCCTTTCCGTCGGCCAGCGCTCGGCGCAGATTGACGGCCTGCAGCGCCGCCATCGTCACGCCCTGTCCGAACGTGGGGTTGAAGCTGGCGATGGCGTCACCGAACGGCACGATGCCCGTGGGGAATCGGCGGATCCGCTCGTAGCGCCGCCACTTGCTCGTCGGGTACCGGTGAAAGTTCATTTCGCCGACCGGTGTTCCGGCTCGCAGCGCCGCACTGATCTCGGGCGGGAGCACCTCGTCGGCCAATGCGCAGATACCCGCGAAGTCACGCGGCGGCTCGGCCTTGGCCACCCCGAATGCGGTGACCATCCAGATGTCGTCCTCATGGAGGAGCATGCCCATCCCGAACGGGCGTGCTCGGGTGGCGCCGACAATGACCATCTTCTGCGGCATCATCCCGCCGGGGATCTTCACGCGGTGTGAGGCGTAGGTGACGCCCACCTGTACCGAATCTTCCCGTGGACGCTCGAATCCCCACTGCTGCAACCACGCCGGAAGCCGGCTGGCGCGCCCGGATGCGTCGACCACCAGATCGGCCGGCACGACGTCGCCGTCGTCGAGGACGACGCCGGTCACCCGCTCGGTCACCGGGTCGTACTGCGCATGTGCCACGACTCGTTGCGCGATGTCGATGCCGGGCGTCGCACCGACCCGCTTGCGGATCTGCCATTCGAGGTGGCCGCGGCTCGGCACATACGCGGTGTACTTGTCGTCCAGTCCGGTCGCGAGGATGTGACCGGCCGCGTCGAAGTGGATCGAGTCATGGCGGTTGCGTATTACCGGGACGCCCGAGGCTGCCATGTCGTGGAGCAACCCGGGAAACAGCCCCTCCAGTTCTTGGGCTCCGCGGGCCATCAGCAGATGGACATGTTGGCCCTGCGGGATCGCGCTGCGATTGACAGGTTGGTCCGGCAGCTCATCACGTTCATAGAGGGTGACGCGGTCGAAATGGTCGGCGAGCACCCGGGCCGCGCATAGTCCCGCGATGCTCCCTCCGACGACAACTGCATGGTTTGGTGAGGTTTGGTGAATCGTGCTCATCAGACGGTTACGGTACTGCGAACCGAGCGTGAAGCGGGCGGAATGAGAGGCATCGTCAATTAAGACCTCGACAGGCCGCCTGCCGAACCTGGTTGACCGGCGGGCAGCCCGGACTCGGTTCCCGATCCGAAGATCCGCACACGTGCCCAGCGGCGCCGCGGAGCGGTGGAAGCCGCCCCTGCTGATACCCCGGCGGACCAGTCTCGTTCCGTCGCGGACAGGCCGGTCTGGACGCCGATGCACCGCATGGTGGGATCGTGCCAACCAGCCCGTAACAACTCGTGGCACAATGCCGTGGCTGTGACAGTGATATGGCTCTCAGGTTGATACTCTCTGCTGGATACCTCACATATCGACGGATGGGGCAATGACAACGGTCGGCGACGCGGATGACACATCAGAGGACCTCCACCTCTCCACGGTGGAGGCCCTTTCCTTCGCGACGACTCGACTACGGTTCGACCCGTTCATCGACATCGACTGGGAGGCGCCGGAAAACGCCCTCGATGTGAATGACCCCCGCTGGCAGTTGCGCGCTGACACCAGTCCACTGGCCGCGACAGACTGGTATGCCGAGCAACCATTTCAGAAGCGCGTCGATATGGGGCGGTGGATCACCGCCAACACGTTCAAGGTCGGAATCCAGTTCGAGATGATTCTGATTCGCGGCGTAGTGCATTATGCCGGAAAGCTAGCTAATTCTGATTCTGTGTTCCGGTATCTTATGCATGAAGTGACCGATGAATGTAACCACATTCAGATGTTTCAGGAATTCATCAACCGAAACAATCAAGACGTGCCTGGAATGCGGCGGATGTCGAGGATTCTGGGCCCTCTTGTGGGCTTCCTCAGTGGATACCTCAGTGTCCTGCTTTTCATCGGTGTGCTTGGCGGTGAACAGCCAGTTCACTTCCAGCAGACACTGCTGCTGCGCGGCAAACAGTGCGTGCCACCATTGCTGAATCGTATTCTATATATTCATTTGGCAGAAGAAGCTCGGCACATTACTTTTGCGGATGATCATTTGGCTGAGCGCGTGCAATACTCAGGCCGTTGGAAGCGGGCTGTATATGCGGTAATGTTCCCGCTTTTTCTGCGCTGGCTGATGGGTGAAATATTCACTCCGCCGAGGACTTTCGCCCGCGAATTCGGGGTGCCACGCCGAACCTTCAAGTCCGCCTACTGGCGAAGTGCATATTCGAGCCAGATGATGGCCGAGTCAGCAGCGGACGCTCGGCGGGTTGCGGATCGTCTCGGGCTTCGGACGGTGTGGTCCCGTTGGATCTGGCGGGTACTCGGCATCGATGGGCGGCTCCCGCGCTACCGCGGAGAGCCCAATCGGCTGTTCGAAACTTTGACGGTGCCACAACTCGTCGAGATTCGGACGACAGTTTGGGTGCGACTCATGGCCGTAGTGATCATGGCGGGCGTGGCCTTGGCGGTGACTCCGGTCGGTCTGCGGATCATCGCCGCTGCCGCTGCCGGTGCGGTTGTGTGGGCGGTCTACCACGTATTGCGCGAACGCCGTGGCGGCGTGGTCGGCAACCAGCCATTCGAATGGCCCAGGCTTTTCGTGTGGGTAGCGGTGTGCGTTGTCATGATTCCCATCGGTGGCCTGATTGGGCTCGCTCTGGTGGTGCTCATGATACTGGCGCTCGCCGAATTCATGCCCACTCTCTGACCGCACTCACGACGAAGTGGCGACAAGCGCTGTGGGGCAGGGCATATGGGGCCTAGTGGGTTGCGGTCAGGCCGGCTTGTGGAATGTGTACACCCGGTACTGAATAAAGCCGAGCTTGGACAGCCATTTCATCCATCGGGTTCCCACCATCAGGACCTTCTGGGCATCCGCAGAACCCTGCTCGCGGCAGAAATTCAGTATGAACGGGTAGGTCGGCAATGTGTTCTTCCGAATGTTGCGGTTCGCTTCGAGCCGGAGCCCCGCACGCTTGCCCATGGACTGGTAGCCCCGCAGCGGAACACTGCCGAGCGTTCCGTAGGACTTCGCGATCTGCGTCCGAATCACCATCCAGAACGGTGTCTTGCCGAAGAACGCCAAGGTTGGCACAAAGTCGGATACCGCGAGGTAGCCGCCCGGCTTGAGCACCCGCGCCGCTTCGGCGAGGAACTTCTCGCGGGACGGGAAATGAAAGATGCACTCGACTGCGAGCACGCGGTCGAACGAGTTGTCCTCGAACGGTAGGGCGCAAGCGTCGGCTTCTACCCAGCCAATCTTGTTGTCATTGGCGGGCTCGGTCTGGGCTTCTGCCGCCTCGAGCTGACGCGGGTCGATATTGAGGCCGGTCAGGTCCATGCCGGAATGTGTCGCGTTGATTTGCTGGATGGTTCCGCCGAATCCGCAGCCGGCGTCCAGCAACGTCTGCCCGTCAGAAACCTTCGCGGCCTCGAACAGCACGACATTCATCTGCTCCATGGCGGCGATATAGTCGGCCGGACTCCCGTCGGCGGTCCCAGGGTTCTCCCAGTACCCCCAGTGCACCTGGTTCTTCCACAGCTGGCCGCTTTCACCGCCGTCCTGCCGTTCATCAATCAGCAGGTCAAAGTAGGGGAGCTCAGCCACGCGCGAACCGTATCACGATCAAGGCCAAGTGTGACGTAGGCCCCATTCCGGCCCGATGGCACAGTTGAGCGGCAGTTTGAGAGTCCTACCTGTTTCACCGCCACCGTGGTGGGAACATGGCCTGACCCAAGGCCATGACGAGAGGCGTCACCACATATGTCTGCGCTTCGGCGAACCAAGTCTGTCGAGCAGTCGATTGCCGACACCGATGAGCCGTCGACTCGGCTCCGCAGGAACCTCACCTGGTGGGACCTGACGGTTTTCGGGGTGTCGGTCGTGATCGGTGCCGGCATCTTCACGATCACCGCATCGACGGCGGGCAACCTGACCGGGCCTGCGATCTCGATCGCCTTCTTGATCGCCGCCGTAGCCTGCGGTCTGGCCGCGTTGTGTTACGCCGAGTTCGCCTCGACCGTGCCCGTCGCAGGCAGCGCGTACACCTTCTCTTATGCCACCTTCGGTGAGTTCGCGGCGTGGATCATCGGGTGGGATCTGATCCTGGAGTTCGCCGTCGCGTCCGCGGTGGTGGCCAAGGGGTGGTCGAGCTACCTGGGAACGGTGTTCGGGTTCGGCGGCGGCATCGCGGATTTCGCGGGTTTGTCGGTCGACTGGGGTGCGCTGCTGATCATCGCGTTCGTGACGATCCTGCTGGTGATCGGTACCAAGCTGTCCGCGCACTTCAGCCTGGCGATCACGATCATCAAGGTGTCGGTGGTGCTGTTGGTGGTGGTCGTCGGCGCGTTCTACATCAAGGCCGCCAACTACACGCCGTTCATCCCGCCCAACCAGGCCGGCGAGAGTGCCAGCGGAGCAGATCAGTCGCTGTTCTCGTTGTTGACCGGGGCGGCGGGCAGCCACTACGGGTGGTACGGCGTGCTGGCCGGTGCGTCGATCGTGTTCTTCGCGTTCATCGGGTTCGACGTCGTCGCGACCACCGCCGAGGAGACCCGCGATCCTCAGCGCGACGTGCCCCGCGGCATCCTGGCCTCGCTGGGCATCGTCACCGTCCTGTATGTCGCGGTGTCGGTCGTGCTCTCGGGCATGGTGTCCTACACCGTGCTGCGGGATGCGCCGGAGGGTCACGCCAACCTGGCCACGGCATTCGAAGCCAACGGTCTGCACTGGGCGGCGAAGGTCATCTCGATCGGAGCACTCGCGGGTCTCACCACCGTGGTGATCGTGCTGATGCTGGGGCAGACCCGGGTGCTGTTCGCGATGTCGCGCGACGGCCTGTTGCCGCGCAAGCTGGCCGTGACCGGCAGCCACGGGACACCGGTCCGGATCACCGTGATCGTCGGTGTGCTGGTGGCGATCGCCGCCTCGGTGTTCCCCATGGGGCGGCTGGAGGAGATGGTGAACATCGGCACGTTGTTCGCCTTCGTGTTGGTCTCGGCCGGCGTCATCGTGCTGCGACGGACCCGCCCGGACCTGCCGCGCGGATTCCGCGTGCCGTGGGTGCCGGTGTTGCCGATCGCCGCGATCCTGGCGTGCCTGTGGCTGATGCTCAACCTGACCGGACTGACCTGGATCCGGTTCCTGCTCTGGATGGTGATCGGCGTGGTGGTGTACCTGGCGTACGGCCGCAGGCATTCGGTCCTGGCCAACCGGGACGTCGCCACCGTGTGAGTCCACGCCGCCCGCGGCATCGAAACTGACATCAGGGACAAAACCAGCGCCGGTTTTGTCCCTGATGTCAGTTTCGGCGCTGCTTCGATGCTGCACGCCATGGGTTGTGATCTGCTGCACTCGTCCTGCTTTACAAAACATCATCAAATGTCTAGACACGCGACATGGAGCGACATATAGTCAAGTCATTGCAGTGATGGCTCTCACAAAGGAGGCTCCTCGTGGTGGCGGAACTCTCGAACGGACCGGGCGTCGCAGACGTCGGGCAATGGCGGGACAAGAAGCGGCACCTGTGGCTCATGGGGCTCATCGCCCCGACGGCGATCTTCGCGATGCTGCCGTTGGTCTGGGCACTCAATCAGGCCGGCTGGCACACCGCGGCGCAGGTACCGCTGTGGATCGGTCCGATCCTGCTGTACGTCCTGTTGCCGCTGCTGGACCTGCGGTTCGGGCCCGACGGCCAGAATCCGCCCGACGAGGTGATGGAGCGGCTGGAGAACGACAAGTACTACCGGTACTGCACCTACCTCTACATCCCGTTTCAGTACGCCAGTGTCGTGATGGGTGCGTATCTGTTCACCGCGTCCGACCTCAGTTGGCTCGGGTTCGACGGCGGGCTGAGCTGGCCGGCCAAGATCGGCATCGCGCTGTCGGTGGGTGTGCTCGGAGGGGTGGGCATCAACACCGCACACGAGATGGGGCACAAGCGTGACTCGCTGGAGCGCTGGCTGTCCAAGATCACGCTGGCCCAGACCTGGTACGGCCACTTCTACATCGAGCACAACCGCGGGCACCACGTGCGGGTGGCCACTCCCGAGGATCCCGCGTCGGCGCGCTTCGGCGAGACCTTCTGGGAGTTCTTGCCGCGCAGCGTGTTCGGCAGTCTCCGGTCGTCCTGGGAGCTGGAGGCGCAGCGGTTGCGCCGGCAGGACCGCTCGCCGTGGCACTGGTCCAACGACGTGCTCAACGCGTGGGCGATGTCGGTGGTGTTCTGGGGTGCGCTGATCGCGATCTTCGGCGTCGGCGTGGTCCCGTTCATGCTGATTCAGGCGATCTATGGCTTCAGCCTGCTGGAGTCGGTCAACTACCTGGAGCACTACGGCCTGCTGCGGCAGAAGATGTCCAGCGGCCGCTACGAGCGCTGCGCGCCCGTGCACAGCTGGAACTCCGACCACATCGTGACCAACCTGTTCCTCTATCACCTGCAGCGACACAGCGATCACCACGCCAACCCGACACGCCGTTATCAGACCCTGCGAAGCATCGACGGCGCACCCAATCTGCCCAGCGGGTACGCCTCGCTGATCGGGCTCACCTATCTGCCGCCGCTGTGGCGCAAGGTGATGGACCACCGGGTGCTGGAGCACTACGACGGTGACATCACCAAGGTCAACATCCAGCCGCGCCTGCGGGAGAAGGTCCTGGCCCGGTACGGGGCTTCCGACACGGGAGCCGGAGCATGAGCGCCTACGAGTGCCCCGGGTGTGGCTACATCTATGACGAGGCCAAAGGTGCTCCACGCGAAGGCTTTCCGGCCGGAACGTCCTGGGACGACGTGCCTGACGACTGGTGCTGCCCGGACTGTGCGGTGCGGGAGAAGGTCGATTTCGAGCCGATGGGAGTAAAGCAATGACCGAGCCGTACAAGCTCTACGTCTGCGTGCAGTGCGGATTCGAGTACGACGAGGCCAAGGGCTGGCCGGAGGACGGCATCGCTCCAGGCACCCGATGGGATGACATCCCCGAGGACTGGAGCTGCCCGGATTGCGGTGCGGCGAAGGCCGATTTCGACATGGTCGAGGTCGTGCGGCCCTGATGGCTTCGTGCGACGCGCTCGAAAGCGGGCCGGAAAGCGATATTGTCGCCCGTGTGAGTCGGCCGCGAGAAAAGCAGCGCATTCCGTACGCGGAAGCGTCGCGAGTGCTGTTGCGGGATTCGATCCTCGACGGCATGCGCGAACTGCTGCTGACCCGCGACTGGTCGGCCATCACGCTGTCGCACGTGGCGCAGGTCGCCGGGATCAGCCGTCAGACGATCTACAACGAGTTCGGTTCGCGCCAGGGCTTGGCCGAGGGATATGCCATGCGCCTGGCGGACCGCCTCGTCGATGCGGTCGACGAGGCCATCAACAACAACGTCGGCGAGGTGCATGCGGCGTTTCTGGAGGGCTTCCGGGCGTTCTTCCTCGAGTCCGCCGCCGATCCACTGGTGATCTCGTTGCTCACCGGCGCCTCCAAGCCCGACCTGCTGCAGATCATCACCACCGGCAGCGGGCCGATCATCTCCCGCTGCTCGCAGCGGCTGACCGGAACCTTCCAGAACAGCTGGATGAAGGCCAGTGATGCCGATGCCGGGGTGCTGGCCCGGGCGATCGTGCGGCTGGCGATGAGTTACGTGTCGATGCCGCCCGAAGCGGACCATGATGTGGCCGGTGACCTGGCCCGACTCATGACGCCCTTCGCCGAGCGCTACGGTGTCATAGATACCCCCTAGCTGTCAGAGCGCCGCCGCTGTCACAAAACGCATGAGCGCCTGTCCCGCGAGCCCGCAGGCTAGAGGTATCTGCATGTGGCGTCGCCATTTGGCGCACCCGTGCGCCGGCAAGCAATCACGAATGAAAGAGGGCTCTACATGACCGAGTTGAAGGCGGACAACCTCAACGGCATTGACTTCAAGGTGGCCGACCCGTCGCTGGCCGATTTCGGCCGCAAGGAGATCCGCCTCGCCGAACACGAGATGCCAGGCCTGATGGCGTTGCGTCGCGAGTACCACGACGTGCAGCCGCTCAAGGGGGCACGCATCTCCGGATCGCTGCACATGACGGTGCAGACCGCGGTGCTGATCGAGACGCTGGTGGCTCTCGGCGCCGAGGTCCGCTGGGCTTCCTGCAACATCTTCTCCACCCAGGATCACGCCGCGGCGGCCGTCGTCGTCGGTCCGAACGGCACCCCCGAAGAGCCCAAGGGCACCCCGGTCTTCGCTTGGAAGGGCGAGACGCTGGAGGAGTACTGGTGGGCCGCCGAGCAGATGCTCACCTGGGAGGGCGAGCCGGCGAACATGATCCTCGACGACGGCGGCGACGCCACCATGATGGTGCTGCGCGGCGCCGAGTACGAGAAGGCCGGCGTGGTGCCGCCCGCCGGAGAAGACGACTCGGCCGAGTGGAAGGTCTTCCTCGGCGTGCTGCGTGCGCGCTTCGAGGCGGAGAAGGACAAGTGGACCAAGATCGCCGAGTCGGTCAAGGGTGTCACCGAGGAGACCACGACCGGCGTGCTGCGGCTGTACCAGTTCGCCGCCGCGGGTGAGCTGGCGTTCCCGGCCATCAACGTCAACGACTCGGTCACCAAGAGCAAGTTCGACAACAAGTACGGCACCCGGCACTCGCTGGTCGACGGCATCAACCGTGGCACCGATGCGCTGATCGGCGGCAAGAAGGTGCTGATCTGCGGTTACGGCGACGTGGGCAAGGGCTGTGCCGAGTCGCTGGCCGGTCAGGGTGCGCGCGTGCAGGTCACCGAGATCGACCCGATCAACGCCCTGCAGGCGCTGATGGACGGCTACGACGTGGTGACCGTCGAAGAGGCGATCGGCAACGCCGACATCGTGGTGACCGCCACGGGCAACTTCGACATCATCCTGCTCGAGCACATGAAGGCGATGAAGGACCACGCGATCCTGGGCAACATCGGCCACTTCGACAACGAGATCGACATGGCCGCGCTGGAGAAGTCGGGTGCGGTGCGGCTGAACATCAAGCCGCAGGTGGACCAGTGGACCTTCGGCGACACCGGCAAGTCGATCATCGTGCTGAGCGAGGGCCGTCTGCTCAACCTCGGAAATGCCACGGGCCACCCGTCATTCGTGATGAGCAACAGCTTCTCGAACCAGGTGATCGCCCAGATCGAGCTGTGGACCAAGAACGACGAGTACGACAACGAGGTCTACCGCCTGGCCAAGCACCTCGATGAGAAGGTGGCGCGCATCCACGTCGAGGCACTCGGCGGCACGCTGACCAAGCTCACCAAGGAGCAGGCAGAGTACATCGGCGTCGACGTCGAGGGCCCGTACAAGCCGGAGCACTACCGCTACTGAGTTGGCTCTTCTGCGCGAGCAGGCGTCAAAGCCCCCATATCCCTGTGGATTTGGGGGCTTTCGCGTCTTCTGGGCGGTACGGGGCGCGGTTAAGCGGTGTGCTCATGTCGGTATCGGACATTTGGCAGACACTGACTGTTATTGTTCCGGCTCGTGGGTCGGGTCTGGGGGATTCTGGGTGCCTTGCTGCTGCTCGGAGGTGCCGGTGTGGTGCCGGCACACGCCGATCCGTCGAACGACGGGCATGACCCGATCTTCAACGAGGACGAGTACGCCGAGTTCTACACGCCGCCCGACCCGTTGCCAGGAGGGCCGGGGGACCTGATCAAGTCCGAGCCGTCCCGGCTGGTGCTCGAACCGTCCGGTGAGCTCGGTGCCATCGTCGCGGACGGAACGCGAATCATGTACCGCAGCACCGATGCTCGTGGCAATCCGATGGCGGTGACCGGCACCTACTTCGAGCCGCACAACGCGTGGCCGGGCAAAGGGCCGCGTCCACTGATCGTCTACGGTCCGGGAACCCAGGGCCAGGGTGATCAGTGCGCACCGTCGCGGCAGTTCAATCAGGGCATCCACTGGTCCCCGTGGCTCGACATCGCGTTCAACTACGAGGAGCTGTTCGTCGCCACCATGGTGGCGCGCGGATTCGCCATCGTGATGACCGACTATCAGGGTCTCGGGACGCCCGGCTTGCACACGTATGTGAATCGGGTTGCCGAGGGCAACGCCATGCTCGACGCCGGCCGGGCCGCGATGAAGCTTCCCGGCACCTCACTGGATCCGCATGGGCCGGTGGCATTTTGGGGCTATTCGCAGGGCGGCGGCGCGGCGGCGTCGGCCGCGGAGTTGGCGTCGTCGTATGCGCCGGACCTGCATGTGGTCGGTACCTATGCGGGCGCCCCGCCGGCTGATCTGAAGGAACTGTTCCCCTACGCCGACGGCAGCGCGCTGGTCGGCGTGGTCGGGTACGCCTTGAACTCCGTCATCACCAGCTACCCGGAGTTCGAGGACTTGATCCGCTCGAAGCTCACCCCTCGTGGGGCGGATCTGCTGCAGAAGGTCCAGGACCAGTGCATCGCGGAGACGATCACCAAGTTCATGTTCCGTCACCTGCAGCCCTACTTCAACGTCGACATCCATCAGGCGGTGAACGAGGAACCGTTCAGCACCCTGTTCGACATGCAGAAGATCGGCCGCTACAAACCGAATGCACCGGTGCTGATCCTGAGCAACAGGTACGACCCGTTGGTGCCGTGGACCGCGGCCAACCAACTCGGGCGGGATTGGTGCGACAAAGGCGCGGACGTCCAGTTCTGGACGAACGAGGAGCCGCCCTTTCTGAACAAGTTGGTGATCAACCACGCGCTGCCGATGCTCGTCGACGGCGAGCGGGGGATGCAGTGGATCGCCGACCGCTTCAACGGATTACCGACCACGCCCAATTGCGGAGAGTTCTAGACCATGGGTGACACGCGATGAGCCCCTCCGAAGAGGGGCCCACCGTCGTGACACAGGCTCGGTCAGTCTTTGTTCTTGTCCTTGGTGGTCTTGGGCTTGGCCTTGACCTTGGCTTTCGCCGAGCCGGTCGAGCTGCCCTTGTCGGAGTTCGAGGCGCTGGAGCTCGAGGAGCCGCCAGTCGAATCCGTGGACCCGGACGTCGACGCGCTGGAATCGGTTGACGTGCGGGTGCTGGATCCGCCGAATCCGTTGCGGGCGTTCTTGACTGCGTCCCGGATGCCCTGGGCGACCTTGCGCTGGCTCGCGCCGAACGAAGAGTCGGGCCGGGTGGTCGGCGCCTTCGGAAGCACGTCGAGCTTCGGCGGCGTTGTCGTACTGGCCTTTTCGGTCGCATCGACGGCGGGCGTGCTGGCGACGTCCTCGGTCGCGGTCGCGGTGTCCGCAGCCGGCAAGGTGACCGCCACCATCTTGTTCGCGGTGGTGTGGGTCAGCTCGGTGGCCGCAGCCGTCTGGTCGGACGCCGTGGTGTCGGACACTGCGACCTCGGCGGTCTTGTCCGCCACCGTCTTGTCGGCGACGGTCTCGGCGCCGGTGTCGATGCCCTGCAGCTTCTTGACGATGTCGTTGACGGTTGCCGCCTTGAGCATGTCGCGAAGCTTGGTGACCCCGGGGCTTTCGGCGGTGTCGCTGAAGATGTCGCCGACCGCAAGCGGCTTCAGTCCGAACAGCGGCGGCTTCGGTGCGGGTGCATTTCCCTTGCCGTCCCAGTCATCCCAGCCGCTGCCGAGCAGCACACCGACGGTCTGCGACAGGCCTTGCAGTGCGCCGATCGGGCCGACTGCCTCGCCCTCGACCGAGATGGGGATGCCGGCGAACTTGATGTCCAGTCCGAGGCTGTTGAAGATCGAGCCACCGACCGACGGGATGGTTACCTTGTTGCCCTCCTCGTCGGTGTACTCGTAGGTGTTCCTGTCCACCGAACCGGGGGTGAGCAGGCCACCGAACGCGATGTTGATTCCCTCGATCGAGACGGTGTCCTTCACCAGCCCCGAATCGTTGATCATCGGCGCGAGCGCATCGAGGTTGAGGTTGGCGCCGTTGAGGAAGGCGTCGACCATGCCTGCCGGAACTCCGAGCAGGCTGGACAGCGCGGCCGTCGAGTCGCCGGCTTGCAGCGCCTCCGAAATCGCCACGGCACTGTTGAGCAGTGCCACCGCCGGGCTGATCACCGGACCGACAGATCCGATGAGGACGCCGCTCAGCGGCGAGGCCAGGACATTCATGACCGCCGAGAAGGTTTCGACGTCCACGCCTTCCTCAAGGAACGACGGGAACATGTCGAGCGACAGGCCGTGCAGACCGCCGAGGGTGTGCTTGAGCACCGCATCCCTGGTGGCCTCGTCCGCGCCGATCAGGGTGAGACCCGTCGCCACCTTCATCACATTGGCGGCGAACTGCTGTGACACCGCCTCAAAGCTGGACGGGTCCTCGAAAAGCTGTTTGGCGTAGCCGATCTGGTTGGCGATCGCCTGTTGCAGCCCCACGCCGGGCGCCAGCAGGAAGTTGTCGCCGAGGACGGTGGCACCGGCTTTCGCGGTGTCGAACGCCGCTTGCCACGGTGCGAACGGATCCCACCCTGCGGTGAGCCGGACCGAGGCGGACTGAATGTCGTGCGCAACGGTGGCCGGGACGGGCGCGAGCCCGGGAGCGGCGGCGATCATCCCGGTGGCGGCGACGACGACGCCGGCGGCGGTGAGCCAGTGGCGGGCGACTTCTTGCTTTTCACCAGGGGTTATGGGGGTCGGGGAGGCGAGCTGCACGACATCTTCCTTTCGGAACTGTAAATAACGCCCAGACGTTAGCCTGAGAATTAGTTGAGAAGGCAAGATTCGGGCAATCTCTCTAGCTGCCTTAAGTGAGTGGGTTTCTCGGCTATTCCGGCCCGTCGGTGTCCTTGCTGCTCATGGCAGCGGGGGCGGTCTATGGCAAATAGTTATGAATTTCTAATTGTCAGACATCTGACAGGGGTGGGAGTCGTTGCGTCTGCGGTGCATCGCGAAGGTTCCGCGGTCGGTGCGTGGCGCCGCGCACGGATTGATTTCGATTCTCGTCGCCGATATTCAAATATGTTGTGCTGCAGGGAAAATGGGCCAAATCGGCCGCACCTGCGGCGCGGGTATGCTCTCGCCGCGCGTTCGAGGACTGCTCATGTGGGACTGCTCGCGGGCTCACGCGGGCGTGCCGAATCAGCGCACTTTGATTGATTCATCTCTGCGCGTCCCGGTTGGTGGTCTAAAGGTCGATACACTGGGCCTTTGCCGCAGATTCCACTGCCGGTTGAGGTGCCGCGGTTATCGGCGGGGTTCATCCAGCAAACAAGCGAGCGTGGGCTCGTCGGGCTCAGCTCAGGGCCGAGGCCTGCTGCTGGCGGGCCGCCTCGGCCTTGATCAGCTCGGCGATGTGGACCGCCGCCTCGAGTTCGCGCGCCTTGGCGAGGTCGTCGGCAGCCGCCGGTGCGCACCACTGCGCCACGGGCGCGATCTCCCCGTCGAGGAACTGCCTGCGGCACTGACCTCGTTGGATCTTGCCGCTCGAGGTGGTCGGAATCGACACATGTGGCACCAGCAGCACCGAGTTCGGCTCGAGTCCGTAGCGCTCGGTCACGGCGTCGCGGACCGTCGCGGCCACCTCGGCGAGGTCGACCGCGGGATCGCGCTGGTGCTCCACCTCCTGGACGACCACCAACTGTTCGACCGCGCCCAGCCCGGGCGTGATTGCGAAGACCGCGCCGCGGCCGGACACCAGCACGGAGTGGCAGGCCTGCACGGTGCGCTCGATGTCGTTCGGGTAGTAATTGCCGCCGCGGATGACGACCAGGTCTTTGCAGCGGCCCGTGATGAACAGCTCGCCCGACCGTAGGAAACCCAGATCTCCGGTGCGGAGGAACGGGCCGGCCGAGGTTTCGGGCAGCACCGCCGAAAACGTCTGGGCGGTCTCCTCCGGCCTGGCCCAATACCCCCAGCCCGCACTGGGGCCCGCGATCCAGATCTCGCCGACTTCGTCGACCTCGCACGGCCGGTGGGTCACCGGATCGACGACGACGACCTGCTGGCCGCCTCGGGGCCGACCACAACTCACCAGCGCGACCGTGGACGAAAGCTCGGGCCGGGCGTCGACGACGCGGTCCGATCGGAGCCCGGTGCGATCGACATGCGCAACCACCGGTAGCTCGGCGTCCGAGCCTCCCGACACCAGCAAGGTGGCCTCCGCCAGTCCGTACACGGGACAGAACGCCTCAGGCCGGAAACCGGCCGGAGCGAACGCGTCGGAGAACTGCTGCAGCGTGGTGGCCTGCACCGGCTCGGCGCCGTTCATCGCGGTGGCCAGGTTCGACAGATCGAGCGCCGCACGCTGCTCGGCAGTGCTGTGTTCGACACACAGGTCGTAGGCGAAATTCGGTGCGGCGGTGAAGGTTGCGCGATGCCGGGACAGCGCCTCCAGCCAGCCCATCGGGCGCTTCACGAACGAGGACGGCGACATGAGATGGGTGGTGCAGCCGACGTAGAGCATCGACAGGATCCCGCCGATCAGTCCCATGTCGTGGTGCGACGGCAACCAGAACACGCTGATCGCGGTGTCGTCGCCGTGCCACACCTGGCGGATCGACTCCATGTTGTGCAGCAGGTTGCGGTGCGTCAGCGCGACGCCCTTCGGCGTGGTGGTGGAGCCGGATGTGTACTGCACCATCGCGATTGCGCCCGGGTCGAGGTCGGGCGCCACCCAGTTGTCGGCCCGTCCGGCGCCGTCGTCGTCCTCGTCGGTGCGGATCCACTGCAGGTCGCGCCCCTCGGCGAGCTCGTCGATCGCGGCCTTGATCTTCGACTGCGTCTCGGCGGTGGCGAGCGCGAACCGGGCATGTGCGTCGGGCACGACCGAGGACAGCCTCGGCGCCAACCTCTCGTGCACCGGCACGGCGACCGCACCCGCGTAGATGCAGCCGAAGAATCCGGCGATGGAGTCCAGGCCGGGCCGGCACAGCACCAGGACCCGCTCACCGGCGGCGCCGAGTCGCTGCAGCGTGGACGCGATCGCCCGGGCCCGCCGGTCCAGGTCGGCATACGTCAGCTGGGTGCGATCCACGTCGTCGCCGTCGTAGGAGAAGCTGAACGCGACCTTGTCTCGATAGGTTTCGGCGCGCTGCTGCAGCAGGTCGATCAAGGTGGCTGCGGCAAGGGTGGTGTCTTGGTTCATTCGCTATCTCATCCGTCGGCGATTCCTGGGATCAGGCGACCGTACCGGACGCAAAAATAAGCCCGGCTATCTTGTCGTGCCTGTCCCGGGCGCCTGAATTACCCGAGCAGGGTGGTGCCTGCCTCCGGATAGGATTTTCCCGAGCGATCAATCGGGGGTGCCAATGGCTGAGGATGCGGTCATCGAAGAGTTAGCTGCTGCTGTCGAGCGCAGCCCGGAGCTGGCGGAGTTGAGGCTGCACCTGGCCACATTGTTGGTCGAGCGGCACCGCTACGCCGAGGCGCTGACACATTGCAGTGCGGTGCTGGCCATGGACGCCTCGAACACCCGGGCGGTGACCTTGCTGCAACAGTGCAGCGCCGGCCTGACGGGTGCGGCGCCCGCGCCTGCTGTGCCCGCGGAATCCGCCCGCGGCTTCGACTGGACTGCCGCCGAGCAGCAGGTCGCCGACATCGTCAAACCCGCATTCGTCTCCGAACCGGCGGAGGCGGTCAGCGACAAAGACTTCGACGTGGTGCAGCGCACGGCGGTGCGGCTCGCCGACATCGCCGGGATGGCCGACGTCAAGAAACAGCTCGAGCTCTCGCTGCTGGGCCCGATCCGCAACCCCGAGCTGATGAAGGCGTTCAAGGTGTCGGCACGTGGTGGGCTGCTGCTGTACGGCCCGCCCGGATGCGGCAAGACGTACCTCGCCAAGGCGGTGTCCGGCGAGCTCGGGGCGAACTTCTATCAGGTCGGTATCGCCGATGTGCTGTCCCGCTGGCTCGGCGAGAGCGAACACAGCGTCCGGTCGATCTTCGACAACGCGCGACGCAACGCGCCCTGCGTGCTGTTCTTCGACGAGGTGGACGCGCTCGGCCATCGCCGCTCCGCGTTGAGCGGGTCGGCCGGATTGCGGACCGTGGTGAATGCGCTTCTGGAAGAACTGGATTCGGCCACATCGAACAACGACGGCGTCTACGTGCTCGGTGCGACCAACGCGCCATGGGACGTGGATGCCGCGCTGCGCAGGCCCGGTCGCTTCGACCGGATGATCTTCGTGTCACTGCCTGACGCGGAGGCTCGCGCGGCGATCATGAAGCTGCACCTGCAGGACCGGCCGGTGGAGGGCATCAACCTGGCGTCGGTGGCCAAACGGACCGACGGCTTCTCCGGGGCCGACCTGGCCCACGTGTGCGATACCGCAACGCAATTGGCGATGGCCGAATCGCTCCGCAGCGGGCAGGTGCGGCCCGTCCAGATGGACGACATCGAAGCCGCATTGGAACAGATCCGGCCCTCGAGTGGCCCCTGGTTCGAGACCGCCCGCAACGTCGTGGAGTTCAGCAACCGTGACGGTACCTACGACGATCTCGCAAAGTACCTGCGGCGGAACAAACTTCGGTGACCTCTGCCGCGCGGCCCGGTGACGTCGCCGAGGCGTATCTGGGTACCAGGAACTACCAGCGTGCCGCTGAAGTGCTGCAGTCGGCACTGGCCGAGGAACCCAATGACGCCGGACTCCTGGCCCAGTACGCCAGGGCGCGGCTCGGATTGAAGGACTACCAGGGTGCGGCCCAAGCCGCCTGGTCGGCGCTGGCCGCCGCGCCGGGTGACGAACACGTGATGCGCGTGTACGCCCTGGCACTGAACGGGCAGGGACGGCGCCACGAAGCGCTGGAGATGGCGTGGCGGGCAGCCACGGAGAATCCACACATCCATTCCGTGCACTACACGTACGCCAGTCTGCTGCACGACGCCGGGCGTTCGCGCGAAGCGCTCTACGTGATCGACGAGGCACTGCGGCTGCACCCGGAGTCGGCGGATTCTCTGGTGCTGCGCGGCGATATCCACCGGTCATTGCGAAGTCTCACGGCGGCCGAGGACAACTATCAAGCGGCCCTGCGGCTGCAACCCGACCACGCGTCGGCCGTCCACAATCTGGCTGTCGCCCGGCTGAAGTGGGGCAAGCTGACGACCTCGATCAACGGATTCCTCGGGGCCGGCCGGCTGGATCCAGGGCTCGGCGCGCTGGCCCGGCGCAACATCGGGGTGGTGCTGAACCGGGTACTGCGGCTGTCGACGGCGTGCGTCATCTTCATGGCCGTCGCGTTGATCACTGTTACGGCCATGCACGGAGACTCCCGACCGACGGTGGTCCCAAGGGTTTTCGCCGCGCTGCTCGCTGTCGGGTTGGTGGCGGTGATCGTGTGGTTGACGCGCAGCGTGCCGCGCCCGACGCTGCGTGCGGTGCTGCGCGAGCGAACCTTCCTGGCCGTCCGGCTGCTGTTCCTCGTGTTCGCGATCGCCGCCGGGGTGCTCACCGCTGTGGCGGGATCGACTCCGCTGACCGATGTCCTGGGGCCGGTGCTGTTGTTCGGGACCGTGTGTCTGCGGGTGTATGGCTGGCTGAGCGGTCAGTAGGGGACAGTCGCACCGATTACGCTGCGACTGTGCTCATCGCGATCGAAGGTGTCGACGGCGCAGGCAAACGCACATTGACGGGCGGTCTGCGGGCGGCGTTCGAGGCCGATCACCGCTCCGTCGGCAGCCTGGCGTTCCCGCGCTATCACCAGTCGGTGCCCGCCGATCTGGCTGCCGAGGCGCTGCACGGCGCCCACGGGGACCTGGCCGACTCGGTCTACGCGATGGCCACCCTGTTCGCGCTCGACCGGGCCGGGGCGCGGGAAGAGATCCAGCATCTGCTCGGTGTCTACGACGTCGTCATCCTGGACCGCTACGTCGCCTCGAATGCCGCCTACAGTGCCGCCCGGCTGCACCAGGACGCGGCCGGTGAGGTGGTCGCCTGGGTGCGTGAGCTCGAGTTCGACCGGCTCAAGATGCCCGCTCCGGACTGGCAGGTGCTGCTCGACGTCCCGACCGAGCTGGCCGCTGCGCGGGCCGAGCACCGCGCCAACACCGAGGCCGATCGGGCCAAGGATGCCTACGAACGGGACGGCGGGCTGCAACAGCGCACCGGCGAGGTCTATGCCGCGCTGGCGGCCGCCGATTGGGGCGGCCGGTGGGCCATCGCGGGCCCGGATGTGGACCCCGCAGCCATGGCGGGTCGCCTAAGCAGCAGATAAAGCCGAGAAACCCGCGTGTGGTACCCCGGTTTTATCGCGATCTGGTGACACCATGGACACCATGAGGCAAAGGATCCTTGTCGTCGACGACGACCCATCGCTGGCCGAGATGCTCACCATCGTCTTGCGTGGTGAGGGATTCGACACCGCGGTCATCGGCGATGGCAGTCAGGCGCTCACCGCGGTCCGTGAACTGCGGCCCGATCTGGTCCTGCTGGACCTGATGCTGCCCGGCATGAACGGGATCGACGTGTGCCGCGTGCTCCGTGCCGACTCCGGCGTGCCGATCGTCATGCTGACCGCGAAGACCGACACCGTCGACGTGGTGCTCGGCCTGGAATCCGGCGCCGACGACTACGTGATGAAGCCCTTCAAGCCGAAGGAACTGGTCGCCCGCGTGCGCGCCCGGCTGCGCCGCAACGAGGACGAGCCCGCCGAGCTGCTCTCGATCAACGATGTCGAGATCGATGTGCCGGCCCACAAGGTGACCCGTCAGGGCGAGCAGATTTCGCTGACACCGCTGGAGTTCGACCTGCTCGTGGCGCTGGCACGCAAACCACGCCAGGTGTTTACTCGTGATGTGCTGCTCGAACAGGTGTGGGGATACCGTCACCCCGCTGACACCCGTTTGGTGAACGTGCATGTCCAGCGGTTGCGGGCCAAGGTCGAGAAAGACCCGGAGAACCCGCAGGTGGTGTTGACCGTTCGAGGAGTGGGATACAAGGCCGGACCCCCGTGATCTTCAGCTCCAGACGGCGCATCCGTGGGCGCTGGGGAGGTTCCGGCCCACTGTTGCGCGGATTGGGGACGCTCGGCAGGGCGCTGAGCCTGGTGTGGCGACGTTCGCTGCAATTGCGCGTGGTCACTTTGACCTTGGGGCTCTCGCTTGCCGTGATCCTGGTTCTCGGCTTCGTGCTGACCAGCCAGATCACCGACCGGATTCTCGAGGTCAAGGTCAAGGCCGCCACCGAGGAGGTCGAGCGGGCCCGGGTCACGGTCGGCGGCATCGTCGGCGGTGAGGAGAGCCGGTCGCTCGACAGCAGCCTGCAGCTCGCCCGGAACACGCTGATCGACCGCAAGGCCGACGCCCGGGCGGACGTGGCCGGGGCGTTCGACGCGGTCCTCATCGTTCCCGGCGACGGTCCACGCGAAGCCGCCGCGGCCGGGCCGGTGCAGCAGGTGCCGAACGCCTTGCGCGACTTCGTCAAAGCCGGTCAGGTGAGTTACCAGTACGCCACGGTGACCACCGATGCGTTCTCCGGCCCGGCGTTGATCGTCGGCAGCCCGGCGTCCTCGTCGGTGCCCAATCTTGAGCTCTACCTGATCTTCCCGTTGAACAACGAGGAAAGCACCATCTCGCTGGTGCGCGGCACCATGGCGACCGGCGGCGTGGTGCTGCTGGGTCTGCTCGCCGCGATCGCCCTCGTGGTGGCCCGCCAGATCGTGCAGCCGGTGCGGTCGGCCTCGCGGATCGCCGAGCGGTTCGCCGAAGGGCACCTCACCGAGCGGATGCCCGTGCGCGGCGAGGACGACATGGCCCGGCTGGCGGTGTCGTTCAACGACATGGCCGAGAGCCTGTCCCGCCAGATCCAGCAGCTCGAGGAATTCGGAAACCTGCAGCGCCGCTTCACTTCTGACGTAAGTCACGAACTGCGCACCCCGCTGACCACGGTGCGCATGGCGGCCGACCTGATCCACGACCACAGCGAGGACCTCGACCCCGCACTGCGGCGGTCCACCGAATTGATGGTCAACGAGCTGGACCGCTTCGAGACCCTGCTGGCAGACCTGCTGGAGATCTCCCGCCACGACGCCGGCGTGGCCGAGCTGTCGGTGGAGTCGGTCGATCTGCGGTCCACGGTGCAGAGCGCGCTGGACAACGTCGGGCACCTGGCCGCCGATGCCGAGGTGGAGCTGGACGTCAACATGCCTGCCGATGACGTGATCGCCGAGGTGGATCCCCGTCGGGTGGAACGGATCCTGCGCAACCTCATCGCCAACGCCATCGATCACGCCGAACGCAAGCCGGTGCGTATCCGGATGGCGGCGGACGAGGACACCGTCGCCGTCACCGTCCGCGACTTCGGTGTCGGCCTGCGCCCCGGTGAGGAAAAGCTGGTCTTCAGCCGGTTCTGGCGGTCGGACCCGTCGCGGGTACGCCGCTCCGGCGGCACCGGTCTGGGCCTGGCCATCAGCATCGAGGACGCCCGCCTGCACCAGGGCCGGTTGGAAGCGTGGGGCGAACCGGGCAAGGGGGCCTGCTTCCGCCTGACGCTGCCACTGGTGCGTGGGCACAAGGCGACCACGAGCCCGTTGCCGCTCAAACCTGCTGCGCCGCAGCAGAAGCAGCGGCAGCGTCCCAACCGAGACCGGGAGCATGCGGAGGAGAACGTGTGAAGCGCCTGCTGACGGTGGTGATCGTCGGTCTGGTTGTCCTGGTGTCCGGGTGCGCGGGAATCCCGAATTCGTCTTCCCCGCAGGCCATCGGCACGGTCGACAAGCCGGCACCACCGAACCTGCCCAAACCGGCGCCGGGCATGGATCCCGATGTGCTGCTGCGCGAGTTCCTCAAGGCCACTGCCGATCCCGCAAACCGGCATCTGGCGGCCCGGCAGTTCCTCACCGACTCCGCTTCCAGTTCCTGGGACGACGCCGGTAGCGCGCTGCTGCTCGACCGGGTGGTGTTCGTCGAAACCCGTGCCTCGGACCGGGTTTCGGTGAGCATGCGGGCGGACATCCTGGGATCGCTTTCCGACATGGGAGTGTTCGAGACGGGGGAGGGCGCGCTGCCCGACCCCGGGCCCATCGAGCTCGTCCAAACCCCTGGCGGCTGGCGCATCGACCGGCTGCCCAACGGCGTTTTCCTTGACTGGCAACAGTTTCAGTCGACGTACAAGCGCAACACGCTGTATTTCGTCGACCCGACCGGAACCACGGTCGTACCCGATCCTCGCTATGTCGCGGTGTCCGATCCCGACCAGTTGGCGACCGAACTGATCTCCAAACTGGTGGCCGGACCGCGTCCCGAGATGGCCAGATCCGTGCGCAACCTGCTCGACGCACCGCTTCGGATGCGCGGCCCGGTCACCCGCGCCGACGGCGGCAAGACCGGTGTGGGTCGCGGTTACGGTGGGGCCCGCATCGACCTCGACAACCTCTCGACCACCGATCCGCACAGCCGGCAACTGCTTGCCGCACAGATCATCTGGACGCTGTCCCGGGCCGGGATCAGCGGGCCGTATGTCATCAACGCCGACGGTGCGCCGCTGGACGACCGGTTCGCCGACGGCTGGGAAACCTCCGATGTCGCGGCGGCCGATCCGGGCGCGGTGCCCGGCGCGGCGGCCGGCCTGCACGCGCTGGTGGGCGGCTCGCTGGTGGCGCTGGACGGACAGAGCACCAGCCGCGTGCCCGGTGCCTTCGGTTCGGCCCCCAATCAGAAGTCGGCCGCGGTGTCGCGCAACGGACAGGACGCGGCGTCGGTCGTGGTGTTGCCCGATGCCCCGGAGGCGACTGCCGCGTCGCTGTGGATGGGGCCGCTGGGCGGGCCCACCGCGATGGCCATCGAAGGCCGAAACCTCAGCCGCCCCAGTTGGTCCCTGGACCAGGCCGTGTGGGTGGTGGTCGACGACGTCAACGTGGTGCGGGCCATCCGCGACGCGTCCGGTGTGCCGGCCCGCATCCCGGTCGACGTGGCGGCCGTGGTCACCCGATATCCCGGACCGATCACCGAATTGCAGCTCTCCCGCGACGGCACGCGCGCGGCGATGGTGATCGGTGGGCAGGTGATCCTGGCCGGGATCGAACGGACGCCCGAGGGGCAGTTCCTGCTGACCTATCCGCGGCGCCTCGGTTTCGGGCTCGGCAACAGCGTGGTGTCGCTGTCGTGGCGCACCGGCGACGACATCGTGGTCAGCCGGACCGATCCGGCGCACCCGGTGTCGTATGTGAACCTCGACGGCGTGAATTCCGATGGGCCCAGCCGCAATCTGGTGGCCCCGGTGGGAACCGTGGCCGCCAATCCGTCCACGGTGTACGTCTCCGACCAACGCGGTGTGCTGCAGCTGTCGGCTTCGGCCAGTGAGAACAATCCCGGGTGGGTCGAGGTGCGCCCGTTGATGATTCCCGGCTCGTCGCCGGTGCTGCCCGGCTGAGACCGCCCGCCGCGCCGGTTTCCACCCCTGGGCTGTGCACCGCCGGGTGGTTTCAAGCGGTCTACGCAACAGCTGGTGGTTTTGAGAGTAGTTCGTTGAGTGCTTCGGCCGGGGTTTTCCATTCAAGGGTTTTGCGGGGTCGGCCGTTGAGTTCGGCTGCGACGTAGTCGAGGTAGTGCTCGCCGTAGACCGACAGGTCAGTGCTTTTGGGGAAGTATTGGCGCAGTAGCCCGTTGGTGTTCTCGTTGCTGCCACGTTGCCAGGGTGAATGTGGATCGCAGAAGTAGATGTCGAGATCGGTGGCTTTGGCGATGGCACGGTGGTTGGACATCTCAATGCCCTGATCCCAGGTCAACGAGCGGCGCAGGTGCGCGGGCAGCTGGGTGATCTTGGCGACGATGGCGTTTTGCACACTTTCGGCGCTGTGGTCGTCGGGCAGGTGCAGCAGCATCACGAACCGGGTGCTGCGTTCGACCAGGGTGCCGATCGCCGAGCCTGAGGCGGTGCTGCCCATGATGAGATCGCCTTCCCAATGCCCGGGCACTGCGCGGTCGGCCACCTCCGGTGGGCGTTGGCTGATGTTGATCATGTCCGGGATGCGGCTGCGTCGAGTTCCGGGCTGATGTTGAGGTCGTCGTATTGCCCGTTTTGTTCGCAGACACTGGTGCAGTTCTCGGCGTAACGAACCCCGTCCCTGCACGTAGATCGCCTGGTAAATGGCTTCGTGTGACACCCACATCTCCGGATCGTCGGGAAAGTCGATGCGCAGCCGCTGGGCGATCTGCGCCGGGCTGTGCCGCAACTCCAATCGACTCTGCACCTGCTGACGCAACCTGTCATTGCGCGCCAGGCGGCGTTGTTTGGGTCGCCTGGCCCGATCAGCGGATCGGTCGTGGGCAGACAACGCGCGGTAGACCACTTTCGCCGAGGCTCCACTCTGTTGAGCCCCGAAGGCATGCTTGCGTCGATACCCCGATTTGTGTGGATTCTTGCGGGTGCGCAGTTCGGTGTTCTCGTCGATCTCGCGTTTGATCGTCGAGGCCGGTCGGCCCAGCCGTCGACCGATGGAACGCAGCGATTCGTCGGCGTGGACGCCGGCTTGGATCTCGATGCGCTCCTGCAAACTCAACCGTCGACGCGCACCGGTGCCCGAAGGCTTACTCACGTGCGGTTTCACCCCGCCAGCTTGACGAAACCACCGCCGTCCACAGGTCGCTGACACGCCGACGGCCACACCGGCATCCCCGGGCAACAGGCCTTCGCGGACCCGCTCCCAAAACAACCGCTTTCTCGACTGGAACGAACCCCGAGCCATGCAACACTCCTCAAATCAGAAGGTGTGTTGCGTAGACCCCTTGAACTCAAGCCGGGTTTCGCGACCCAGCGGTAGAAATCGGCGAAGTCAGGCGAATGCGCATCCGCTGATGTCGGTGCGGGCGCGCAGACTGCCGGCATGTTCGACCTCATCCTGCCGCTGGAGTGCGGTGGCTGTGGGGCGCCGTCGACGAGATGGTGTGCGTCGTGTGCCGCCGCGCTCGGCGTCGGCGCCGACGAGCCGCACCTGTTCACGCCACGGACCGATCCGGGTGTCCCGGTCTTCGCGCTGGGCCGCCATGCCGGCGTCCGCAGGCGCGCAATCGTCGCCGCCAAGGAAAAGGGACGCACGGACCTCGTGGCGCCGCTGGCCGGGGCGCTGAACGGCGGCCTGCAGCACCTGCTGACCTGGGGCATCATCGGCACTCCGGTGACCGTCGTACCGGCGCCCACGCGGCGAGCCGCCGCGCGTCGCCGCGGAGGTGATCCGGTCAGCAGGATCGCGACGTCGGCGGCGGCCGGTCTGCCGGGGGTGCGGGTCGTGCCTGCGCTGCGACTGCGTCCGTGGGTGCGTGATTCGGTCGGCCTGTCCGGCGCCGCGCGGCAGCGCAACATCGCCGGCCGGGTGCGTCTGATCAGGCCGGTCGCCGGGGAGGTGGTGCTGGTCGACGACATCGTCACCACCGGTGCGACGGCGGCCGAATCGGTGCGGATGCTCGCGCGCGGCGGGGCTCTGGTCGCCGCTGTACTGGCGATTTCCCATGCTTGACGCGCGCGTCATTTCGCTGCGATCAAACCCACATGAAGAACTGAGAACACGTATTTGAAATTGGTGGCACGAGTGGGTGAACACGGACTACCGTCGGCAGCAACCACCCGTGAATGACTCACGGCGGCGCTCCGAGAAGCACAGCGCCACTTCACCGCCAAACGGTAGGAGGTGAGTACCCGACACCTTTCGCCGCTGGGTGGAGCAAACTTTCGCCGCCCACCGGCACCATCCGATTCGTTGAGAAGTAGGGCACGCGTGATGCGTGTGACAACTGAGAGAAACGAGTTGCCGAGTATGTCAACCCATTCCCCGGATTCAAGCGCCACCATGGTGGTCGACCCCGACGAACAGGTCGGTGACACCACCCCGGAGCCGAACGCAGAGGTTGTGGTCAAGGGTCGAAACGTCGAAGTTCCAGACCACTTCCGTATCTACGTCTCGGAGAAGTTGTCGCGCCTGGAGCGGTTCGACCGCACCATCTACCTGTTCGACGTCGAGCTCGACCACGAACGCAACCGCCGTCAGCGCAAAAACTGCCAGCACGTCGAGATCACGGCCCGCGGCCGTGGCCCCGTGGTTCGTGGCGAGGCCTGCGCGGACAGTTTCTACGCCGCTCTGGAGTCCGCGGCGGGCAAACTCGAGAGCCGGCTGCGCAAGAGCAAGGACCGCCGCAAGATCCACTACGGCGACAAGACTCCGGTCTCGCTGGCCGAAGCGACGGCACACGAGACGCTGTTCGAAACCCAACCGACGGCGACGGCCGACGCCGGACTGGCGGATGGTCTCGACGACCATGAGCCGGGCCGGATCGTGCGGACCAAGGAACACCCGGCGAAGCCGATGACCGTCGACGACGCCCTCTACGAGATGGAGCTGGTGGGACACGATTTCTTCCTGTTCCACGACAAGGAGAGTGACCGGCCGTCGGTGGTCTACCGGCGCCACGCCTACGACTACGGACTGATCCGCCTGGCCTGACGCGTATCGCCAGGACCGAACGAACAAAACCGCACCTCGGAGCAATCCGAGGTGCGTTTTTGTTTCTTCGCGCCGGCAGAACCAGCGACTTCGACCCTTCACCTACGATGGAGGCCAACAAGCCCGACCGATCCCGCCCACGGGATCCATCGAACCCACAGGGGAAATAGCGTGCTGTCGAAGTTGCTCCGTCTCGGTGAAGGCCGCATGGTCAAGCGCCTCAAGAAGGTCGCCGACTATGTCGACACCTTGTCCGACGGCATGGAGAAGCTCTCCGACGCCGAGCTGCGAGCCAAGACCGACGAGTTCAAGAAGCGGATCGCCGACGGCGAGGACCTCGACGACCTGCTGCCCGAGGCGTTCGCCGTCGCCCGTGAGGCCGCCTGGCGGGTGCTGTCCCAAAAGCACTTCGAAGTCCAGATCATGGGTGGTGCGGCCCTGCACTTCGGCAACGTCGCCGAGATGAAGACCGGTGAGGGCAAGACCCTGACCGCGGTGCTGCCCGCCTACCTCAACGCGCTGAGCGGCAAGGGCGTCCACGTCGTCACGGTCAACGACTACCTGGCCAAGCGCGACAGCGAGTGGATGGGCCGCGTGCACCGGTTCCTCGGCTTGGAGGTGGGTGTCATCCTTTCGGGCCTCACACCCGAGGAACGCCGCGCCGCCTACGCCGCCGACATCACCTACGGCACGAACAACGAGTTCGGCTTCGACTACCTGCGCGACAACATGGCGCACTCGGTCGACGACATGGTGCAGCGCGGCCACAACTTCGCGATCGTCGACGAGGTCGACTCGATCCTGATCGACGAGGCCCGCACCCCGCTGATCATCTCGGGCCCGGCCGACGGTGCCTCCAACTGGTACAGCGAGTTCGCCCGGTTGGCCCCGCTGATGGAGAAGGACGTCCACTACGAGGTCGACATCCGCAAGCGCACCATCGGTGTGCACGAGCTGGGTGTGGAGTTCGTCGAGGACCAGCTGGGTATCGAGAACCTGTACGAGGCCGCCAACTCGCCGCTGGTCAGCTACCTGAACAACGCCATCAAGGCCAAGGAGCTGTTCCAGCGCGACAAGGACTACATCGTCCGCGACGGCGAGGTACTCATCGTCGACGAGTTCACCGGCCGCGTGCTGCTGGGCCGCCGCTACAACGAGGGCATGCACCAGGCGATCGAGGCCAAGGAGCACGTCGAGATCAAGGCCGAGAACCAGACCCTGGCGACCATCACGCTGCAGAACTACTTCCGCCTCTACGACAAGCTGTCCGGCATGACCGGTACGGCCGAGACCGAGGCCGCCGAGCTGCACGAGATCTACAAGCTGGGCGTGGTGCCGATCCCGACCAACAAGCCGATGGTCCGTGCCGATCAGTCCGACCTGATCTACAAGACCGAGGAAGCCAAGTACATCGCGGTCGTCGACGACGTGGCCGAGCGCTACGAAAAGGGCCAGCCGGTGCTGATCGGTACCACCAGCGTCGAACGCTCCGAGTACCTGTCGCGGCAGTTCACCAAGCGCAAGATCCCGCACAACGTGCTCAACGCGAAGTACCACGAGCAGGAGGCGAACATCATCGCCGAGGCCGGCCGGCTCGGCGCCATCACGGTCGCCACCAACATGGCCGGCCGCGGTACCGACATCGTGCTGGGCGGCAACGCCGACTTCCTGGCCGACAAGCGACTGCGGGAAAAGGGCCTCGACCCGGTGGAAACCCCCGAGGAATACGAGGCCGCCTGGGACGACACCCTCACCACGATCAAGGCCGAGGCCAGCAAGGAAGCCGAGAAGGTCGTCGAGGCCGGCGGTCTGTACGTGCTGGGCACCGAACGCCACGAGTCGCGCCGTATCGACAACCAGCTGCGCGGCCGCTCGGGCCGCCAGGGTGACCCGGGTGAGTCCCGGTTCTACCTGTCGCTGGGCGATGAGTTGATGCGACGGTTCAACGGCGCGACGCTCGAGTCGCTGCTGACCCGGCTCAACCTGCCCGACGATGTGCCGATCGAGGCCAAGATGGTGACCCGCGCCATCAAGAGCGCGCAGACCCAGGTCGAGCAGCAGAACTTCGAGGTCCGCAAGAACGTCCTCAAGTACGACGAGGTGATGAACCAGCAGCGCAAGGTCATCTACAAGGAGCGCCGCATGCTGCTGGAGGGCGAGAACCTCCAGGAGCAGGCCCACGACATGCTCGTCGACGTGATCACCGCCTATGTCGACGGTGCCACCGCCGAGGGCTACGCCGAGGACTGGGATCTGGCGAAGCTGTGGGAGGCGCTCAAGACGCTGTACCCGGTCGGCATCGATCACCACGATCTGATCGACTCGGATGCTGTCGGTGAGCCCGGTGAGCTGACGCGTGAGGAACTGCTCGACGCGTTGATCAAGGATGCCGACCGTGCCTACGCCGAGCGCGAGAAGCAGCTCGAAGAGCTGGCCGGTGAGGGCGCGATGCGGCAGTTGGAGCGCAACGTGCTGCTCAACGTGATCGACCGCAAGTGGCGTGAGCACCTCTACGAGATGGATTACCTCAAGGAGGGCATCGGTCTGCGGGCGATGGCCCAGCGCGACCCGCTGGTCGAGTACCAGCGCGAGGGCTACGACATGTTCGTCGGCATGCTGGACGCGCTGAAGGAGGAGTCGGTCGGATTCCTGTTCAACGTCCAGGTCGAGGCTGCGCCTGCGCCCAGCGCTCAGGTAGCCCCGGTGGCCGCGCCCACCGGGCTGGCCGAGTTCGCCGCGGCGGCCGCGGCGAAGGCCGGCGAGGCCACGGCGGCTGATGCGGAGTCGGGTGCGGTGGCCACCAAGGAGCGCCCCGCGCCGGCGTTGCGCGCGAAGGGGATCGAGAACGAAGCCCCGCCGCTGACCTACACCGGGCCTGCCGAGGACGGCAGCGCCGAGGTGCAGCATTCCGGTGGCGGTGGACGGCATTCCGCTCCGACCGGTGGTACCCGGCGTGAGCGTCGCGAAGCGGCCCGCAAGCAGGCCAAGACCGGCCGGCCGGCGAAGTCGCACCGCAAGAGCTAACCGACCTGCAGCGCAGTGAGTTGCCAACGGCCACTGCGTAATTCGATACGCCCGGCGATGGCGCGTACCCGCGCGCCACGGGTGTAGGTGGCGAACAGCTCGGCGGCCTCGGATGAGGCTGCCGGGCGCAGCCCCACCCGGCGCAGGCTCGCCGTGGTCGGGTGCCGCGGTTTGGCCGCGGAGACGACCGCGTCGAGCAGCAGTTGGCTCATCAACGATCTCAGCTGGGCCGGAGGCCTGCGCCGGTCGACTACCTCGAGGACCCGGCGCAGGGCCATGTCGGCGAACTGTGCGGCGCCGGGTTGCAATTGCCGTTCCGGCTCGGGGCTGACCAACCGCAATCGGCGTGGGCTGTGGCCGTGCAGCACGGTCGGCGTCGGGCACGCCGCATGCAACGGCAGCTGAGCCGGAGTCTCGCCCAGGGGCAATGCCGGTGGCTCGTAGTCGATGACCGGGGCGGTCAGGGACTGGGCAGCGAGTTTGGGAATGGGCACAGGCAACCTCCAGCGGTCGGCATCACGGACGACATCTGCTGGAGAGGTGCAGACCTACTCATGATCGCACGGGTTCGGCGTGCCGGAAGCACGGAGAATCCGGTGCTCGCTTTGGCCGGTTAGCGTGACGGGAGTCGTCGAACCAGGGGGAGCGGAATGGTTCAGCCCAGCATCGATTGGCCGGCCGAGCCGCTGCGCTCGCTGATCTGGACGTTGCAGGCGTGGGTGGTCACGCTCGTGGTGTTCCTGGCCGTGGCGCTGGTCATCGCGAGGTTCACCCGGTGGGGACGACAGTTCTGGCGGGTCAACGCACCGTTCTTCAGCGGCCGGGGTAGCTGGCGCACATGGGCGCTGCTGGCGTTCATCCTGTGGCACACCGTGTACTCGGCGCGGGTGGTGGTGATCTTCACCTACCAGTACGCGGATCTGATGAATGCGGTGCAGGCCGGCTCGGAGGCACTGGCCACCCACGACGCCGAGAAATTGGATGCCGCGCGCCAGGCGTTCATGACGTCGTTTGCGATCAGCGGGATTCTGGTGGCGCTCACGGTGATCTACACGGTGGTCGACCTGTTCCTGCGCCGGGTCTTTTCGATCCGTTGGCGCATCTGGCTCAACACGCGGCTGGTCGACGACTGGATGACCGGTGATGCGTTCTACCGCAACCGCTTTCTCGATCCCCCGGTGGAGAACCCCGACCAGCGCATCCAGAACGATGTCGAGACCGTCACCACGAAGTCGGTGGACCTCAGCGTCGGGGCGGTCAACAAGTCACTGTTGATCGTGATGTTCACCGGCGTGCTGTGGCAACTGTCGGGGCCGTTGCAGTTGGGCGGCTGGGTGATTCCGCGGGCCATGGTGTTCGTGGCGTTCGTCTTCTCGATCACGGTGACGGTGATCGCGTTCTGGATCGGACGTCCGCTGGTGCGGCTGAACTTCCTCAACGAACGGTTCAGCGCGAGTTTCCGGTACGCCCTGGTGCGCTTGCGGGACAGTGCCGAGCGCGCGGCCTTCTACCGTGGTTCCGAGCGGGAACGCGGCCTGCTGCACTCCCGGTTCGCCGAGATCATCGCCAACATGTGGCGGATCGTGTTCGCGCAGCTGCGACTCAACGGGTGGAACCGCGGCGTCGGCGATGTGACGACCGGCATGATTCCCTACATCGTGCAGGCGCCCCGGTTCTTCACCGGGCAGATCACGCTCGGCGGTCTGCTGCAGACTGTCGCGGCGTTCGGAAACGTCTGTGCCGCAATGGCCTTCTTCCGGGACAGCTATGACGAATTCACGGTCTACCGGGCCGCCCTGATGCGGATCGACCAGATGCTCGAGCACGACCGCCGGGCGCGGGAACTGCCCAGGATCGTCGTCGGCCCCGCGGAGGATTCGCTGGCACTGACCGACGTGGAGGTCGATGATCTGCGGGGGCGCCCGCTGATCAGCGATCTCACCATGGTGTTGAACCCGGGGGACAGCCTGGTGGTGAAGGGGCCGTCAGGGTGCGGCAAGACCACCCTGTTGCGGAGCCTGGCCGAGTTGTGGCCGCGGACAGCGGGACTGGTCCGGTATCCGCCCGGATGGGCGACGCTGTTCCTGCCTCAACTGCCGTACCTGCCGCTCGGTGATCTGCGGGCCGCGGTGGTGTACCCGCTCCCGATTGCCGACGTGAGCGACAGCGAACTGCGGGATACGTTGCGCGCGGTCGCCCTGGGGCATCTGACGGAACGGCTGGAGGAGGAGGCCGACTGGGCGTCGGTGCTGTCGCTGGGTGAACAACAGCGGGTCTCGATCGCGCGGGTGCTGCTGGTGCGTCCGCGGGTGGTGTTCCTCGACGAGTCGACGTCGGCGTTGGACGAGGGACTCGAAGACGCCATGTATGGGTTGGTGCGGGAACGGTTACCCGATTGTGTGGTGGTCAGCGTGGGCCACCGGTCCACGGTCGATCGCCACCACCGGTCCCGGTTGAACCTGGAGGGTGACGGGAGTTGGGAGCTCTCGGTGATTTCGGCGTGAACATGCGGTGGCCCCGCCGTGAAATTGACGCGGGGTAGCACCCGTGATGCGCGGCGGCCGAATCGCCGGTTAACGTGACGGGGTTCAAGCGGAGCGAGAAGGGGAGGTTGGCGCCGCATGGTGAGCAGGCTGTCGGCGTCCGACGCAGCGTTCTTCCACCTGGAGAACACCGCTACGCCCATGTATGTCGGGTCCTTGTCGATCCTGCGGAAGCCGCGGGCCGGCTTGAGCTACGAGACCCTGTTGGAGACCGTCGAACACCGGTTGCCGCAGATACCGCGTTACCGGCAGAAGGTGCGTGAGGTGACGCTGGGCCTGGCCCGGCCGGTGTGGGTGGACGACCGGGATTTCGACATCACCTACCACATCCGGCGCTCGGCGCTGCCGTCCCCGGGCAGCGACGCGCAGTTGCACGACCTGATCGCCCGGCTGGGCTCGCGGCCCTTGGACCGGACCCGCCCGCTGTGGGAGATGTACCTGGTCGAAGGGCTGACCAAGAACCGCATCGCGATCTACACCAAGACGCACCAGGCCCTGGTCAACGGCATGACCGCACTCGAGATCGGGCATGTGATCGTCGACCGTTCGCAGAAACCGCCGGAGTTCGGCGAGGACATCTGGATTCCGGCCCGCGAACCCAGCGACCGCCAGTTGATGCTGGGTGCGATCGGCGAGTGGATCACCCGGCCGACCAGTCAGCTGGCCGCCCTACGGGACACCGTGACCGAGGTGGCCACCAGCGCCAGCGAACTCGCCGCGGTGGGGCGGCGGGTTGCCGAGGTGGCCCGCACGGTGGCGCGTGGCACCGCGCCCAGCAGCCCGCTGAACACCACGGTCTCGCGCAACCGGCGGTTCTCGGTGGATCAGCACCGGCTGGAGGACTACCGGCTGGTGCGGGCCCGCTACAACTGCGACATCAACGACGTCGTCCTGGCCGTCGTGGCCGGCGCGCTGCGCAACTGGTTGTTGTCGCGCGGGGAGCCGGTGACCCCGACCACCACGGTGCGGGCGATGGCGCCGATGTCGGTGTACCCGGATGCCGAACTGGACTCCTCCGGGCCAGGACAGGCCATCAGCGAGGTCTCGCCGTTCCTGGTCGACCTCCCCGTCGGTGAGGGCAACGCGGTGGTGCGGCTGTCGCAGATCGCCCATGCCACCGAATCGCATCCCACCGCGGCCAGCCTGGTCGACGCGCGCACCATCGTGACGCTGTCCGGTTTCGCGCCGCCGACCTTGCACGCCATGGGTATTCGCGTGGCGACCGGATTCTCGGCGCGCTTGTTCAACCTGCTGATCACCAACGTGCCCGGGGCCCAGAAACAGATGTATGTCGCGGGCACCAAACTGCTGGAGACCTACGCGGTGCCGCCGCTGCTGCAGAACCAGGTTCTGGCCATCGGGGTGACCTCGTACGACGGCATGCTCTATTTCGGGATCAACGCCGACCGGGACGCGATGAGCGATGTCGACGTCCTGCCGAGCCTGCTCCGTGAATCTCTTGAGGAATTGCTCGAAGCCGCGAAGTAATCCTGGCAAAACCCGTGGCGTGTTTGACCTGAGCTGCAATTCGCGATCTGATGAATTGATCATGCCAGCTGAGATACGAAAAAGTAGATCTGACAAGAACACGCAAGAAGTCAAGAAAGCAACAGAGAAGGCGCTGAAGTCGCCGACCGGCGACGTCGTGCCGCACCCAGTCCTCGATGTTCCGGTGGAGCAGAAGGCGTACACGCGGCGTGCCGGTGTGGACTGGGTGGTCTTCGGCGTCACCGCCGTCATCGCCTTGGCATTTCTGGTCTGGGGATTCCTCAGCACCGATTCTCTCGCCACCGCCTCGTCCGGTGCCCTCGGCTGGGTGATGGCCAATGTCGGTTGGCTGTTCGTCCTGACCGCATCGGGTTTCGTGGTGTTCGTCATCTGGCTGGCGATGAGCCGTTACGGCAACATCCCGCTGGGCCGCGACGACGACGAGCCGGAATTCCGCACCGTGTCCTGGGTGGCGATGATGTTCAGCGCCGGCATGGGCATCGGCCTGATGTTCTTCGGGGTTTCCGAGCCGTTGTCGCATTTCGCCTCCCCGCCGCCGGGAACCGGGGGACCCGGGAACCCCCGGGCAGCAGAGACCGCGATGGCGACCACGATGTTCCACTGGACGCTGCATCCGTGGGCCATCTATGCCGTCGTCGGCCTGACCATCGCCTACGGGGTGTACCGCAAGGGCCGGCTCCAGCTGGTCTCTGCCGCATTCGAGCCATTGCTGGGCAAGCGCGCGAACGGGCCGTGGGGCAAGGTGATCGACATGCTGGCGATCTTCGCCACGCTGTTCGGGTCGGCCGCCTCGCTCGGCCTCGGTGCGCTGCAGATCCGCAGCGGCCTGCACATCGTCGCGGGAGTCGGCGAGACCGGTAACGCCATCCTGATCGGCATCATCACGATCCTCACGGTCGCGTTCGTGCTGTCGGCGGTGTCGGGTGTCGCGCGCGGGATTCAGTGGCTGTCCAACATCAACATGGTGCTGGCGTTGTCCATGGCGGTGTTCATCTTCCTGGTCGGCCCGACCATGTTCATGCTGAACATGATTCCGACGTCCATCGGCAGTTATTTCGGAGACCTCGCGCAGATGGCCGCCCGGACCGGCGCCGAAGGTGACGCCGTCAGTACCTGGCTGCAGAGCTGGACGATCTTCTACTGGGCGTGGTGGATCTCGTGGACCCCCTTCGTCGGGATGTTCATCGCCCGGATCTCCCGCGGCCGCACCATCCGGCAGTTCGTGACAGGCGTGCTGCTCGTGCCCAGCGTGGTGTCGGTGATCTGGTTCTGTGTGTTCGGCGGCGCGGCGATCTTCGAGCAGCAGAACGGTGTGGACCTGGCCGGGATGGGCAGCCAGGAGCAGCAGTTGTTCAGCTTGCTCGGCGAGTACCCGATCGCGACCGTCACCAGTGTGGTGGTGATGCTGCTGGTCGCCATCTTCTTCGTGTCCGGTGCCGATGCGGCGTCGATCGTGATGGGCTCGCTGTCCGAGCGCGGCACCATCAAGCCGACCCGTCCCACGGTGATCTTCTGGGGCGTCGCCACCGGCGCGGTGGCCGCGGTCATGTTGCTGGTCGGCGGCGCGGACGCGCTGAACGGTCTGCAGTCGATCACCATCATCGTGGCGGTGCCGTTCGTGCTGGTGATGATCGGACTCGCGGTGGCGCTGGTCCGCGACCTGCGCCACGACCCCATGGTGGTGCGCCGCGAGTACGCGCTGGAGGCGGTCAACGATGCGGTGGTCGCCGGTGTCACCCAGCACGGCGACGACTTCGTGATTTCGGTGGAGAAGGACCCGCAAGCCGACGATCGGGAAAACGCCGAAGACAGCTAGGGTCGCGGTGTGCGCGTCTACATCCCGACGACTTTGGTCGCCTTGCAGCAGCTTGTCGCCGACCGTCACCTGCTCGTCGTGAACGGGACCGCGTTCGCGGTCACGCCGACGCTGCGGGAGGCCTACGCCGAGGGCGACGACGACGAACTCGCCGAGGTGGCGTTGCGGGAGGCCGCGTTGGCCTCACTGCGGTTGCTCGCCGGCACGGATCCGTCGTCGGACTCGGGCCTGCCGCCGCGCCGCGCCGTGGTGGTGGCCGACGCTGACGTGGTCACCGTCCGCCCCGATCTCGACGACGCTGTCGTGCGGTTGTCCGGGCCGTTGCCGATCGACGCCGTGGTCGCCGTGTATGTCGACAATGCCGACGCGGAAGGGGCGGTGCTGGCCGCCGTCGGCGTCATCGACGACGCGGACCTGGGGGACGAGGACGCCGAACTCACTGTCGGCGACGCTCAGGATCACGACCTGGCTTGGTATGCCCCGCAAGAGTTGCCATTCCTGCTCGAACTGCTCTGACCGACGAGACAAGGATTTTCATGCGCGCATTCGGATTGTTGGCGTCGCTGGCCGTGATCCTGGCGAGTGTGTCCTGTTCGACCGGTGATGGCGATACCTCGTCGGCCGGCTCCTCAGAGCCGGGTCGCCCCGCGGAGTCTGCGCAGGCCCCGCCGCCCCCGGCCCCGCCTGCCGGCGGGGCGGCGGTCACCGATTTCCGGAACGTCAAGATCTTCGACGGCCGCAGCGATCGGTTGTCGGCGCCGTCCAATGTGCGGGTCAAGGGGAACCGGATCGAGCGGATCTCCACCGAGGCGCTGCCCGACGAGCCGGGGGCCACGGTGATCGACGGGGGCGGTCGTACCTTGATGCCGGGCCTTATCGACAACCACTGGCACACAATGCTGGTGCGGCCCCCGGTGACCCAGTTGACCACCTTGGATCCGGGGTACCTCAACCTGTTGGCCGGCGCCGAGGCCACCGACACCTTGATGCGCGGGTTCACCACGGTCCGCGATCTCGGCGGGCCGAGCTTCGGGCTCAAGCAGGCCATCGACGAAGGCGTCATCAACGGTCCACGCATCTACCCGTCGGGCGCGATCATCACCGTCACCAGCGGCCATGGTGACTTCCGCACGCCCGCGGACCTGCCGCGAACCGCGGGTGGTCCGGTGTCGCGTCAGGAGGAACTGGGCGCTTCGATGGTCGCCGACAGCCCCGACGAGGTGCGGACGCGCACCCGCGAGCAGTTGTTCCAGGGCGCGTCGCAGATCAAGCTGACCGCCGGGGGTGGGGTGTCCTCGCCGCACAGCCCGCTCGACGTCACCACCTTCACCGAGCCAGAACTGCGGGCGGCCACCGAAGCGGCGGGCAACTGGGGCACGTACGTGGCCGTGCACGCCTACACGCCGCAGACCATCCAGCAGGCGATCCGTGCCGGCGTCACGTGCATCGAGCATGCCCACCTGATGGATGAGGCGACGGCAAAAGAGATGGCGGACAAGAACATCTGGCTCAGCACGCAGCCCATCCCGGCCGAGATGATCGGCGCTTTCCCACCCGGCTCCGACGAGGCCGCCAAGGCCAAGGAGATCGTCGAAGGCGTCAACAACGTCTATCAGCTGGCGCGCAAGTACAAGCTCAAGACGGCCTTCGGCACGGACATCCTGTTCTCGCCGCAGTTGGCGCAGAAGCAGGGGGCGCTGTTGGCGGGGCTCGGCAAGTGGTTCTCGCCCGCCGAGACGTTGACCATGGCGACCGCGACCAACGCCGAACTGCTGGCGATGTCGGGCAAGCGCAACCCGTACGCCGGAAAGCTGGGCGTGGTCGCCGAGGGTGCGCTGGCGGATTTGTTGCTGGTCGACGGTGACCCGTTGGCACGCCTGGATCTGGTCGCGGACCCGGGCCGCAATTTCAAAGTGATCATGAAGGACGGGAAAACGTACAAGAACACTTTGGCGTCCTGACCTGCGACAGCGGACGTCTGACTGGCTACGGACGGGTAACCTACGGTACCGTAGGTTCATGGCCAAGAACTCCATCAAGGTCTCGGCCAATGTGGCCGATACGGTCCGCCCCACGATCGCCGGCGCCGCGCGGCGGCCCGGCTGGAACGCGCTGCGCCGCGTCGTCGGTCAGGTGACCACTCCGCTGCTGCCCGACGACTACCTCAAGCTGGCCAACCCGTTGTGGTCCGCGCGCGAGTTGCGGGGCCGGGTGGTCGAGGTGCGGCGGGAAACGTCCGATTCCGCGACGTTGGTGATCAAGCCGGGCTGGGGATTCTCGTTCGACTATGAGCCGGGCCAGTACGTCGGTATCGGTGTGCTGATCGACGGGCGGTGGCGCTGGCGGTCGTATTCGCTGACCTCGGCGCCGGAGAAGTCCGCGCGCACCATCGCGATCACGGTCAAGGCAATGCCCGAAGGGTTCTTGTCGACGCACCTGGTCGACGGCCTGCGTCCGGGAACCGTGGTGCGGCTGGCCGCGCCGCAGGGCAACTTCGTCATGCCCGATCCGGCGCCGGCAACGGTGTTGTTCGTGACGGCGGGCTCGGGCATCACCCCGGTGATGTCGATGCTGCGCACCCTGGTGCGCCGCGACCAGATCACCGACATCGCGCATGTGCATTCGGCGCCAACGGAATCCGATGTGATGTTCGGCCAGGAGTTGGCGGCGCTGCACGATGCGCATCCCGGCTACCGGCTGTTGTTGCGCAGTACCCGGACCGAGGGCAGGCTTGACCTGGCGCAGATCGGCGACGTGGTTCCCGATTGGCGTGAACGTCAGGCATGGGCATGCGGGCCGGAAGGCATGCTCAACGACGCCGAACGGGTGTGGGCCGCCGCCGGTATCGCCGACAGCCTGCACCTCGAACGGTTCGCGGTGTCACGGGCGGCCCCACACGGGGCCGGTGGCACGGTAACTTTCGAACGCAGCGGCAAGGAGGTCACTGTCGACGGCGCGACGCCGTTGATGGACGCGGGGGAGCAGGCCGGGATCCGGATGCCGTTCGGCTGCCGGATGGGGATCTGTCAGTCGTGCGTGGTGGGCCTGGTCGACGGGTACGTCCGCGATCTGCGTACCGGCGTGGAGCACGACCCGGGTACCCGGATCCAGACGTGTGTTTCGGCCGCATCCGGCGACTGTGTCCTGGATGTCTAAGCTTTACTGGCTAGTAACCTACGGCATCGTAGGTTACGCTACCGTAGGTAATTGAGAGGAGGCTGACGATGGCAATCACCGACGTTCCCGCATTCGCGCATCTCACCGATGCCGACATCGAGAACCTGGGCATCGAACTCGACGCGATCCGGCAAGACATCGAAGACTCCCGCGGTGAGCGCGACGCGCGCTACATCCGCCGCACCATCGCGGCGCAGCGTGCTCTCGACGTCGCCGGCCGCGTCATGCTCGCGGCGAGCTCGAAGCGTTCCGCATGGTGGGCGGGCACCATCACGCTGGGCGTGGCCAAGATCATCGAGAACATGGAGATCGGCCACAACGTCATGCACGGCCAGTGGGACTGGATGAACGATCCCGAGATTCACTCCTCGTCGTGGGAGTGGGACATGAGCGGGGCGTCCAAGCATTGGCGGTTCACCCACAACTTCATGCATCACAAGTACACGAACATCCTCGGTATGGACGACGACGTGGGCTACGGCGTCATCCGCGTCACCCGGGATGCCAAGTGGAAGCCGTTCAACCTCTACGGCAACCTGCTGTTCAACACCCTTCTCGCGATCGGTTTCGAGTGGGGCGTGGGGCTGCAGCACCTGGAGCTCGGCAAGATCTTCAAGGGCCGCGACAACCGCAACGCGACGCTGGTCCGGGTTCGCGAGTTCGGCGTCAAGGCCGGGCATCAGCTGGCCAAGGACTACGTCGTCTGGCCTGCGCTCACGTCGCTGTCGCCCGGCGCGACCTTCAAGTCCACCTTGAAGGCCAACGCGGTGGCCAACGTCATCCGCAACGTGTGGGCCAACGCGGTGATCTTCTGCGGCCATTTCCCTGATGGCGCAGAGAAATTCACCAAGACCGACATGGTCGGTGAGAGCCGCGGCCAGTGGTACCTGCGTCAGATGCTCGGCAGCGCCAACTTCGAGAACGGCCCGGTGCTGCGGTTCATGAGCGGCAACCTGTGCCACCAGATCGAGCACCACCTGTATCCGGATCTGCCGAGCAACCGGCTCTACGAGATCTCGATCCGGGTGCGGGCACTGTGCGACAAGTACGACCTGCCCTACACCACGGGATCGTTCCTGGTGCAGTACGGCAAGACCTGGCGCACCATCGCCAAGCTGTCGCTGCCGGACCGGTTCCTGAAGGACACGGCCGACAACGCCCCGGAAACCCGCAGCGAGCGGATGTTCACGGAGCTCGAAGGCTACGGCGTCACCGATCCCGACACCGGGCGACGTCGCGGCCTGAAGTCGGCCATCGAGACGGTGCGAGGCTGGCGCCGCCGCTGACCCGGTCGAACGTGAAAGAAGGTGCCGAGAATTCGCTGGCTGAATTCTCGGCACCTTCTTCACATCGGGGGCACGGATTCCAAGCAATTGCCCGACGTACTCCCAGGGTCCTTGCAGTCGTCGCTCATACCCTGACGCCCGTGAACAAGATGCTCGCGGCCGCCATGGTGCTCGGTGCCTCTGTCGTGCCGATCGGTGCGCTGGCCACCGGAGTCGCCGCGGCCGACGACTACGCCGGCCAGAAGTACTCCGATGCGCAATCGGCACTGGCCGATGCCGGCATGAAGGGTGTCGTCGCCACCCGCGACGGCGATGCGCTGTCCGATGACGACTGCGTCGTGACGCACTCCGAGACCGCCCACTGGCACAAGGGTGACGATTTCGCCCCGGTCACCGACACCGTGCTGCTCAACCTCAACTGCAACGCCGGCGTGGCCACGGCCAAGACGCCGGGCAATTCGGCGGCCAGCCCTGAGGGCCGCGCCGCCATCGCGGCGGCCAAGCAACAGGCAGAAGAAGAGCAACAGCAGGCCGAGGCGGATCAGGCCAAGGGCAAGCACTGACGCGCCGGCGTCACATGTTCAGTTCCCAGACCTTGGGCCAGTCCTTGCCTCGAAGCGCGGCGTCGATGCCGCCGTCGACGAAGATGACCGACCCGACGAAGTAGCTCGCCTCGGGGCCGAGCAGGAACGCGACCAGCGCGGCCACCTCTTCGGGACGGCCGCCCCGCCCGGCGGGGATCGTGTTGAGGAACTGCTCCATCCCCGCACCGGTCAGCGGGTCCTTGCGTCCCTCCTGGGTCATCGGAGTGTCGATGAGCCCCGGTGCGATCGCGTTGAGCCGGATGCCGTCGGCGATGTACTCGGCGGACTTGGTGCGCGCGTAATACGCCAGGGCGGCCTTGGTGGCCGGATAGGCCTGCAGCGCCGCGAAATCGCCGTAGGTGGAGGCGATCGTGTTGGCACCCGTCTCGTCACCGGCCAGGCAGGCGTCCGCCAGCTCGACCGGCCAATTGGGCTGGCTGGTGGTCGAATTCGAGCTGATCAGCACCACCGACGCGTTCTCCCGGTTGGCCAGTAGTGGGCGCAGGCCCTCGAGCAGCTCGACCGCGGCGAAGTAGTTGACGGCGATGAGCAGGTGCGCGGGCCGGCCGGTCGCGGCGGCCAGCCCGGCGAAGGGGACGAAACCGTCGATCCCGCCGTCGGCCAACTCGGTGACCTTCGCGATCGCCTCCGATCGCCCGTCCGGCGTGCTCAGGTCCACATTCACATCGGCATCGCGCAGGTCGACGCCGATCACCCGATGTCCGTCGGACTCCAGCCGTTTCTTGGTCGCAGCGCCAAGCCCGGAGGCGCTGCCGGTCAGAACATAAGTAGCCACAGCAGCGACCATAGTGCGGCGCGGTGGTCGTCCGACGCGATGTGCCGCCCAGCGGTACACGGGAAGCGGTCAGGCTTCCTTGAGCACCGCCAGCAGGCGCCGAGCCGCGGCCACCCGGCCGGCCGCCGGACCGGACAACGTGTCCAGGGCGCATTCCGGATCGGCGGGTGGACCCATGTGGCCGCACCCGCGCGGGCAGTCGTCGATGGTCTGCGCCAGATCCGAGAACGCCATGATCACGTCGTCTGGCTGAATATGGGCCAGACCGAACGAGCGGATGCCCGGGGTGTCGATCACCCAACCGGTGCCGTCCAGGGGCAACGCCACCGACTGGGTCGAGGTGTGCTTGCCCTTGCCCACCCCGGATACCTCACCGGTGGCCCGATCCGCCTCTGGGACAAGGCGGTTCACCAGAGTCGACTTACCGACCCCGGAATGCCCGAGAAACACCGTGACCTTGCCTGCCAGCATGGGGGAGACCACGTCGAGCGGATCCTCGCGGCCGGCGGTGACGATGGTCAGGTCCAGATCCGCGAACTGCGCGGCGAACGGTTCTGGGGCGGCCAGGTCGGATTTCGTCAGGCACAGAATCGGTTTCAGGCCGCCGGCGTACGCGGCGATCAGGGTGCGTTCGACGAACCCGGTGCGCGGCGGCGGATCGGCCAGTGCCACCACGATCAGCAATTGGTCGGCGTTGGCGACCACGACGCGTTCGGTCGGATCATCATCATCGGCGGTGCGGCGCAACACTGTTCGCCGTTCGCCGCGACGCACGATACGGGCCAGGGTGTCGGGCCGGCCGGACAGGTCGCCGACGATATCGACGTCGTCACCGACCACGATCGGGGTGCGGCCCAGTTCGCGGGCCCGCATCGCGACCACCCGGTGAAGCGGATCGCGGTCCAGAGCGCAGCCCCAGCGGCCGCGGTCGACGGTCACCACCATCGCCGACTGGGCGTCGGCGTGGTCGGGGCGGATCTTGGTGCGCGGACGTGAGCCTTTACCCGGCCTGATCCGGACGTCGGACTCGTCGTAATCCCGCGCTCCCAAGGTGGTTTACTTCCCCTTGGTATGCGGGCCAGTCGGCGCGTCGCCCGCCAGCATCTGCACCCACATCAGCGGGAAATCGGGCAGGGTCTTGGCCGTCGTCTCGATGTTCTCCACCTGGACACCGGGCACCCGCAGGCCGATGATCGCGCCGGCGGTGGCCATGCGATGGTCGGCATACGAGCGCCAGGTCCCGCCGTGCAACGGCCGCGCCGTGATGAGCAGACCGTCCTCGGTTTCGGCGCATTCGCCGCCGAGCCCGTTGATTTCGGTGGTCAGGGCCGCCAGCCGGTCGGTTTCGTGTCCGCGCAGATGCGCGATGCCCCGCAGCCGCGATGTCGCGCCTTCGGTGGCGAGTGCGGCCAGTGCGGCGACCGTGGGGGCCAGCTCGCCCACGTCGTGCAGGTCGGCGTCAAACCCGTCGTAGCCTTCGGCGCCGCTGACTTCCAGGTATGAATCACGCTGGTGGACAGTCGCATTCACCTTGGCAAGCAGGTCAAGGATGGTGTCGGCCGGCTGGATGCTCACCGACGGCCAGCCGGCGATGCGCACGGTTCCGCCGGTGACGATCGCCGCGGCCAGGAACGGCGTCGAGTTGGAGAGGTCCGGCTCGATGCTCCAGTCGCGGGCGGCGACCGGTCCGGGGGAGACCCGCCAGCGATTCGGGGCCGAGTCGTCGACCTGGACGCCGGCGTCGCGCAGCATCGCCACCGTCATCGCCACATGGGGAGCCGAGGGCACCGAGGTTCCGGTGTGCACGATGGTGAGCCCGTCGGTGAACGTCGCGCCGGACAGCAAGAGCCCGGAGACGAACTGCGAGGACCCCGACGCGTCGATCTCGACGGTGCCGCCGGCCACGGTCCCGCGACCGCGCACCGCGAACGGCAAACCGTCACCGTCGACGTCCACGCCCAAGCCGCGCAGCGCGTCGAGCAGCGGGGCGATGGGCCGGGCCCGAGCCTGCTCATCCCCGTCGAACGTCACTGCTGTGGTGCTCAGCGCCGCGACCGGCGGCACGAAGCGCAGCACCGTTCCGGCCAGTCCACAGTCGACCCGGGCGTCGACCGCCGGCGCGATGGCGCCACTGACCGTCAGCTCGGTGTCGTCGCCCTCGGCGGCCTGCACGGCGACGCCCAGGGTGCGGATGGCGTCGATCATCAGATCGGTGTCGCGGCTGCGCAACGCCCCACGGACCGTCGAGGGTCCCTGCGCGGTGGCCAACGCAGCCAGCACGAGCGCGCGGTTGGTCAGCGACTTCGAACCCGGCACCGCCACCGTGGCGTCGACCGGGGTGGCCGCTTGCGGTGCCGGCCAGTTCGTCATCTGCTCCTCACGTGCGCTCACGCACTACATCCTGCCTTGTCCGCCGACTCTGCAACCATGGGCACTATGTGTGGACGTTTTGCGGTGACCACCGATCCGGCGCTACTGGCGCAGAAAATCCAGGCCATCGACGAGAGCACGGCAAGCTCGGCGAGCTCAGGGGACAAGGACGTCGCGGGAGCCAACTACAACGTGGCTCCCACCACGACCATCAGCAGCGTGGTCAAACGGCACACCGAGCCCGAGGACGAGTCGACCCGCCGGGTCCGCTCGATGCGCTGGGGCCTTATCCCGCCGTGGGTGAAAACCACGCAGGACGGCGGTCCGGACACCAAGGGCCCGTTGTTGATCAACGCCAGGGCCGACAAGGTGACCAGCTCACCGGCGTTCCGCAACTCCGCCAAGAACAAGCGGTGCCTGATCCCGATGGATGGCTGGTACGAGTGGAAGCCGAACGTGGATAAGAAGGCCAAGACGCCGTTCTATATGTATGCCGACGACGGCGAGCTGCTGTTCATGGCGGGGCTGTGGACCACGTGGCGCCCGCAGGGTGCACCGAAGGACGCGCCGCCACTGCTCAGTTGCACGATCATCACCACCGATGCCGCCGGTCCGCTCGCCGAGATCCACGACAGGATGCCGCTGACCATCAGCGCGCCGGACTGGGACCGCTGGATGGATCCCGACGCCCCGATCGACGAGGGGCTGCTGCGGGGCCACGGGGACCTGGACCGGATCGCCGTCCGCGAGGTGTCCCGGCTGGTCAACAGCGTCCGCAACAACGGTCCAGAGCTCATCGAGCCGGCCGAACCCGAAGAGATGGGGCTGTTTTGAGCGGGACTGAGGGAGGCGTCGACGCTGGTCTTGTCGATGCGATCGGCGCCGACCTGCGGTCGGCCGGATTCACCACCGACGGGGTGGCCGATCTCCTGGGCGCCGACACCGACGCCGCGCTGAGCCGCGGGGTGTGGTGGCCGGTCCTGCGCGTGACCCACGCCGCGCCGGCCGACCGTCAGCGCTTGGCGGTACTGGTCCGGCTGCTGCTGCTGGGCACCGAGGAGCCACCGGAACTGGTCGCGGCGGCGTTCCCGTCGAGCAGTCTGCAGACGTTGGCCGCCAACGGTGTCCTCGAGTTCCGCGGCGACAAGGTGCGGGCCGCCCTGGACATCCGGCCGCACAGCGACGGGGAGCGGGATTTCTACGTCGTGTCCGACCAGGACGCCGCGGTGCGGCGCGGTCCGTTGCGTCACGACCATGTGCTGGGCATCGGCGGGGCGTCGGTGTCGCTCGCCCGTGCGGTGACGCGTAAACCCGTCGGTCGCGCGCTCGACCTCGGGACGGGATGCGGTATCCAGGCACTGCACATGAACGCGCACTGCGACGAGATCGTCGCGACCGACACCAACGAGCGGGCGCTGGCACTCGCGGCGATGACGGCGCGGCTGGGCGGCATGTCGTGGGATCTGCGGCACGGCAGCCTGTTCGAGCCGGTGGCCGGCGAGCGGTTCGACCTGATCGTGTCGAATCCGCCGTTCGTGGTGGGCTCGGGTGCCCGGGACTACACCTACCGGGACTCCGGCCTGGCCGGAGATGCGTTGTGTCAGAGCCTGATCGAACAGATCGGTGATCACCTGTTGCCGGGCGGAACCGCGCACATCATGGCGAACTGGATCGTGCGTGACGGCCGCGAGTGGCAGGAGCGGGTCCGCGGTTGGCTGGCCGGCACGGGCCTGCACGCCTGGGTGGTGCAGCGCGAACTCGCCGATCCGGTCAGCTACGTATCGCTGTGGCTGGCCGACGCCGGTGAGGACCTCGACCGGCAGGCGCAGCGGGGCGGGCAATGGCTCGACTGGTTCGCCGAGCAGGACATCGCCGGCATCGGCATGGGCATGATCTCGCTGCGGGTGCCGCGGGCCGGGGAAGCGCCCGAGCAGATCTTCGAGGAGATCACCGGTGCCGACGAGGCGCTCACCGGAACAGAAGTGGACGCGTTCTTCGCCCGGCGGGCCTACTTGCGCGACACCTCCGACGATGCGCTGCTCGCGGCCCGCTTGTCCACCGCGCCGGTGTTCCTCGAAGAGCAGTCACTTCCCGGACCCGAGGGGTGGCAGGAGATCGGGGCCGCCGTGCGCCGTCCGGGTGGCCCGGCCGCGGTGATCGGTGTCGACGAGGTACTGCGGGCATTGCTGGCCGGGTGCCGAGGGGAGGTGCCGCTGGGCACCTTGATCCAGCTGCTCGCCGCCCATCATGGCGTGGATTCCGATGCGCTGGCGCAGGCCGCGCTGCCGGAGATACGGGAAGCGATCGGTCGAGGGATCCTCTACCAGGCCGAATGACGGCTCTCTAGAGAATTTCTCGGTTTTGATAGAGTAATCCTCGTGCCACCCTCCAGGGCAACAGGTGCGCGGGATCGACTGATATCGGTCGCGCGTCGCCGGTTCGCGGCCGAGGGGACCATCGTCCCGACCCTGGATGAGGTGCGGCGCGAAGCCGAGGTGAGCGTCGGATCGCTCTACCACCACTTCCCCGACAAGCCCGCGTTGGCGGCCGCGGTGTACGCACAGGTCATGGCCGAATATCAGGCGGGTTTCCTGGCCATGCTGCGCGAACAGGCCACGGCTGAAGAGGGAATCCGCGGCGGTGTCCGCAATCATCTGGATTGGGTGGCGGCCCACCGCGGCGAGGCGATGCTGCTCCTGGGTGATCGGCTGGACAGCCAGGAACTCCGTGAAGCCAACCGGAATTTCTTCACGACCGTCCGGGATTGGTGGCGCCCGCACCACACCTACGGGGCGCTGGTGGCCATGCGGCCGGGGATCACGGCCGCACTGTGGCTCGGTCCGGCACAGGAATATGCCCGCTACTGGATCGCCGGCGAGGTTCCGGACATGGACCGCGAGGCCGTCGAGATGTTCGCCGATGCGGCATGGAAAGCATTGCAGGCCAGACCAATCGAGGAGGTCAGCTGATGGACAAGCCCTTGTATCGCAGCATGGTGGCCGACGGGGACGCCCCGGACGCGCCACAGCGGATTCGCGTCGAGCGCAGCGGTGATCGCGCGGTGGTGACACTCGACGAGCCCGACCGGCTGAACGTGCTGTCCGCACCGCTGGTCCGGCAATTGCGCCGCGCCCTGGAAGATCTCGCCGCCGACGACGACATTCGTGCCGTGGTGTTGACGGGCGCCGATCCAGGGTTCAGCGCCGGTGGCGACTTGCGCATGATGCGCGCAGCCGTCGAAAACCGGTACCGGGGAGAGGGAACCGCGGACGTATGGCGCTGGATCCGCCGGGAATTCGGCGGTATCGCCCGGCTTATCGCGGGTTCGGACACCATCTTCGTCGCCGCCCTCAACGGGCCCGCGGCCGGGGTTGGGCTCGCCTGGGCGCTCACCTGCGATGTGACCATCGCCAGTGAGAAGGCCGTCATCGTGCCCGCCTTCGCCCGTCTGGGTTTGATCCCGGAGGTCGGCACCAGCTGGGCGTTGACCCGCCGACTCGGCTATCAGGGCGCGCTCGCGTACTACCTCAAGGGCGAGCACATCGACGCCGAAGCCGCGCAGCGGCTGGGATTGGTGCACGAGGTCGTCGCGCACGACAAGCTGCTTGCCACCGCGGATGTTTGGTGCTCGCGTGTCGCGGCATTGCCGCCACATGCCGTCGCGATGGCCAAACCTCTGTTGCGCGCGGCGGCCGACGCCAGCTGGAACGATGCGCTCACGCTCGAAGAGTTCGCCGAACCGACGTGTTTCACCACCGCGGCATTCGCCGACAGTGTCGAGACCATGCTGTCCGGTGGCCCGCGTCCGCGCTAGGTATTCGAAAGCTGTTGCAGGACAGCGTGGGCCGCGCTGACGCGGGCGGTGATCGGATAGTTCTTGTTCGCGAGCATCACCAGACCTATCCGCTTGTCGGGCACGAACACCGCATAGGCGCCGAAACCATCTGTGGAGCCGGTCTTGTTGAACAGCCTCGGGGTTGAGGTGGGTTGGGGAGTGAGCGGCGCCGCCGGGTTCGGCTGCATGGCCATGGTGGTCGAGTTTCCGGCCAACAGCCGGTCGAGGGTGACCGGGTAGGGATACTGTTCCCAGCCGAGCCCTTGGACCATGTCACCGACTTTGAAATAGCCGACGTGCGTCCCTTGGACAGCGTCGCGCATCGGTGCCTCAAGGTCATTCGGCGCGATGTTGGTCTCGACGAAGCGGAGCAAGTCGGCCGCAGAGGACTTGACACCGTACGCTTCAGCATCGAAAACGCCTGGGTTCACCCGGATCGGCTCGTTGTCGGCGTTGTAGCCCCAGGCGTAGTTCTCCATCTGCGATTGCGGCACTCGGATGTAGCTGTGGCGTAGTTGCAGCTTGGGGAATACCTCCTGTTCGACCAGATCGCTGAAGTCACGGTTCATCGCCAAGGCGGTGAGGTGGCCGAGCAACCCGATGCTGGGGTTGGAGTATCGCCGCTGTTGGCCGGGGGCTGCATCGGGTTGCCACTGGTGAAACCACGTCTGCATCTGGGCGTCGTCCGTGACGTCGGGAGGAAACTGCAAGGGCAATCCACCCGCGGTGAAAGTGCCGAGGTTGAGCAGGTCGGCCTTGTCGATGGCACTGCCCGTCAACTGCGGCATGTAGATGCTGGGGTGATCAGTCAGCGAGATGCGCCCCAGCGCTTGCGCGTACGACGCCAGTGTGGCGGTGAACGTCTTACTGACCGAACCGATCTCGAAGAGCGTGTCCGGGGTTACCGGCGTCATGCGTTGTCTGTCTGCGACTCCGAAATTGAAGTAGCGCTGTTGACCGTTGACCGTCACTGCTATGGACATGCCCGGTATGTCGTATTGGGCCATGAGCGGCCGAAACGCATGGTCCACGGCGGTCGCGAGGGCGTCGGGACGTGCGGAAGCGGTCGTGTTGGTGGACATACCGAGAAGGACTGCGACGAGTAACAACGCGGCGGCTCTGGTGCTGTTCCTGATGTCACGCAACATGTTTCATGCCCTGCGGTGGGCCGTCACCACTGCGTAGGGCGCCTCGAAGGAAACCCGGCCCTCGTCGTCGGCCTGCGCACTCAGCGCGGCGGTGAACGCATCGAGCAGACGATCGCGGGTCGTCTCGTCCACCCGGCCGAGCAGGTCGACATGCATCGGTGACTCGTCGGCGATGAAGCGCAACGCGGTCTCGACGGAGTCGAATTGCCAGGTATGCGAACCGGTTTCGAAGAGAACGTCGTCGAACCCGGCGGCCAGCCGGGACTGCACGATGTCGAGGTCGCCCCACTGATCGGGCGAATAGACCGAGGCCGGCGGTTGGCCCAGGGTTTCGACGATCGGGGTGAAGAACGGGCTGCCCGCGTCGTCGCGGACCCAGGTGGAGAACGCGAACACCCCGCCGGGGGTGAGCAGCCGGGCGACCTCGGCAACCAGGCTGGTGGGCTCGACGAAGATGATGCCCATGTTCGACACCACGGTGCCGAACGCGCCGTCGGGCAGGCCGGTATTGGCGGCGTCGGCGACCACCCAGTGCACCGCGTCGGCTCCCGGCCGCTCGGCGGCGATGGCGACCAGTTCGGCGGTGAGATCCACACCGGTGACCTTTGCGCCGGCCTCGGCCGCGGCCAATGCCGCGCTGCCGGTGCCGCAGGCCAGGTCGACCAGCGCGGAGTCACGCACGGGGCGCAACCGGTCGGCCGCGGTGACCACCTCACCGGCGATCACGGCGATGCGTTCGGCGACGGCCTGGTAGCGGCCGGCGGCCCAGTTGGTGGGCCTAGGTTCAGAGATCTGCGGGTCAGGCATGCAGATGAGCCTAGATGGGGTATGCGGATACGCTGTCGCTCCCCGTGGCGCGGGCAGATGCTCGGAACATGACCGAATTGCCTGCTAAGCCGCTGAAGTGCCGGGGCGCAGTGCTGCGCGGGGTCGGGATGGACTGGGAGATCGAAGAGATCACGCTCGACCCGCCGCGAACCGGTGAAGTCCTCGTGAGGATGGCCGTGGCAGGGATCTGCCACACCGACGACCACTTCACGACCGGCGACATGGTGCCGACGCCCGACCTGGTGGCCATGTACGAGGCGGTGGGCGTGCCCCCGCCTGATTTCTTCCCGATGCTCGGTGGGCATGAAGGCGCAGGCATAGTCGAGGCCGTCGGTCCCGGCGTGCGGTCGGTGCAGCCCGGTGACCACGTGGGTCTGTCGTTCATCGCCGCGTGCGGTATCTGCCGCTGGTGCGTCTCGGGCAGGACATACCTTTGCGACAACGGGGCCTTGATGCTGGCCAAAGAGATGGTCACCGACAACACGGTGCGGCGTCACATCGGCGACGAGGGCCTGATGGCCATGACCCAACTCGGTACGTTCGCCGAATACGCCGTTCTGGCTGAGGAATCGGTGATCAAGCTCGACGAGTCGATTCCCTTTGAGGCCGCGTCGCTGGTCTCGTGCGGCGTGACGACGGGTTGGGGGTCAGGGACCGTCGGCGTCGGCACGCAACCGGGCGACACTGTCGTCGTGGTCGGCACGGGCGGGGTGGGGGTCAACGCGGTCCAGGGTGCCCGCGCTGTCGGCGCCAACCTGGTGATCGCCGTGGATCCCGTTGATTTCAAACGGGATACGGCGAAGTTCTTCGGGGCGACGGATACCTGTCCGTCTCTCGAAGCAGCGATACCTCTGGTACGGGAACTGACGCGTGGCCTGATGGCCGATCGGGTGGTGCTCACGCCGAGCGTGGTCACCCCGGAGATGCTGACCCCGGCCTTGATGTTGACGGCCAAGGGCGGTACCTGTCTGATGACCGGTGTCCCCAAGTTCGAGTTCAGCATGGTGCCGATGCTGCTCGTCGACATGTTGCAGAACTGCAAGACGTTCAAGGGGTTGATCTACGGCGGCATGAACCCCCGGGAGAGCATGCCCATGCTGCTGGACATGTACCGCAACGGCCACCTCAAACTCGACGAGCTGGTGACGCGGCGGTATCGGCTCGATCAGATCAACGACGCCATGATCGACATGCGGGAGGGGCGCAATATCCGGGGCATCATCGAATACACGTAGCGCACGCTCGACGAGCGTCGAGCGTGCGCTGAGTGTCGGCATTCGGCGGCGTGTCGGGCAGCAGACGCGCACGCTCGCGGTGCTCCGCTACTGCTGGACGTATCCCGGCGGGTTCGGGGTGTCCACCCACAGGTCCACTCCGAGGTCCGATCCGGGCACACAGTCGTACACCGACAGGTCGGTGACGCCGTTCGCGAGCAGCACGTCCTCGCACAGCAGGCTCTGGCCGGTGTACTCCCGCGCGGGCTTGTTGAAGATCGTGTATGCCGCATCGGCGTAGACGTCGGGTTTGCGGGCGCGGCCCATGGCCTCGTCGCCGCCGAGCAGGTTCTGCACCGCGGCGGTGGCCACCAGGGTGCGCGGCCACAGCGTGTTGGACGCGATGCCCGCCTCGCGCATCTCCTCGGCAATGCCCAACGCGCACAACGTCATCCCGAACTTGGCCATCATGTAGGCGGTCGGCTTGAGCCATTCGGACTCCAGCCGGATCGGCGGGGACAGGGTGAGGATGTGCGGGTTCTCGCGGCCCTTCATGTGCGGGATGCAGGCCTGAGACACGGCGTAGGTGCCGCGGATCTGGATGCCGTTCATCAGGTCGAAGCGCTTGAGCGGTACTTCCTCGATCGAGCCGAGGTTGATGGCCGAGGCGTTGTTGACGCACAGGTCGATGCCGCCGAACTGCTCGACGGCCTTGGCCACCGCGGCGGAAACCGAGTCACCGTCGCGGACGTCACCGACGATCGGCAGGGCCTGCCCGCCGGCCTCCTCGATCTCCTTGGCGGCCGTGTAGATCGTGCCCTCGAGCTTGGGGTGCGGTTCGGCGGTCTTGGCCACCAGCGCGATGTTGGCGCCGTCGGCGGCGGCTTTCTTGGCGATCGCCAGGCCGATACCCCGGCTGGCGCCGGAGATGAACATGGTCTTCCCGGACAGAGTCATAGGGACACGATATGCCGACCGGGATGGATTGAATTGCCCGGTTCAGGGCTATGCGAGGGGGACGATGGATTTGCCGACCAATTGGAGGAAGACATGAGCGTCGTTCCTGCCGGGACCGTGCTGACCTGTGCGCACGAGGGTTGTGGGTGCCGGATCCGCGTCGAGTCCGAATGCCATTGCGAAGGTCCCGAAACCAGCTACAAGTGCACCTGCGGCGCCGACATGGTGCCGGTCACCGAGTAGGTCAGCCTGCGGCGTTGGGCTGTAGCGGGGGGCAGTTGCCCGCCGGGTCGGCGACGAGCTCGAAATGCCACAGCTCGTTGGCATAGATCTGGCACAACCCGAACCGCGCGCCGTTGGCGATCAGCCAGTGATCGGCCTGCGGACCCCCGATATCGACCGCCTCACCGGTGACGTGGCGGGACGCCGTCGGCGTCTGCACATACTGGCGTGCCGCGGCGAGGCTGCCGTAGCTCTGCACTGCCTGATCGAGCAGCGACTGCTGGAAATCGGCCGACCGCCACCCCGAGTTGATCGTCATGGTGACGCCTTCGGCGGTGGCGGCATTCGCGGCGTTCTGGACTGCGGCCAGCAGCCGCGGATCCAGCCGGCCGACCGCCGGATTCTGCACGTCAAAGGGGGTCAGGACCTGCCCGTCGGACAACGAGCCGTCGCCCTGGGTCATCGGGACGGTGTCGTCGACCAGACGGATCTGTGGTGCGGGTGCAGCCGTGCCGAGCAGGGCCGCCATTGCGGCGACGCTCGAGGCGACAGTTGCACCCACCATCATCGGCATCACTGTGCACACACTACTGCGCCTGATCGCGGGTCAGTGCCGGCGCGAGTTCAGCCACCAACTCCTCGATCTCTGCCGGGTTCTTGAGCCGGTCGGGCACCCAGGCCAATGCGATCCGCGCCGGTGCCCAGGTGCTCTCGTCGATGGGTACCAGCGTGAACTCCGGTGGAGAGAAGATCTTGCCGATCAATGATTCGGGCGCATATGGCACCACCGCGACGAGATGACGGTTGAACACCTGGGCAGCCATCTCCAGTTCGCCGCCGAACTGGTTGGTGGTGCGAACGATGCGGGTCACCCCGCGGGCGTTGAGCGCACGGGTCAGGCCGGCCAGCATGACGGGGTTGGGCCGGGCGAAGTCGATCACTACGTCGCGATCGCGCAGTTCCTCGATCGACACCTGCTCCTTGGCTGCCAGTGGATCGTCGAAACGCACCGCCACCGCACCCTGGAAGGAGGCCACCACGCGGTATTGCAGCCGTTTGTCGGAAGTGGGCAGATGGATGAGCCCGAGGTCGAGGTGGCCGGACACCAGCTTGGCCGTCACCTCGGCGGCCGACCCGGGGACGCTGAATTCGGTCGGCACGGCCAGGCCGGCGACGGCGGTCTGCACCTGCGCCACGAAATCTGATGGCGCATAAGCGGTTGCGCCCACCCGGATGGGTGCGGCTCCCTCGGTGAGCCGGACCGCGGTGGCCTTCAGATCATCGACCTGGCGCAGGATCTCGCGGGCCGGACCGAGCAGCTTGGTGCCCAGCGGCGTCAGGCGGACCTCGTGGTAGTTGCGCTCGAACAGCTGCCCGCCGAGCTCCTTCTCCAGCAGCTTGATCTGCTTGCTGAGCGGCGGCGGCGTGATCATCAGCCGGTCGGCGGCCCGCTTGAAGTGCAGCTCCTCGGCGACCGCCACGAAGTACCTGAGTCTGGTGAAGTCCATGCGGTCATTTCCGGCGATTCGAGGGTGAGGTGACCCACGAATGGTACGAGATGGCCCCTCAGCGTCCCGCGAGCTGCGAGCTCTGCGGCACCTCGAGCACCCCCACGGCGATCAGCTCATCGATCTCGGCGTCGTCCAGGCCGAGCAGCTCGGCGGCGATCTCCCGGGTCTGCTCGCCGAGCAGCGGCGCCTGCAGCAGTGGGGGATCGGCGATGCGATCCGAATGGATCTGCACGTTCTCCATCGTGAACGGCTCATCGGCATGCGGGTGCAGTTCCTCGCGGAACGCGCGACGCTGCACGTAGTAGTCCCACTCGGCGACCTCGGCAGCGTGCAGGGCGGCACCGGCCGGAACACCGGCCGCCTGCAGCAGGTCCATCGCCTCGGTCGCGGGGCGCTGTCTTGTCCAGGCTCGCACGGCCTCGTCGACGCGGCCGCGGTGGGCGTCGCGTCCGGCGCGGGTCGTCAGCTGCTCGTCGGCCCTCAGATCCGGACGTTCGATCACCTCGCACAGCGCGCCCCAGTCGGCGTCGTCGCGCACGGTCACGGCCAGCCACCGGTCCTCTCCGGCGGCCGGGAACAGGCCCCACGGCGCGTCGTGGATCGGGTGGGGCGAGGGTTCGTGCCCGCGCCGCACCAGGACGTCGGCAGCGATCTCGGCGGCCAGGTGGCTGAGCATGACCTCCGATTGCGCGACGCTGACCGAACCGCCGGCGTCCGTGCGTTCCCGGCGCAGCAGCAGGGCCAGCGCACCGAGCGCGCCGATCCGGGCCGCCACGTGATCGGGGTAGACGGTGACGGTGTCGCAGAAGGACTCCGGTTCACCCGGGTACACCCACAGGTCCGTGAACCCCGCGGCCGCCCGCACCAGCGGGCCGTAACCCATCCGCTTCGCCCACGGCCCGGTGGGCCCGAACGCCGAACTGTCGACCACCACGATGCCCGGATTCACCTTTCGCAAGGTTCGGTGGTCCATGCCCAGCGTCTCGGCCACGCCCGGTTTGAAATTGGTCAACACGACGTCGGACAGGGTCACCAGCCGGTGGGCCAATGCCCGACCTTCCGCCGTCCGCAGATCGATGCCGATCGAGCGCTTGTTTCGGTGGCCGGCGGCGTAGGTCTGCGACATCGAGGTCAGGTTGCCGCGCAGCCCGTCCGGGAACGCCGAGTTCTCGATCTTGATGACGTCGGCGCCGAGATCGCCGAAGAGTCGTCCGGTGTCGGATCCGACGACGATCACTCCGAGGTCCAGCACGCGCACCCCCTCCAGCGGCAGGCCCTCATTGCGGCGGGAGCGGGCGGAGAGCCGCGGGGCGACCTCGATGCGAGCGGCCGTCGCAGGTTCGGAGACGTTGAGCGCGTTGGCCCGGTGCCCGTCGATCTCGACGACACCTGCCGGCACGGGCGCCGATATTCCGGGGGCCAGGTCGATCTCGTGAAAATACCCGCGGTCCCTGACCTGTGCGGTGCCGAGGGTTTCGGCCAGGGTGAGTACCGCTGCGGTCGGCACCCCGTGCCGCTGGCCGGCGTCCTCCAGTTCGGCGCGGGTCTGCCCGGCGCAGAACTGCCCGATCGCGGCCATCAACTCCGGCGAACTGAACCGCACTCGCAGCCGGTCGAACGACGGATCGGCGAACTGCCCGGGCCGGCCCATCCACTCGAACATGCCGTGCCACTGGCGTTTTGCCAGCAGGCAGATCCGTACGTGACCGTCCTTGCACGCGATGATGGGGTACCGCAGCCGCTCGGCGTTCCAGTCGCGTCGTTGCGCGCTCAGGGCGACGCCGGCCGAGGCCGTCCCCGCTGTCCCGTACGGCGGGTCGAGCGTCTGCATGGCCCCGTCGAGGATCGAGAAATCGATGAGATCGCCGGTGCCGGTGCGCAATCGGTCCAGGTACACGCTCACGGTCATCACCGCTGCCTGCGCCGCCGCCACGTGATAGGGCAGTTGTGCGGCGGGCGGTACCAACGGCTCCCGTCCCGGGATGCCCGAGCGGGACAGCTCACTGGTCAGCGCGTGCAGTACCGGTGTGGTGGCCTGCCAGTCGCGGTAGCTGGTGTCGCGGCCGAAATCGCTGATGGACAGGACCACCAGGCCGGGGCGCTCGCTGAGGATGTCGCGTACCGACAGGGCTCTTTCGGCATCCGAACCGGGGCGGGTGTCCTCGATCAGGATGTCGGCACGGGAAAGCAGCTGGCCCCAGCGACGTTGATCGGCGGGGGTCGACGGATCAAGGACGACCGTGTCCAGGCCGTGCCGGTTGATCCCGATCGCCACCGAGTCGGCGTCGACTCCGGCGCTCGCGGCGGGTTGTTCGGTGACGCCGTGCAGGTGCACCTGGGTCACCGCGGCACCGAGGTCGGCCAGCAGGCGTCCCACCGCCGTCATCGGGCCGCGCGACAGGTCGAGGATGCGAACCCCGGCCAGTGGTGGGTCGTAGTAGTCCGGGTCGGCCATCGGGGTCAGCTCCGGCGGGCCTGGCGGAACGGGATGTCGCGATCGACCTCGGGCTCTTTGGCCAGGCCGAGCACCCGCTCGCCGATGATGTTGCGCTGGATCTGGTCGGTGCCGCCGCCGATCGACGTGAAGAACGCGTTGAGCGTCAGGAAGTTGATGTCGTCGGCCTCGGGATTGTCGGGCCCGGCCAAAAGTGCTTCCGCGCCGATGATCTCGGTCTTGAGCCGTGCCTCCGCATGGAGGATGTTCGACATCGCCAGCTTGCCCAGAGACATGATCGAGCTTGACGTTCCTTGTGTCGCAGCAGCTTTGGCGCGGGCATTGTTGAGCGAGTTGAGTTCCCGCAAGGCGAGCACATCGGCCAGCTCCTTGCGCACCGCCGGGTCGTCGAGGCGGCCGTGGTCACGGGCCAGGCCGATGAGGTCGTCGGCGCGGGTGCGGTTGCGTGAGCCGCGACCGCCGTCCCCCATGATCGACCGCTCGTAGGCCAGTGCCGTCTGCAGCACCCGCCACCCGTTGCCCTCGCCGCCAAGGAGGTACGCGTCGGACACCCGCGCGTCGGTGATGAACACCTCGTTGAAATGCGATTCGCCGGTGATCTGCACCAGCGGGCGGACGTCGATGCCGGGCTGACGCATCGGAATCATGAAGAAGCTCAAACCTTTGTGCTTGGGCACGTCCCAGTCTGTGCGGGCGATCAACAGGGCGTATTCGGCCGTGGTCGCGCCCGACGTCCACACCTTCTGGCCGTTGACCACCCACTCGTCACCGTCGCGGACCGCGGTGGTGCGCACGGCGGCCAGATCGGAGCCGGCGCCCGGCTCGCTGTAGAGCAGGCAGGTGCGGATCCGTTCGGTCAGGAAGTCCCGCACCAGATCGTGCTTGAGTTTGTCGGAGCCGAATTTCAGCGCGGTGTTGGCCGGAATGCTGTATTTGTCCTGGCGCGCACCAGGGGCCTTGACTGCTCGGAACTCCCGCTCGATGACCGCGGCAAGTTCATTCGGGTATTCGCGGCCGAACCACTCGGTGGGGTAGGTCGGTACCGCGTAGCCCGCGTCCAGCACCTTCTGCAGCCAGGCCACCCGCTCCGGTGAGCTGACCCACGGATCGGTCGATTTGGGCAGGCCGGACCAGTTCTGGGCGAGCCAGTCGCGCACTTCGGTCTGCAGCTGATCGGCGTCGGGCAGGTCGTTGGCTGTCATCTTCAGGCGCCTTTCGCCGAGAGGTAGCGCTCGCGGTGCAGCCCCGAGCCGCCGAGCAGTTGCAGGCCGGTGCGGGCCCGGCGTAGGTACAGGTGTGCCGGGTGTTCCCAGGTGAACGCGATACCGCCGTGCATCTGGATCGCCGACATGGCGGTCGTGTGGTAAGCCTCCGCGCACGCGAAGCCGGCCAGAGCGATTGCACCACTGCTTTTTTCGCTGCCGGAGGCCAGTTCGGCGGCGGCGTGCTGGGCGGCCGACGTGGCCGATTCGACCTGTACCAGCAGATCGGCGGCCATGTGCTTGAGGGCCTGGAAGCTGCCGATCGGCCTGCCGAACTGGATCCGGGTCTTGAGGTAGTCCACGGTGATGTCGAAGATCCGCCGGGCCCCGCCGACCTGTTCGCCGGCCAGGGCGACCAGCGCGAGGTCGAGGGCGTGCTGCACGGCGTCCCACCCGGCGGCGCCGACGCGGCGGGCGGGAGTGGCGTCGAACGTGTAGGTCGACAGGGGGACGGTCGGGTCGAAAACCGTTGCGGCCGCGCGCTCGAAGCCGTCGGCATCGGGCGCGACCTGGAAGATGCCGAAGTCTCCGTTGGTGCGGGCGACGACCAGGATCACGTCGGCCACCTGACCGTGCATCACGTAATGCGCGTTGCCGGTAAGGGTGTAATCGGCGCCCTGCGGATCCGTTTCGGTGGCGCGCACCGCCACGCCCTCCGGCGCCCAGGTCCCCCGGGAACCGGTCACCGCGACGGTTCCCACCGAGGTCCCGTCGACCAGGGCAGGCAGCAGTCGCCGCTTGTCGTCGTCGGTGCCTGCCGCACCGATCAACGCGGATGCCAGCACCGCACTGGACAGAAACGGTGCGGGCAGCAGCGCGGCCCCGGTCGCTTCGGCGACGGCCTCGAGCTCCAGCGCGCCGAGGCCGACGCCGCCGTACTCGCTGTCGACCAGCAGACCGGTGACCCCTTGGGCGGCGAGCTTGCGCCACAACTCGCGGTCGAACCCGTCATCGGTCCCGATCACCCGGCGCACGTCCGGTTCGGAGCATTCGTCGTGCAGCAGTTCGGACACCGCGGCGGCCAGTTCCGCCCGCTCGGCCACGCTGATCGTCATGTGCGCCCGCCTTCCTCGTCGGGTCCATGCAATCTGGCACGAGCCGTGGTGTAAATCACGGATTCGCACACCGCTACGTTTCCGATTGCGACATGCCGCGGCATGCCCGCCTCGGCCGCCGGTTTCAGGCGGTGACGGCGATCTCGGCGGTCACCGCGCCGGTTGCCCGGATCAGATCGGCGGGGGCCAGCGCGACGTCCAGCCCACGCTTGCCCGCGCTGCAGAGCACTTTGTCGAACGCGAGCGCCGAGGCGTCGACGACGGTGGGCAGCGGCTTGCGTTGTCCCAGCGGGGAAATCCCGCCCACCACGTAGCCGCTGGAGCGTTGCGCGGCGGCCGGGTCGGCCATCTCGGCCTTGGGCACTCCCAGCGCCGCCGCCGCGGCCTTGAGGGACAGCTTGGCCGGCACTGGTACGACCGCGACCGCCAGGCCCTTGGGCAATGCGATCACCAGGGTCTTGAACACCTGCTCGGCGACGATGCCGTCGGCCGCCAACTGGGCTACTGCCTCGTCGCCGAACGACTCGTTACGAGGGTCGTGCTGGTAGGCGACCACCTCGTGGTCGATGCCTGCGGCCACCAGAGCCGCGATCGCGGGGGTTGCTGCGCGTGCCATTCGGGACACGGTAGCCGGGCACGCCGGGAACACAGCGGCCACTACATGCTGTTATTGCTCTCGACACCTGCTCAGCGCTACCTGTCGGTAGCACGCTCTAGGATCTGAAGGAGGATTCTGGTGCCAACCGTATGCCTGGAACGGCCGCCGGATACCCAGAGGTATTCCGGACCCCTTGGTGGCGCCGTGACAGAAGGGAAGGTGTTTCCCACGATGACTGACGTCGAGCAGGCCGAGCCTGACACGCCGCAGCCTGCCGAAACAGATGCCGAGCTGACCGCCCGGTTCGAACGCGATGCCATCCCGCTGCTGGACCAGCTGTACGGCGGCGCGCTGCGGATGACCCGCAACCCCGCCGACGCCGAGGACCTGTTGCAGGAAACCATGGTCAAGGCCTACGCCGGCTTCCGGTCATTCCGCGAGGGCACCAACCTCAAGGCGTGGCTGTACCGCATCCTGACCAACACCTACATCAACAGCTACCGCAAGAAGCAGCGGCAACCGGCCGAATACCCGACCGACGAGATCACCGACTGGCAGCTGGCGTCCAATGCCGAGCACTCGTCGACCGGTCTGCGATCGGCCGAGGTCGAGGCCCTGGAGGCGCTGCCGGACACCGAGATCAAGGCGGCGCTGCAGGCGTTGCCCGAGGAATTCCGGATGGCGGTGTACTACGCCGACGTCGAGGGTTTCCCCTACAAGGAGATCGCCGAGATCATGGATACTCCCATCGGGACGGTGATGTCTCGGCTGCACCGCGGGCGCAAGCAACTGCGCGACCTGCTGGCCGATGTGGCCAGGGATCGCGGTTTCATCCGAGGTCAGCAGCTTGGTGAGCCGGAGGAGGTCTCGTCATGAGTGACAAGCACGATGAGGACGAGCGCTGGACCCCGCCGGTCGGGCCCGTCGACCCCGAGCATCCTGACTGCGCCGCGGTGATCGCCGAGGTATGGACATTGCTCGACGGCGAGTGCACGGCCGAAAGCCGTGACAAGCTCAAGCACCACCTCGAAGAATGCCCGGCCTGCCTGCGTCACTACGGGGTCGAGGAGCGCGTCAAGAAGCTCATCGCCGCCAAGTGCAGCGGGGAGAAGGCACCGGAAGGCCTGCGGGAGCGGCTGCGCATCCAGATCAGCCAGACCACCATCATCCGGGGCTGACCTGGCGGTTTGCCCTTGTCGGCCCAACGACAAACCGCCCGATCTCCGAAGGGAGTCGGGCGGTCACAGTCTGCCGAAGCGGCTAGCGCACTGACTTCGAACCGGCGTTGGGGCGCTTGCCGTGGTTCGCCTTCGAGTGCTTGCGGTCCCGCTTCTTGCGGCCACGCTTGGCCATGATGATCCTCCAGATGGTCTAAGAGCTTGCTCCCTAGTGTCTCATGCCCTGGGGGCAGCGCTGTCCACCCGGGGTTGTGGTTCGATATAGGCCGCACAAGTAGTCGGGTTAAGCAGCCGTAGTGAAGTGGGGTGAAGATGGCCGAGGACGTTCGCGCCGAAATCGTGGCCAGTGTGCTGGAGGTCGTGGTTCACGAGGGCGATCAGATCGGTGCGGGGGACACCCTGGTGCTGCTCGAGTCGATGAAGATGGAGATCCCGGTCCTCGCCGAGATCGCGGGCACTGTGACCAAGGTCAACGTCGCCGAGGGCGATGTCATCCAGGCCGGCGATCTCATCGCGGTGATCGACTGACGTTCGGGACTCTGAGGTTCCTCGCGTGCGCGGAGGACGGTGACTGATGTCCACCCTCGGTGACCTGCTCGCCGAGCACACCGTGCTGCCCGGCAGCGCGGTGGACCACCTGCATGCGGTGGTCGGGGAGTGGCAGCTGCTGGCCGACCTGTCGTTCGCCGACTATCTGATGTGGGTGCGGCGCGACGACGGCGTGCTGGTGTGCGTCGCACAGGTGCGTCCCAATACCGCCCCGACCGTGCTGCTGGCCGATTCGGTCGGCACGCTGGCGGCCGCCGCGGACCTGCCGGTCGTCACCACGGCCTTCGAGTCCGGTGCGATCGGGCGGGGAAACGGTGGTACCCAACGACATTCGCCGGACCTACCCGGCCTGAACGTGGAAGCGGTACCGGTGCGGCACCGCGATCACGTGGTCGCGGTGCTGACTCACCAGACCGCGCTGGCCGCCCGCCGGATGGCCAGCCCGCTGGAGGGGGCCTACCTGGACTGTGCGAGCGATCTGCTGCACATGCTGTCCGAGGGCACCTTCCCCAACGTCGGTGATCTGGCCATGTCACGTTCCAGCCCGCGGGTGGGTGACGGGTTCATCCGCCTCGACGAGGTCGGGGACGTGGTGTTCGCCAGCCCCAACGCCATCTCGGCCTATCACCGCATGGGCCTGACCTCCGAGCTCGACGGGCACAACCTGGTCACCGTCACGCGTCCGTTGATCTCCGACCCGTTCGAGGCCCAGGAACTGGCCAACCACGTGCGCGACTCGCTGGCGGGCGGCTCCAGCATGCGGATGGAGGTCGACGCCGGTGGCGCGGCGGTGCTGTTGCGGACCCTGCCGCTGGTCGTGCACGGTGCCGCGGTCGGCGCTGCCGTTCTGATCCGCGACGTCACCGAGGTGAAACGACGTGACCGGGCGTTGCTCAGCAAGGACGCCACCATCCGGGAGATCCACCACCGGGTGAAGAACAACCTGCAGACCGTGGCGGCCCTGTTGCGGCTGCAGGCGCGCCGCACCAACAATCTGGAGGCCCGCGAGGCACTGATCGAATCGGTGCGGCGGGTGTCGTCGATCGCGTTGGTGCACGACGCGTTGTCGATGTCGGTCGACGAGGAAGTCAACCTCGACGAGGTGATCGACCGGATCCTGCCGATCATGAACGATGTCGCCTCGGTGGACACCCCGATCCGGATCAACCGGGACGGTGCCCTTGGCGTGCTCGACGCCGACCGTGCGACGGCGTTGATCATGGTGATCACCGAACTGGTGCAGAACGCCATCGAGCACGCCTTCGACGCGAATACGTCCCAGGGGTGCGTGACCATCAAGGCCGAGCGGTCGGCCCGCTGGCTCGACGTCGTGGTGCACGACGACGGCCGTGGAGTGCCCGACGGGTTCAGCCTGGAGAAGTCCGACCGGTTGGGCCTGCAGATCGTCCGCACGCTGGTGACCGCGGAACTGGACGGCTCGCTGGGCATGCACGACGTCGACTCGGGTGGCACCGACGTGGTGCTGCGCGTGCCGATCGGCCGGCGCAGCCGCGGGATCCAGTGAGCGCGGCCTGCGGGGTTCGCAGCACACTCACAGTGGTACGTCAGTACCAGTGAAGCAATTCCTCAGCTGCGTCAAAAACGAAATGTGACGACAATTACTCAATTTGCTATCGATAATTGCCGCAAAAATAAGCTATGGCCCCGACATTCGTCGGGGCCATAGCTTGCGTCGAGGTCTGAGTCGAGATCAGACGACGGTGCGGGCCTTGGTACGGGCGTTGCGACGCTTGAGCGCACGGCGCTCGTCCTCGCTCATCCCGCCCCACACGCCGGCGTCCTGGCCGGAGTCCAAGGCCCAGGTGAGGCACTCAGTGGTGACGGGGCAACGGTTGCAGACCAGCTTCGCGTCGGCGATCTGGGCAAGCGCCGGGCCACTGTTTCCCACGGGGAAGAACAGCTCCGGATCTTCGTCGCGACAGACGGCCTTGTGGCGCCAATCCATAAGATCAAACTCCTCGTTAGACATGTCATGCGTGCGCGGCGAAGCGCACTAGATTTTCTTCGGCTGTTAACGCGTGCACACGAATGTTTCTGCACTGTTGCATTGATGCTTTCACAGGCTGAACAGATGTCAATAGCATTGAGTTAACACGTGGGCAAAGTCACTGGGTGGGGCGGTGACCGGAGCCCTCACTCCTGTGTACTACACTCAGGAACCAGCTGCGCCCTAATTCCACCTTAAGCGGTGTGTTTGCGCAGGTCAATCACTTTTATTCGTCGGCGCGACGACGCTCAGTGCCTCGGGAACCGACGTGAACGTCATGGTTTCGCGCGCGCCGATGTAATCTCCGTCAATCTGGCAGGCGACAGGCGTGTTACTCGTCACGGTGACCGTTGACACGTTGTCGTCACGGATCAGGTGCTTGGCGGCGAGGCGCGGGTTGCGGGCCACCATCTGCCGGACGAGTCGCAGATTCGCCCACACGTTCATGCTCGTGGTGGCGAACACGCCCAGACCGGTGTCGAACGTGGTGTCGGGGTTCGTCCACACCGGGCGGCTGTTGGCGTAGGTCCACGGACTGGAGTTCGACACGAACGCGAAGTGCACCCCGTCGACGGGTTCGGCCCCCGGCAGATGCAGCGTCAGATTCGGTTCCTTGCGGGCGGTGGCCAGGAACTCGCGCACCGCCACCCGGATGTAGCGCGATGCGGTGACCTTGCGGCCCTTGGCGCGCTGGGCCTCCACGGCCGCCACCACGTCACCGTCCACGCCCATCCCCGCGGTGAACACGCCCCAGCGCTCGCCGCAGTCCATCAGGCCGATGCGGCGCCACGGGCGTCCCATCCGATAGCCGCCGAGCAGGTCGACGAGCTGGTTGGTGGCCTCGATGGGGTCCGGGCTGATGCCCAGCGCCCGGGCGAAGACGTTGGCCGACCCTCCCGGGACGACGGCCACCGCGGGGGCCAGGGCGGGATCGGGGCGGGTGCCACAGTCGCCGAGCACGCCGTTGACCACCTCGTTGACCGTGCCGTCGCCGCCGTGCACGATCAGCACGTCCACCCCGTCCCTGGCGGCGTCGCGGGCGATCTCGATCGCGTGACCACGGTGGTTGGTGTGTTCCACGGTCAGCGTCACCCGGCTTTCCAGCGCATGGGCGAGCAGGTCACGACCCGCAGGGGTGGTCGAGGTGGCGTTCGGGTTGACGATCAGCACGGCACGCACGGGGCATGAGCCTAACGGGGCAATGTGTCCCGCCGTTATTCGTAGAGCTCCCCGTCGAGGTAGCGCCACTGGCCATTCACCCGCTCGAAACGGCTTCGTTCATGAAGGATGTGCCGGCTGCCGTCCTGGACGTACTGGGCACGGAACTCCACCACGCCGGTGGCGTCGTCCTCGCCGCCCGCGTCGGTGTCGACGATCTGCAACCGCCGCCAGGTGATGGTCTCGTCGAGGGTCAGGTCGGCGGGTCGGGTGTCGGGATGCCACGAGGTCAGCAGGTAGGCGACATCACCCACGGCGAACGCGCTGAACCGCGAGCGCATCAACGCGATGGCAGTGGGCGCTCGCCGGGCGCCCGTGTGCAGCGGCTCGCAGCAGTCGGGGTAGTCGCGGCCGGTACCGCACGGGCAGAGGTGGACGCTCGACACGCGGTCAAGTATCCCCACCCCCGGCATTCGCCGAAATCGACGTGAGGGTTGTGAATTTTGCCCAGCCACAACCCTCGCGTCGATCTCGACGTCGTGAATCAGGCCGGTACCGTACTGGAGGTGACCGAACGCCGATTGTTGCTCGTCAACGGACCGAATCTCAACATGCTGGGCACCCGGCAGCCCGAGATCTACGGCTCCACCACGCTGGCTCAGATCGAGCAGCGGGTGGCCGAGTTGGCTGCGGAGTCCGGCTTCGAGGTCCGCGCGGTGCAGAGCAATCACGAGGGCGTGCTCGTCGACGCCATCCAGGCGGCGCGCGTCGACTGCACGGGCATCATCATCAATCCCGCGGCCTACAGCCACACCTCGGTGGCGATTCGCGACGCGCTGAGCGCCGCCGAACTGCCTGTGGTCGAGGTGCACCTGAGCAACATCCACACCAGGGAACCGTTCCGGCACCACTCGTATGTGTCGGCCGTCGCGGAGGTGGTGATCGCCGGAGCGGGACCGGCCGGATACGAGTACGCGGTGCGCTATTTCGCGGAGCGGCAGTCGTGATCCAGCCTCCTTCGATCCGGTATGCAGGTTTCATCACCGCCGCCGAAGGGATCGCCGCGCTGATCATGGCGGTCGTGCTACTGGTGCGCGCGGTCGCCGGAGCCGATCAGCACATCGTCAGCGGCTACGGCACCGCGATCTGGTTCGTGCTGATCGGTGGCGGGGTACTGGCCGGCGGTTGGGCGCTGATCACCGCTCGGCGGTGGGGCCGGGGGATCGCGGTGCTGACCAACCTGCTGCTACTACCCGTGGCCTGGTACGTGATCACCTCGCACCACGTCGTGTACGGCGTCCTGGTCGGATTGCTCGCCCTGGTGACGCTGGGTCTGCTGTTCAGCCCGTCCTCGGTGGACTGGATTACCCGGCGAGACTAATCGCGGCGCTCGGCGGCCAGCGCCGAGAGTTCGGGACCCGATACCCGGTAGGTGGTCCACTCGGTCTGGGGCTTGCCGCCGACGGCGTCGTACAGCGCGATGGCGTTGACGTTCCAGTTCAGTACCGCCCACGTCATCCGGGTGTAACCCTGCTCGACGCATTCACCGGCCAACGTGGACAACAGCTTCCGGGCCAGCCCGCGCCGCCGGAACGCCGGACGCACGTAGAGGTCCTCCAGATACAGTCCGGCCACGCCGTCCCAGGTGGAGAAGTTCAGGAACCACACCGCGGTTGCGGCGATCTGCCCGTCGACCTCGACCATGTGTGCATACGCCACTGGACGGTCTCCGAAAAGCGCTGTGTGCATCTGCTTTTCGGTCACGGTGCACTCATCTGAGGCGCGTTCGAACTCGGCCAATTCGCGAATCATCGCGGTGATCTCGACCTCGTCGCCCGGCCGTGCCCGGCGGATCAGCTCGCTCATGTCGCCCCTAGTCCCGTCAGGATGGTCCTGAATTTCGTGGTGGTCTCGTCTACTTCGTCGTCTGGATCGGACTCGGCGACAATACCGCCGCCCGCACTGGCCAGTGCCGTATATCGGTCCGCGGACAACACGGCGCACCGGATCGAGACCACCCAGCGTCCGTCGCCGTGACTGTCGCACCAGCCGACGGCGCCCGCGTAGAACCCGCGATCACCCTCCAGTTCGGAGATCAGTGCCGCGGCGCGATCTGTCGGTACTCCGCCGACCGCCGGTGTGGGATGCAGCGCCAACGCCAGATCAATTGCCGTGGTTTGCTTTTCGCGTAGCCGTCCGATGACCGGGGTGCTCAGGTGCCACAGCGCGTCGGTGCCGTGCAGCTCGGGCTCGTCGGCGATCTGCAGATCCACACACAATGGGTCCAACGCCTGGCGCATCACGTCGACCACGAGCTGATGCTCATGACGGTTCTTCGCCGAGGCCGCCAGCGCGGCCGCGTTGGCCGCATCGATCTGCGGATCGGTCGATCGGGGGGCAGAGCCGGCGAACGGCTGACAGATCACCCGCTCACCCTCGCGCGCCACCAGCAATTCGGGGCTCGCGCCAACGAGCACGGTGCCGGCGTTGGCTTCTCCCGCCGCGGACAGGTCCGCCAGATAGACGGTGGCGGCCGGGTCGGCGTCGGCCAGCCTGCGCAGCACGCCGCGCACGTCCCACGGAGAATCTGCGGTCAGCCGCAGCGCGCGGGCCAGGACCACCTTGTCGATCGGGACCTGTGGGTCGCGCAGACGCCGGATCGCCTCGGCCACCCGGCCGCGGTGCACCGGGCCCGGGGGCAGGGTTTCGCGATCGAGCACCGCGGGGGGCGGAGTCGGGCGCCAATCGGGCAGGGCGTCGGTGAACTGAACCGTTTCGGGTTCGTACAGGGCTGCGGGTGCTGCCAGATCGAAGGGCAAGGCGCCCAGCACAATTGGTGTTCCCGAGCGCAATGCGTCCTGGGCGTCGGCGATGTCGGGGAACCCGGCGCGCACCCCCTCGGCCAGCACTGCACCGGTCGGACCGGCCAGCACGAATGAGGGATTCACAGCGACAGACACGGGTTGGGATGACCGGTCAGGCCGAGCGCGGTGATCTGACGCACGCCGTGCTCGAAACCGCACACCGCAAGCGAAGCGGGCACCATCGACACCCGGATGCCTTCGGACACCGGCAGTTCCGTCCAGCGGGTCAACATCGCGCGGGAAAAATGCCCGTGTCCGACGAACACCACATCCCGGGCGGGCACATGTTCCAGCGCCAACGCCACGGCCCGGTCCGCCCGGGCGCTGACCGCTGCCACGGTCTCCCCGCCCGGACAACCGTGCGTCCACACCAGCCAATCCGGCACGGTCTGGCGGATCTGCGGTGTGGTCAGCCCCTCGTAGTCGCCGTAATCCCACTCGGCCAGCACAGGGTTGACCTCGTCGACGTGCAGGCCGGCCAGCTCCGCGGTGGCCAGCGCGCGGCGCCGCGGGCTGCTGATCACCAGCGGGTCGCTCAACTGCAGTTCGGCAAGGGCGGGGCGGGCCAGCACGGCCTGCTCGCGCCCGGTCTCGGTGAGTTCCAGCTCGGTGCGGCCGGTATGCCTGCCGGTTGCCGACCACTCGGTCTCACCGTGGCGGAGCAGGATCAGGCGGTGCAGGCGGTCGCTCACACCGGCGATTCTGCCCCACGTACCGGCAATGCCGCCGAGAGCGTGCTTGGATGAAGGTGTGACGCGAGTATTAGCGGTCGCCAATCAAAAGGGTGGGGTAGCCAAGACGACGACGGTGGCGTCGCTGGGGGCGGCGATGGCCGAGCAGGGGCGTCGCGTTCTGCTGGTCGATCTGGATCCGCAAGGCTGTCTGACGTTTTCATTGGGCCATGACCCGGACAAGCTACCGGTTTCGGTGCACGAGGTACTGCTGGGCGATGTCGAACCAGGGGCAGCCCTGGTGGACACGGCCGAGGGGATGACGCTGCTGCCGGCCAACATCGACCTGGCGGGCTCCGAGGCCATGCTGTTGATGCGGGCCGGGCGCGAGTACGCGCTCAAGCGGGCCCTGGCCAAGGTCGAATCCGACTTCGATGTGGTGATCATCGACTGTCCGCCGTCGCTGGGTGTGCTGACGCTCAACGGTCTGACGGCCGCGCACGAGGTGATCGTGCCGCTGCAATGCGAGACCCTGGCGCACCGCGGCGTGGGGCAGTTCCTGCGCACCATCTCCGACGTGCAGCAGATCACCAACCCCGATCTCGCGCTGCTGGGCGCGCTGCCGACGCTCTACGATTCGCGCACCACCCACAGCCGCGACGTACTGCTGGACGTCGCCGACCGGTACGAGCTGCCCGTGTTGGCCCCGCCGATCCCGCGCACCGTCCGGTTCGCCGAGGCCAGCGCATCGGGATCCTCGGTGCTGGCCGGCCGGAAGAGCAAGGGCGGCCTGGCCTATCGCGAGCTGGCCCAGGCGTTGCTCAAACACTGGAAGTCCGGCAAGAAGCTTCCGACGTTCACGCCAGAGGTGGTCTAGGCGGCCACCTTGACCTTGACCGCGCCCGCCCAGCTGGTGGTGTCCCAGGGACAGGCCAGGTTGCCCAGGCGTGCGCGGCAGGGTTGCTCGGTGGGGCACGTGTGCCGGTCGCCGAGATCGCCGAGTTCCCATCGGGCCTGCCGGCCAGCAACCGGCGCCTCGGCGAGCGGCATCTTCTCCGGTGGCAGGGGGTCGCCGGAGCGACGAGAGGACGATCTGGATGGCTTCGGTGTTACGGTCCGCGACGGCCACCGATCAGGGGCCGGTGCGGGAGAGCAACCAGGATTCTCTGCTCGCCGACGGCATCCTGTACGCGATTGCCGACGGTTTCGGGCCCGGCGGTGAACACGCCAGCCGGATCGCGGTCGAGGTGCTGGCCGCCGGATTCGCCGCGGCGCCCGACCGCGACGGGCTGGTCGGTGCGGTCCAGAACGCCAATGAGCAGGTCTTCGCGCACGTCAGCGCCTCGGGGACCAGTTCGGGTGCCACGCTGACCGTGGTGGCGATGTTCGGCGACGAGCAGGGTGGCCCCATGGCCATCAACATCGGGGATTCGCCGCTGAACCGGATCCGCGACGGCGTCATGTGTCAGCTCACCGATGATCACAGCGTCTCAGGGGAACTGGTGCGTGCCGGGGAGATCACCCGGGAGGAAGCCCGATTCCATCCGCACCGCCACCTGCTGACCAGGGCCTTGGGCATCGGCCCCGTCATCCGTCCGGATCTGTTCGATCTCGACTGCCGGCCGGGTGACCGGTTGCTGATCAGCAGTGACGGATTGTTCGCCGGCGCCGAGGACGTCGAGATCGTCGCCGCCGCGACGGATGCCGAACCCGAGGTCGCCGCGCAGCGACTGGTTCGGGTGGCCAACGACGCCGGCGGCAGTGACAACACCACCGTCATCGTGATCGACATCGGCTGACATAGGGCTCTCAGGCGGGGCCCAGCGCCACCAGTTCCGTTCCGCGCTGCTCGAGCACGTTGTCTCCGGCCGCCACCGGCACCACCGGCGACACGCTGGGTGTGCGCGGCAGCGTGATGTGGCGCTGCCCGGTACCGGTCTGCGGATCGAAGAGGTCGTAACCGTCGGTGACCGGAACCAGGAGGTGACCGGCCATCACCGTGGCGGGTCCGACAGGCATGTGAGGACCGGACTCGTCCGCGGTGGGTGTCACCGTGAACTTGTACTGCAGGCCCGCGGTCCCGGTGGTGCTGAAGACCAGTACGGAGTCCCCGGTCCACCAGCTGATCACGTCCCCGGAGCGGGTGGTGGTCGCCTGCGGCGCGGCCGGCTTGGGCAGCGGCAGGCTGGCCAGGGTCTTTCCAGTCTCGTCGATGATGTTCACCATCGGCCTCGGGGTGGGCAGGTACACCGCGGTCGTGGTGCCCGACACCGCGACCACCTGGGCCCCGGACTCGTCGGTCACGTCCTGCAGCTCGACGTAACGCACGTCGGGGGTGTCCTCTTCGTCGGCCGGGCGCAGCAGCGTCAGCCGGATGAACTTGCTCTTGGGGCAGGACTCCAGCACCGACACCGCCGAGGAGCTGGCCGCCGCCGACAGCTTGCGGCACACCGGCTGGGCCGGGACGTCGGGCTTGATGCGGGCGTCCAGGGCGCCGTAGGACAGCATCCGGACCATGTCCGAGCGCCACAGCTCCAGGCGACTGTCCCCGGCGGAAAGCACCGTGGAGCCATCGGAGGACAGCCGGACCTCGGGGTCGGCGAAGGCGGTGCGGGCCGGGCCGCGCCTGCCGGTCTTGCCGTCGACGGTGCTGACCTGTCCGCAGCCACGGGCGTCGGGATACACGCCGACCGCGTACTGGTACACCGCCGTCACGCCGCACAGTTCGAGGTCGCGGGCATAGCTCCACAACACCGCGCCGGTCGCCGGGTCGCGTCCCTCGACGGTGGATCCGTCGCCGGTCACCACCGACCCGCCGGCGAGCACGGGTTCGGTGGTCTTCGGGCTTTGCGTGGTCCACAGCTGCTGCAGACCGGCAGGCACCTCACGGGCCGGAGTCAGGTACGGAACCGGTGCGGCGGCGGGCCTGCTGATGGTGGCCCGGGCATCACTGGTCCACCAGATCAGGCCGGCGGCGAGCGCGACGATCGCGACGATTGCCGCCGCGGCAATCATGTCGCCGCGGGTGCGGCGTTCGGGTCTGACCATGGACTGGTCTTCTGGCGTTCGCGGGTCAGCCGGCTGCGGCGGTCTCGGTCTTGCGGGGACGGCGCCGGCGGCGGCGACGGCCGGCGGTCGATGCGTCGCCCGCGGTGTCGTCCGAGTCGGTCACCGGTGCGGCATCGCCGTTGTCCTGTGCGGCAGCCGCGGTGCCCTCGGGATGTCCGTTGGCCGACTGGCCACCGCGGGTACGCCGCCGGGTGCGGGTCCTGGTCTTGGCCGGCCGGTCCTCGTCCGCCGAGGAGATGCGCTTCTCGTCGGGGCTGCGCTTGGCCGCAGGCTTGCGCGGCTCGCCGATCTGGCCGGTGACGTCGGTCGGGATACCCAGCTCTTCGTAGATATGCGGTGAGCTGGAATAGGTTTCGGCGGGATCGGGACAACCCAACTCCAGCGCCTTGTCGATCGTTTCCCAGCGGGCCAGTTCGTCCCAGTCGACCAGGGTGATCGCGACACCGGTCTTGCCGGCGCGGCCGGTGCGTCCGATGCGGTGCACGTAGGCCTGCTCGTCCTCGGGGCACTGGTAGTTGATGACGTGCGTGACGTCGTCGATGTCGATGCCGCGGGCCGCGACGTCGGTGGCGACCAGCACGTCGATCGCCCCGGTGCGGAAGGACTTCAGGGCCTTCTCACGGGCGCCCTGGCCCAGGTCGCCGTGCACGGCGCCGACCTTGAACCCGCGCTCGGCGAGTTCGTCGGACACCTTCTGCGCGGTGCGCTTGGTGCGGGTGAAGATCATCGTGGCGCCGCGGCCTTCGGCCTGCAGGATCCGGCTGACCAGCTCCGACTTGTCCAGGGCGTGGGCCCGGTAGACGAACTGCTCGGTGGTGTCGTGGGTGGCCGCCGAATGCGGGGCCTCGGCCCGGATGTGGGTCGGCTGGTTCATGAACGTGCGGGCCAGCGTGATGATCGGGTCCGGCATGGTGGCCGAGAACAGCATCGACTGCCGGTCGTCGGGGGTCAGCCGCAGGATGCGCTCGATGTCGGGCAGGAAGCCCAGGTCAAGCATCTCGTCGGCCTCGTCGAGCACCAGCACGGACAGTCCGCCGAGCTGCAGGTGTCCCTGCTGGGCCAGGTCGAGCAGCCGGCCCGGGGTGCCGACGACGACGTCGACGCCCTTGCGCAGCGCCTCGATCTGGGGCTCGTACGGACGGCCGCCGTAGATGGAGGTCACGGAGAATTTGCGGTCACCGGTGGTCAGGTACTTGGCCGCGCCGGCGAGGTCGTCGTAGACCTGCAGACACAGTTCGCGGGTGGGCACCACGATCAGGGCCCGGGGAGTGCCGTTGAGCGGGCGGGTCTCGTCGGAGGAGACGCGGTGCAGCAGCGGGATACCGAACGCGTAGGTCTTGCCCATACCGGTGCGGGCCTGACCGATCAGGTCGTCGCCGGCCAGCGCCAGCGGGAGGGTCAGTTCCTGGATGGCAAAGGGGTGCTGTATGCCGTTCTCGCTGAGTGCGCGGACGATCTCGTCGCGGACGCCGAGTTCGGCAAACGTTTTATTTACATGGGTCATGGTGGGTAGAGGTGGCCTTTCACTGTCAAACCTCATGGGCATCCAGCGCACACGGAGTTTGACGGTGAAACGGTCGGGTTCGCCCGGACAAGGTTCGTATCCTCGGCGCTGCCGATCCGTTGGGCCCAGCTCCACAGGGCGGGCCAACTGCGTGCACGCACATTTCCTGGTAGCGGTTCGGCGGCCGAAATTGTCGGCTCGAAGCCGTTACCACAAGCCATTGTAGCTGGTCGCGGGATCTGGGCCGATTTGCCAGCCGATCATGGTCTCCCGGTGGCGTCTAGAGTTGGCCTCATGAATTCGCCTCAGCCTGCCGCGGAACAGATCGCCAAACCGGTCGATTCAGGCGTGTCGGCGGATCATCCGGGCGTCAACGAATTGTTCGCGGTGCTGGCCTACGGCGAGGTCGCCGCGTTCTACCGGTTGACCGAAGAAGCGCGCATGGCGCCGAACCTGCGTGGCCGGATCAACATGGCGAGCATGGCCGCCGCGGAGATGGGCCACTACGAGCTCTTGCGAGATGCGTTGGAGCACAGGGGAGTTGACGTTGTTCCGGCGATGACGAAGTATGCGTCCGCCTTGGAGAACTATCACCGGATGACCACTCCGAGCACGTGGCTGGAGGCGTTGGTCAAGACCTACATCGGCGATGCGCTCGCCGCGGACTTCTACCTGGAGATCGCCGACGCCCTGCCCGAGGCGGTGGCGACGGTGGTGCGTGCGGTGCTGTCCGAAACCGGGCATTCCCAGTTCGTGGTCGCCGAGGTACGGGCCGCGGTGACGGCCAGCGATCGCCAGCGCCACCGGTTGGCGCTGTGGGCGCGTCGTCTGCTCGGGGAGGCCGTCACCCAGGCGCAGTTCGTGCTGGCCGATCACGACGAACTGGTCGACCTGGTGATGTCCAGCGGTGAGGGCCTGACCCAGTTGGCCGAGTTCTTCAGTCGGCTGCAGAACACCCACCAGTCGCGGATGCAGGAACTGGGCCTGGCCTGACTCCAAGGCGGGTCGCCCCGCCAGACCCAGTCGCCCTCGAACGGTTCGGTCGCTACTGCGTGCAGGTGGTGATCATCGTGTTGTTGGCCTGCGCGACCAGCACGGCGCCCGCTGCATCGGTGATCGAGCAGTTGAGCTGGCCGGCGACGCTGGTCGCGGTCACGGACTTGAGCGTGACGCCCGGGTTGAGCACCACGGTCTTGGTCCACGGCAGCGCGACGTTGATGTCGGTCTGCAGGGCGCCCTGCGCGTCGGTGTAGACGATGGTCACCAGGTCGATGAGCTGCCGGTTGCCGGTCACCGTGTAGGTGACGGCGTTCGGGGTCGCGACGCCGGCGGGCGGTTCGACCGCGGCGGGCGGTGCGGGTGCGGGCGTGGCGGTGGCGCTGGGCGTCGGCGTCAGCGTGGTGACGGTCTCCGGCGACAGGGGAGCGGTCGGCGCCGCGCGCGGCGGAACCGGCTTCGACGTGGCGTCCTGGGCGGGCTGCGTGGTCTGCGTCGGCTGTGCCGACGGCGAGGTCAGGGTGGCCGACACGGACCCGCTGTCCCCGCCGCCGAGGATCACCACGGTGCAGATGACTGCGATCAGCAGGATCGCGCCGGCCACGGCGGCCACCCAGATCCAGCGCCGGTCGATGGGGTCTTCGTAGAACGTGACCTCGTCGTCGTAATCGTCGTAATCGGCGTCGTAGTCCGCCTCGGCGTCGGTGGCGTAGCTGCTCTGGCCCGTCGCGTAGTCGGTCCTGTAGTCGGGGGTGTAGCCGGAGTACGTGCCCGGCTCATACGGGCGGTCCCCGAAGCGCTCGGTCGGGGTGGTGTCGTACGGCGAATAGTGCCTGGTCATGCGGCTGCCCCAGTCGTCTCGTCCAATATCGAAACTGATGCTATCGAGGCAGAAGTGACAGATGAGGTTGAGCTCAAGGCGTGTCGGTCACGGTCCGGACTCGGTTAGGTCTCTGCGTTTCGCGCACGGCGTAGCCAAGTCCGCACCCGCTGGCGGCGATGCGGTCCGGTGGTCTACTAGCCTGCTCAGGGAAGTCGACAAACACGACGCGAGAAAGAAAGAAGGGTCCAGCGTGGAGGTCAAAATCGGTGTCACGGACAGCCCGCGCGAGCTGACCTTCAACAGCGCGCAGACACCCACCGAGGTGGAGCAGCAGGTCACCGACGCACTCGCCAAGGATTCGGGTGTGCTGGCGCTGACCGATGAGAAGGGGCGGCGATTCCTGGTGCAGAACAGCCGGATCGCCTATGTAGAGATCGGCGCCGCCGACGTGCGCCGGGTCGGTTTCGGCGTGGGCGCCGAAACCGCTTGAGATCTACGACCGGGTGAGTGGCACGTGTGACAGTCCGCCCCAGGCGAACTGCACCGTGCCGTCCACGGCCGTATTCCGATCGATCGGTCGGTCGTTGGTCAGCCAGTACCGCGCGGAGTCGACGCTGATGGCCACCAATCCGACGGCGATCATCCTGGCCCGGTGGGCCTCGAGTCCGGAGTCGCGGCTGATCAGATCGAACACCGCGTCGGTGCAGGCCTCGGTGGCGACTTTCACCTGTGCCGCCACCTGCGGCTCGCTGACATAGTCATTCTCGAAGATCAGCCGGTAACCCTGGCTGTCGTGCTCGATGAAATCGAAGAACGCCTCGACGGCGGCGCGCAACCGCTGACGGTTGTCGGTGGTGGTGCGCAGGGCTTGGCGCACACCGGACACCAGGTTGTCGACGTGGCGCTGCAACACCGCCAGGTACAGCTCGAGCTTCGACGAAAAGTGTTGATACAGAACAGGCTTGCTCACGCCGGCGCGTTCGGCGATCTCGTCCATGCCCGCCGCGTGGTAACCACGTTCGACGAATACCTCGCTGGCGGCCGCCAACAGCTGTCCGCGCCGCTCATCACGAGGCAGGCGGTTGCCGCGTCGACCAGCGGTCGCGGGCTTGTCACCTCTCCTCTCGGCGGTGTTGGCGAGATCGCTCATCAGGTCCTCAATCTGTATTGCTCTGGCGCACTTGGACATGTTCATCCGAGCCGCTGATCGCACCGACACTACTACCGTGGCGGGTCAGATCTGTCGCGCGGTCGTTGCGAAACGGGCGTGGGTTTCGAAATGACACCAGCGTGGTCACGGCATAGCTGCGCTGAGAACCGATTCACAGGAGTCTGTGCCATTCTGGTTCCCGTGACCTACGACCCGGGACGTCGCGGGGGTGGCCGTGTCCCGGCGCTGCGCAACGAGTGGCGGGAGCCGCTACGCGCTCAGCGAGATCCGATCGCCGTTGATTCAGGACGAGCCAGATCAAATAGGGACGACCACCAGCAGTGGCGTAAACAGACGTGGATCGGCCGATTCGTATCCACATACGGCTGGCGCGCGTATGCGTTGCCGGTGCTGATCGTGCTGACCGTGGTGGTGGTCTACCAGACCATCACCGGCACCAGCGCGCCGCATGCGGCCCAGGAGGAAGAGGGTCCGGTGCAGGGCCCGCCCACCATCGACGTGGCCAGCACCTCGATCATCGGTGCGCCGCCGAAGGGCCTGACCCAGTTCGACGCGAACCTGCCGACCGGCATCCTGCCCGCAGGCGGTCAGTTCACCGAGGCCGGGGCACGGACCTGGCGGATCGTGCCGGGCACCACCCCCAAGATCGGTGAGGGCACCACGAAATCCTTCACGTACTCCGTCGAGGTCGAGGACGGCGTGGACACCACCGCGTTCGGCGGCGACGAAGGTTTCGCCCACATGGTCAGTGAGACCCTGGCCAACCCGAAGAGCTGGACGCACAACGGGTTGTTCGCGTTCACCCGGGTGGACGCGAGCAGCGGGGTCGAACCCGACTTCCGGGTGTCGTTGACCTCCCCGATGACGGTGCGCGAGGGCTGCGGGTACGACATCGAGCTGGAATCGTCCTGCTACAACCCGTCCTACGACGGCAATCAGCCCCGGGTGTTCGTCAACGAGGCCCGGTGGGTCCGCGGCGCGGTGCCGTTCCAGGGCGACATCGGCTCCTACCGGCAGTACCTGATCAACCATGAGGTTGGTCACGCCATCGGCTACCAGCGGCACGAGGCCTGCGAGGCCAACGGAAAACTGGCGCCGATCATGATGCAGCAGACGTTCTCCACCTCGAACGACGATGCCGCCAAGTTCGACCCGGGAACCGTCAAGGCCGACGGCCTGACCTGCCGATTCAATCCCTGGCCCTATCCGATCGCCTGATCCGCGGCGGTGACCGGATTCGGTCGCGGTAGCCGGGGCGCGGGAAGCATGAGCAGCGGATTACCGTTGTGGGTACGAGGAGCTGGGACGATGAACCGACCCAAAAGATCTGAGGAGACATACGGTGTCCGCGAATTTGGACGTGTCGTTACCGCCGTTGGTTGAGCCGGCCGCCGAGCTGACGCGCGAAGAGGTGACGCGCTACAGCCGTCACCTGATCATTCCGGACGTCGGCGTGATCGGGCAGAAGCGGCTGAAAAACGCCAAGGTGCTGGTGATCGGCGCCGGTGGGCTCGGGTCGCCGACCCTGCTCTACCTGGCCGCGGCCGGCGTGGGCACCATCGGCATCGTCGAGTTCGACGTGGTCGACGAGTCCAACCTGCAGCGCCAGATCATCCACGGCCAGTCCGACATCGGGAAGTCCAAGGCGCAGAGCGCCAAGGAGTCGGTGCAGGAGATCAACCCGCTGGTCACGGTGAACCTGCACGAGTTCCGGCTGGAACCCGACAATGCGGTGGAGCTGTTCAGCCAGTACGACCTGATCCTGGACGGCACCGATAACTTCGCCACCCGCTACCTGGTCAACGATGCCGCGGTGCTGGCCGGCAAGCCCTACGTGTGGGGCTCGATCTACCGCTTCGAAGGCCAGGTTTCGGTGTTCTGGGAAGACGCCCCCGACGGCCTGGGCCTGAACTACCGCGACCTGTACCCCGAGCCGCCGCCACCGGGCATGGTGCCGTCCTGCGCCGAGGGCGGCGTGCTGGGCATTCTGTGCGCCTCCATCGCGTCGGTCATGGGCACCGAGGCGATCAAGCTGATCACCGGCATCGGCGAACCGCTGCTGGGCCGGCTGATGGTCTACGACGCGCTCGAGATGTCGTACCGGACCATCCGGATCCGCAAGGATCCGGCCACTCCGAAGATCACCGAGCTGATCGACTACGAGGCGTTCTGCGGGGTCGTTTCCGATGAAGCCGCGGCCGCCGCGGCCGATTCCACGATCACGCCGCTGGAGCTCAAGGAACTCATCGACTCCGGGAAACCGTTGGCGCTGATCGATGTCCGCGAACCCGTCGAGTGGGACATCAATCACATCGAGGGTGCCGAGCTCATCCCGAAGCCGACTTTCGAGTCAGGTGATGCGCTGGCCAAGCTCGCGGTGGACCGGACACCGGTGCTGTACTGCAAGACCGGGATTCGTTCGGCCGAGGTGCTCGCCATCGTCAAGAAGGCCGGTTTCTCCGACGCAATGCATCTGCAGGGCGGAATTGTGGCCTGGGCCAAGCAACTCGAGCCCGACATGGTGATGTACTGACGGCTGGTTTGCCGGTCAACCGCTTAGGCTGAGGCTGTGAGTGTGGAACGGCCGCCGGAACATGTGCTGGCGGCGTTCGGCCTGTCCGGGGTGCGCCCGGTACCGCTCGGCTCGGGCTGGGAGGGAGGCTGGCGCTGCGGCGAAGTCGTGATGTCGATGGTGCCCGAGCATGCCCGTGCGGCGTGGTCGGCCAAGGTGCGGGAGTCCCTGTTCATCGACGGGGTGCGGCTTGCCCGCCCGGTCCGTTCGACCGACGGCCGCTACGTGGTCGCCGGGTGGCGGGCCGACACGTTCGTCGCAGGCACGCCTGAACCCCGCCACGACGAGGTGGTGTCGGCGGCAGTGCGATTGCACGAGGCCACCGCGAAGTTGGAACGGCCCCGTTTCCTCACCCAGCCCCCGGTCGCGCCGTGGGCGGATGTCGATGTGTTCATCGCCGCCGACCGGGCGGCCTGGGAGGACCGGCCGCTGCACTCGTTGCCGCCGGGCGCCAGGGTGTCGCCCGGCTCGTCGGACGGCCAACGGTCCGTGGAGTTGATCAATCAGCTGGCCGGTCTGCGCAGGCCGACCAGGAGTGCCAGTCAACTGGTGCACGGCGATCTCTACGGCACAGTGCTTTTCGCCGGTACGGCGGCGCCGGGGATCACCGACATCACCCCGTACTGGCGGCCGGCGCCATGGGCCGCGGGCGTGGTGGTGGTCGACGCGTTGTCCTGGGGCGATGCCGACGACGGGTTGATCGAGCGGTGGCAGTCGCTACCCGAATGGCCGCAGATGTTGTTGCGGGCGTTGATGTTCCGGTTGGCCGTACACGCGCTGCACCCTCGGTCCACCGCGGCGGCGTTCCCCGGCCTGGCCCGCACGGCCTCGCTGGTGCGCCTGATCCTCTGACTCGCCAGCGTCGGCGAGCGGTCAGAACTGGTGCCGGTATTCGGACAGGCGCACCCGCCCGTCTGAAGCCAGCACCCCCTCGGCGCGCAGCCGCTCCAGCTGCCGGGTGGCCAGGTGCGGGGCCGGGCGGCCCGACGCCGTGATCACCCGATGCCAGGGCAGGTCCGAGGAGTCGGTCCGCATGATCCAGCCGACGATCCGTGGACTGGAAAGCTCTGCGGCATCGGCGATGTCGCCGTATGTGCAGACCCGCCCCGGCGGGATCGCGGCGACCAACGCCCGCACGGCTTCCACCTGTTCCTCGGTGACGGCGGCCATGTCAGCCCAATTGCTCGAGGATCAACTTCGCGGTCTCGGCGGGTTTGGCCTGGGCCACCATGTGGTCGCAATCCCAGTCCAGCAAGGTGAAATCCGGGCCGAGGTGATCGCCCAGCGCCGTGATGAAACCGTCGCGCGCGTACGGCGGGCTGGTGCGGGTGGCGCGGACCAGGACGGTGGGAGTGCCCTTGCGCGGCAAGGCAACCGGACGGGCCAGCTCGCTCCAGTAGGACATCATGGCCGGAACGCTGATCCGCCAGCCGAACCGGCCGCCGGGTAGTTCGACGAGGTGCTCGTCGAGGTCCCGTTCCAACTCCGCCGGTGCCACCTCGCCCCACGAACCGTTGGCCTTCTCGGCACGCGCCTCGGCGCGGTCGGGATAATCGGGTGAGGCCATCATGGAATCGGCGATCTCCCGCATCCACTCGCCGTCGAGCTCCACTGCCGGATCCAGCAACACCAGCCCGCTGACCAGATCCGGATGTGCGGCAGCGAGATTGAGCGCCACCGCACCGCCGAACGAATGCCCGGCGACCAGGGTCGGGCCGTCCAGCAGTGCGGCCAGGGCCTCTACGTTGGCATCGAGTGTCCACGGGGCGGCCCACGACGAGCGGCCGTGCCCGAGCAGGTCAGGGGCCAGCACCGGCACCTCGGGCAGGTGCTGCTCGGCCAGCGTCTTCCAGCGTTGGCCGTGCCCGGTCAAGCCGTGGACGAGCAACAGCCGGGGCGGCTGGCCGGGGCCGTAGCGGTGGACATGCAACTTCTCGGCTGACATGTCATAGATGCTGCCAGAGCTCAGGCTCCGCTACTTGTCGGGCCTATCGCTCCAATCCGCTCCGCTACTTGTCGGGCCTATCGCTCCAATCCGCTCCGCTACTTGTCGGGATCCACTTGTCGTACCCCTCTGGTGTCATGCATCCCATGACCGCACAACACGTCCAGCCCACGCTGACCGGCACCGAACTGCTGGCACCGGGCCGCAACGGCGTGGTGCGGGTGCTGGGCGGCTCGGGCACCGGAAAGAGCTCGCTGTTGATCAGTACCGCGGTCGAGCACATCGCGGCGGGCACCGATCCCGAGTCGGTGTTGCTGCTGACCGGTTCGGCCCGGCTGCGTTCGGAGGCCAGGGCCGCCATCACGGCGCGGCTGCTCGGCGCTGGCACCCATGGCGTGGTGCGGGAACCGCTGGTGCGCACTGTGCACTCCTACGCCTTCGCGCTGCTGCGGCTGGCGGCCCAGCGCAATGGTGATCCGCCGCCCCGGCTGATCACCACCGCCGAACAGGACGGCATCATCCGCGAATTGCTGGCAGGCGACCTGGAGGACGGTGCCGATTCACCCGTGGGCTGGCCCGAGCAGTTGTGGCCCGCGCTGAGCACCGCGGGTTTCGCCACCGAGCTGCGTGACCTGCTGGCCCGCTGCACCGAGCGCGGCGTGGATCCTCGTGCGCTGCAACGGCTCGGCCGCTCGGCGGGGCGTCCGGAATGGTTGGCGGCCGGCCGGTTCGCGCAAGCCTACGAGCAGATCATGCTCCTGCGGTCGGCGGTCGGGATGGCCGCACCGCAGGCCACGGTGCCGGCGCTGGGCGCTGCCGAACTCGTCGGGGCGGCGTTGGAGGCGCTCGGGACCGATGCCGATCTGCTGGCCGCCGAGCGCGCGCGGCTCAGCCTGCTGCTGGTCGACGACGCACAGCACCTCGACCCGCAGGCCGCACTGTTGGTCCGGGTGCTGGCCGCCCGCGCAGGGCTGACGGTCATCGCGGGCGATCCCGACCAGGCGGTGTTCGGTTACCGCGGCGCCGATCCGGTGTTGTTGCGCGAGCAGGGCGACGCCGACGCTCCGGCCATCACCCTCACCCGGTCGCACCGCTGCGCGCCCGCGGTGGCATCGGCGATCTCGGGAATCGGACGCCGGCTGCCCGGCGTCGGGCCCGGCCGGATGGTGGAGGGCAACCCCGAGCGCGGACAGGGTGCAGTGACCCTGCGGATGGCGGCCACCCCGCACGCCGAGAATGCGTACATCGCCGATGCCCTGCGCCGGGCCCACCTGGTGGACGGGGTGCCGTGGTCGGAGATGGCTGTGGTGGTGCGGTCGGTTTCCCGGGTGGGCGCGGCGCTGGCGCGGGCGTTGAGCGGGGCCGGCGTGCCCGTGCAGGCGACCGGGCCCGATCTGGGGCTCGCGCAGCAGCCCGCCGTCGCGGCCCTGCTGACGGTGCTGGAGACGACGGCATCAGGGCGGCTGGACGGCGACAGTGCGGTCAGCCTGCTGACCGGCCCGATCGGCCGCGTCGACCCGGTGACCCTGCGGCAGTTGCGCCGGGCGTTGCGCCGCGCCGACGGCTCCACGCCACCACGGGATTTCACCGATCTGCTGGTCGCCGCGATCGAGGCGGAGCCGGCCGGATTGGCGGCCGAACACGTCAAGCCGCTGCGCCGCCTGCGGTCGGTCCTGGCCGCCGCCCGCCGCAGCGAGCGGGACGGCGCCGACCCGCGCTACACCTTGTGGCAGGTCTGGAATGCCTGCCGCTTGCAGCCGCGCTGGCTGGCCGCCAGCGAGCGGGGCGGCACCATCGGAGTACAGGCCGACCGGGACCTGGATGCGGTGACGGCGCTGTTCGACGTGGCCGACCAGTATGTGAACCGCACGGCGGGAGCGTCGTTGCGCGGGCTGGTTGACCATGTGACGACGCTGGGAGCGTCGATGTCGACAGCGGATGCCGACCCGCAGGCCGACGCCGTGGCGGTGCTCAGCGCACATGCGGCACTCGGCCGGGAATGGGACTTCGTGGTGATCGCCGGCGTGCAGGAAGGCTTGTGGCCCAACACTGTTCCGCGTGGCGGCATCCTGGGCACGCAGAATCTGGTGGATGTGCTCGACGGAGTGGCCGCCCCGGACGACCGTTCGGTGTCGACCAGGGCACCGCTGCTGGCCGAGGAGCGTCGGCTGCTGATGGCGGCCATGGGCCGGGCGAGGACGCGATTGCTGGTGACCGCGGTCGACAGCGACGGTGGTGATGAATCGCTGCTGCCCTCGCCGTTCTGCGCCGAACTGGCCGAGGTGGCAACCGAATCGGTACCGCTGCCGCCATTGGCCGCTCCGCGGGTGCTGCAGCCCTCGGCGGTGGTCGGCCGGCTGCGGGCCGTCGTGTGCGCGCCGGAAGGCGCAGTCGATGAGGAGTCGCGGTCTTGCGCGGCAACCCAATTGGCCCGGCTGGCCGCTGCCGGGGTGCCGGGTGCAGATCCGTCGCAGTGGCACACCATGACTCCGCTGTCCACCGAGGAGCCGCTCTGGTCGGATCCCGAACATGTCGTGACCCTGTCGCCGTCGACGCTGCAGATGCTCACCGACTGCCCCCTGCGTTGGCTGCTTGAGCGGCACGGCGGCAGCGACGGGCGTGATGTGCGCTCGACGGTCGGGTCGCTGCTGCATGCCTTGGTGTCCGACTCCGGCAAGACCGAGAGCCAGCTGGTCAACGACCTGGAAAAGGTCTGGGAAGACCTGCCTTTCGAGGCGAAGTGGTATTCGGACAATGAGTTGACACGGCATCGGGCGATGCTGGAGACCTTCACCCGGTGGCGTGCCGACTCCCGGGGCCAGCTGACCGAGGTCGCCACCGAGATCGACGTCGAGGGCACCATCGTCGAACCGGGGCCCGAGGGGCCGGGCGTTCGGGTGCGCGGCCGGTTGGACCGCCTCGAGCGGGACCGGGCCGACCGGCTCGTCGTGGTGGACCTCAAGACCGGCAAGAGCCCGGTCACCAAGGACGATGCGCAGAAGCACGCCCAGCTGGCCACCTATCAGCTCGCGGTGGCCGCGGGGTTGTTGCCGCACGGGGATGAACCGGGCGGGGGCCGGTTGGTATACCTGGGCAAGGCGGGGGCGGCCGGAGCCACCGAACGTGAACAGGATCCGATGACACCCGACACCCGAGCTGACTGGTTGGGCACCGTCGGTACCGCGGCGGCGGCCACGGCCGGGCCGCAGTTCACCGCCCGGGTCAACGACGGTTGCGCGAACTGCCCGGTGCGTTCGTCGTGCCCGGCCCAGGCCCTCGGGGACCGGTCATGACGCACACCGCACCGCCCGGCGTGCGGTACAGCCCGGCCGAATTGTCCTCCGCACTGGGCCTGTTCCCGCCGACCGAGGAGCAGGCCGCGGTGATCGCCGCGCCACCGGGGCCCGTCGTGGTGATCGCAGGCGCCGGTGCAGGCAAGACCGAGACCATGGCAGCCCGGGTGGTCTGGTTGGTGGCCAACGGCTACGCCACGCCATCGCAGGTGCTGGGGCTGACCTTCACCCGTAAGGCGGCAGGCCAGCTGCTGCGCCGGGTACGCACCCGGCTGGCCCGGCTCGCCGGTGCCGGTCTGGCGCCGGTACCGGGAGCGAGCGACGATGCGGTGGAGTCGGCGACGGTCAGCACCTACCACGCGTTCGCCGGCACGCTGCTGCGCGAGCACGGGCTGCTGTTGCCGGTCGAGCCGGACACCCGGTTGCTCAGCGAAACCGAGCTGTGGCAGCTGGCATTCGAGGTGGTGTGCGCCCATCCGGGGGAACTGGCCATCGAGAAGACGCCGGCCGCCGTCACCGACATGGTGCTGCGCCTGTCCGGCGCGCTCGCCGAGCACCTGGTGGACACCGACCAGCTGCGCGACACCCACGTGGAGCTCGAGCGGCTGGTGCACACCCTGCCCGCCGGGCCGTACCAGCGGGATCGCGGGCCCAGCCAGTGGCTGCTGAAAATGCTGGCCACTCAGACCGAACGCACCGAGCTGGTGCCGTTGATCGATGCGCTGCACCAGCGGATGCGTACCGACAAAGTGATGGATTTCGGTATGCAGATGTCCGCGGCGGCGCGGCTCGCGTCGCAGTTCCCTCAGGTCGGTGAGCAACTGCGGCAACGTTTCCGGGTGGTGCTGCTCGACGAGTACCAGGACACCGGGCACGCGCAGCGGGTGGCGCTGTCCTCGTTGTTCGGCGGCGGCGTCGACGATGGCCTGGCGCTGACGGCGGTGGGGGACCCGATCCAGTCGATCTACGGCTGGCGGGGCGCGTCGGCGACGAATCTGCCCCGGTTCACCACCGACTTCCCGCTCGCCGACGGTACGCCCGCGCCGACCCTGGAGCTGCGGACCAGCTGGCGCAACCCGCCCAGCGCCCTGCATCTGGCCAACGCGGTATCAGAGGAGGCACGCCGACGCTCGGTGACGGTGCATGAGCTGCGGCCCCGGCCCGATGCCGAGCCCGGCACCATCCGGTGCGCACTGCTCAATGACGTCGAGACCGAACGTGACTGGGTGGCAGACCATCTGGCCCGGATCTACCACGGCGCGGTGGCTCAGGGCGCGGACACGCCCACCGCTGCGGTACTGGTCCGGCGTAACGCCGACGCCGCGCCGATGGCCGAGGCGCTGAGTGCCCGCGGGGTGCCCGTCGAGGTGGTCGGAGTGGCCGGGCTGCTGGCCGTGCCCGAGGTGGCCGATCTGGTCGCGATGCTGCGCCTGGTCGCCGATCCCGCCGCCGGGTCGGCGGTGATGCGAGTGCTGACCGGGCCGCGGTGGCGGTTCGGTGCCCGCGACATCGCCGCGTTGTGGAGGCGCGCCAGGGAACTCGACGATCGAGCGGCGGGGGAGCCCAGCCCGGCCGAGATCGTGGCACAGGCCGCCCCCGACGCCGACGCGGCCTGCCTGGCGGATGCGATCTGCGATCCCGGTGCCGCCGAGCACTATTCGCCGGCCGGATATCAGCGGATCGAGGCCCTCGGGCGCGAGCTGACCGTGTTGCGTGCGCACCTGAGTCACCCGCTGCCCGAGCTGGTGGCCGAGGTGCGGCGCGTCGCCGGATTGGATGCCGAGGCGCGTGCCGCCCGGCCGGTGGCCGCTGGCTGGACGGGGACCGAGAACCTCGACACGTTCTGCGATCTCGTGGCCGACTTCGCCGGGCGGCCGGGCGGTTCGGTGCTCGCGCTCCTGGCTTATCTGGACGTGGCGGCCGACGTGGAGAACGGCCTGGCGCCTGCCGAGTTGACGGTGTCGCACGACCGGGTGCAGATCCTCACGGTGCACGCCGCCAAGGGGCTGGAATGGCAGGTGGTGGCGGTTCCGCATCTGAGCGGCCGGGTGTTCCCGTCGACGGCTTCGGCGCGCACCTGGCTGACGGATCCGTCGGATCTGCCTCCGCTGCTGCGCGGCGACCGCGCAACCGAGTCCGAGCTCGGTGTCCCGGTGTTGGATACCTCCGACATCAACGACCGGAAGATCTTGTCGGACAAGATCTCCGATCACAAACGCAGCCTCGAGCAGCGTCGTGTCGACGAGGAGCGGCGGCTGCTGTACGTCGCGATCACCCGGTCGGAGGACACGTTGCTCATCTCCGGGCATCACTGGGGTGCTACCGAGAGCAAGCCGCGTGGCCCGTCGGAGTTCCTCTGCGAGATCAAGGCCATCATCGAGGACGCCGCCGCGCAGGGCCGGCCATGCGGGGAGATCGAGCAGTGGGCTCAGGACCCGCCGCCCGGTGAAGTGAACCCGTTGCGGGACAAGGCTGTCGAAGCCGTCTGGCCGGCGGCTCCGGCCCGAGTTTCTGATGTCGGCCGAGGCGCGGCACTGGTGGCCCAGGCTCAGGCCCACGCGCAGGCGGGCGACGACGACCAGGAGGGCAGCGGGCAAGGCGCTGCTGCCGACGCCGAGGGCTGGGCTGCCGACGTCGACGCATTACTGGCCGAACGTGATCGCGCACCACAGGCCACCCCGATGGAGCTGCCCGGTCAGTTGTCGGTCAGCACACTGGTGGAGCTCAGCCGTGATCGGCAGGCCGCGTTGCAGCGGCTGCATCGCAAGCTGCCGCAGCGGCCGGATCCGCATGCCTTGTTGGGCACCGCATTCCACGAGTGGGTGCAGCGGTACTTCCACTCCGAGCGGTTGTTCGACCTCGATGATCTGCCCGGCGCGGTGGACGGCGACAGTGGTCGTGCCAGTGCGGCCGAACTGGCCGAGTTGCAGGACGCCTTCGTCATGTCGTCGTGGGCCGCGCGCACCCCGATCGAGGTGGAAGTTCCGTTCGACATGGCGATCGGGCGGACCCGGACGACCGTCGTGCGGGGCCGGATCGATGCGGTGTTCGCACAGGAGGACGGCACCACCACGGTGGTGGACTGGAAGACCGGCGAGCCCCCGTCCACCCCGGAAGCCATGGCGCAGGCCGCGGTTCAGCTCGCGGTGTACCGCCTGGCCTGGGCGTCACTGCGTGGGTGCCCGCCGGAGTCGGTGCGGGCCGCGTTCCATTACGTGCGTTCGGGGCAGACCGTGAGCCCCGAATCGCTGCCCGGCGAGGATGAACTCGTCGCCCTGCTCACCGACCCCGTGACCGCCCCGGATCTCGGGGAGGAGTTCTAGCGGTCGCCGGCCGAGGTCAGGTTGGCGATCTCGGATCCCCAGACCGACCGTGCTCCGAGATCGCCTATGCGGTAGATCTGCACGATCGAGGTCACGCCCACCAGCACGGCGACCACCCCGACAATGCCGTGGTAGAGCAGCCTTCGGCTGGTGTCGCGCCGTTCGGCGAAATGCAGCCCCACCAAGGCCAGGGCCACGACGAGCAGCGCCAGTGAGAAATAGATCATGGAGTCCCCGCGTTCGGCGTGCTCTTGCAGCACCGCATCCTGGGCAGGTCGCAGGTCGTAGAGCCATTCCCCGGCGTAAGTCGTCAACGGGGTCAAAACCGTTGTCAGGACGGCCAGGACGAGGGTGAGCCACAGCAGGTGCCCGCGGCGGGCGGCGGGCCACAGCGCGCAGAGCATCTCCAGCACCGCCGTCAGCGGCACGAGTACGACCAGCGCGTGGACGAGCAGGACATGGGCCGGCAGGCCGTTGATGATCGTCACGGGGCTCCTTGGCTGGTCGGGATGACGCGAAGAGGTCAGGTGATGGTGGTGCCCACCAGCAGTCCGATCAGATAGGTGATCACCAGGGCCAGACCGCCACCGATCACGTTGCGCAGCACCGCGCGTCCCTTCGGCGCGCCGCCCAACCCGGCCGACACGGCGCCGGTCAGCATGAGCGCCAGCAGCACGGCGACCACGGTTACCGGGATCCGCCAGGTCGTCGGCGGGATCAGGATCGCGAGCAACGGCAGCAACGCGCCGATGGTGAACGACAGCGCCGAGGATGCCGCGGCCTGCCACGGATTCGTCAGATCCTTGGGATCGATGCCCAATTCGACCTCGGCGTGCGCGGCGAAGGCGTCGTGGTCGGTGAGTTCCTCGGCCACCGTGCGGGCGGTCGCCGTCGTGAGGCCCTTCGCCTCGTAGAGCGCGGTCAGCTCGTCCAACTCGGCGGCCGGGTCGTCTCGCAACTCGCGGCGCTCCTTGCGCAACAGTGCGCGTTCGGTGTCCCGCTGCGTGCTCACCGAGACGTACTCGCCCAACGCCATCGAGACCGCGCCCGCTGCCAGGCCGGCGATTCCGGCGGTCAGAATCGGCGCCTTCTCCACCGTCGCGGCCGCCACGCCCACGACGATGCCGGCCGTGGACACGATGCCGTCGTTCGCGCCCAAAACCCCGGCGCGCAGCCAGTTCAGCCTCGACGACAGGGAACCGACGTGCGGCTCGGACGGATGGTTGGGGATCGTCACGGTCCGACGATATCGGTGAAAACCGTGCGCCACCAGCAACGATAGCCTTGCCAAACTTCGTCCTGCGCGGCTCGGGGCGCGGCTGGGTAACGAATCAGGCTGTTGCCCAGGTGTTCTGGTCAGCGGGTGGGCAGGACGTGCGCGACTAGGAGTTGCGGTACACGCGCAGTGCCGAGGTGATCATCGGGATCTGCAGCGGCAGTCGGGCGATGGCCACGATCCGCATGGGCCATGGCTTGTCCCACCACAGCCGGACCATGTTCACGTTCCCGGGAAACACGGCGATGAACAGCGCCACGGCGGCCAGCGCGCCGAGCCGTCGGGTGCGGGGCACCGCCAGCAGCGCGCCGGTGGCCAGCTCGCCCACCCCGGAGGCGTAGGTGTAGAACCGGGCGCTGCCGGGCAGCTCGGCCGGGATGATCGAGTCGAAGGGCTTGGGGGCGACGAAGTGCAGGGTGCCCATGCCAAGGAGCAGGGCTGCCATGCGTTGGGCGGCGGGTGCGGCGGAGATCCGCTGAGGCTCGGGTGCGGTCATGGTTACATTGTGGCGTGCGTCTGATCAGATTGATCCCGGCGCGTCCCGGGGCGCTTTGCTCGTTGATGGGGTCGCGTGGCTAAAGGCAGGCTGCGGCGCCGGCTCGCCGCGATCGACTCGAACCTGACCTCGCGCCCGGACGCCGCGCTCGTCGATGTGTTGCGCATCCCCGAGCCGTTCGTCAGCCCGGCCCGCAAGATCTTCATGCGGGTGATGTACGCGTTGGGTGCGCTGTTCGCCGCGGTGCTCATCGTGTACGCGGATCGTTACGGCTATCGGGACAACGACAGCGCCCCGGATGCGAACAATCCGCTGTCGTTCTTGGACTGCCTGTACTACGCCACGGTGTCGTTGTCGACGACCGGCTACGGCGACATCACGCCGTACACGGATTCGGCTCGTCTGGTGAACGTCATCGTCATCACGCCGCTGCGGGTGGCCTTCCTGATCGTTCTCATCGGTACCACGGTGGAAACCCTGACCACACAATCCCGGCAGGCGCTGAAGATTCAGCGATGGAGGAACAAAGTGCGTAACCACACCGTCGTCGTCGGATACGGCACCAAGGGGCGGACGGCGGTCGCCGCGATGGTCGGCGACGAGGTCTCCCCGGCTGACATCGTCGTCGTCGACGAGAACGCGGCCGCGCTGGAACGCGCCAAGGGCGCCGGCCTCGTGACGGTGCACGGTGACGCCACCAATTCCGGTGTGCTGCGGCTGGCCGGTGCCCAGCACGCGAAGTCGATCATCGTCGCGGCCGACAACGACGCCAGCGCGGTGCTGGTCACGTTGACCGCGCGTGAGCTGGCCCCCAAGGCCAAGATCATCGCCGCGGTGCGGGAGTCGGACAACCTGCATCTGCTCAAACAGTCCGGTGCGGACTCCACGGTGGTGTCCTCCGAGACCGCCGGCCGGTTGCTCGGTATCGCGACGCAGACCCCCAGCGTGGTGGAGATGATGGAGGATCTGCTGACGCCCGATGCGGGCTTCGCGATCGCCGAACGGGAGGTGAGTCCCAAGGAGGAGGGCGGCTCGCCGCGGCATCTGCATGACATCGTGCTCGGCGTGGTGCGTGAGGGCCGCCTGGTGCGGGTCGACGCACCCGAGGTGGATGCACTGGAGTCCGGCGACCGGCTGCTCTACATCCGCAGCGCGGACGCCGAGCGATGACCGAACGCCTCACCTTCGGCCTGCGCAACGTCCCCCTGCTCTCGCGGGTCGGTGCCGATCGGGCCGATGCGCTGCGCACCGATATCGATGCCGCGACCGAGGGCTGGCCGGACGCGCTGCTGCTGCGGGTCGACCGGCGCAACCAGGTACTGATCTCGGGTGGCCAGGTGGTGCTCGGCAAGGCCTCGAGCCTGGGCGGCGACAGGCCGCCGGAGCACGCGGTGTTCCTGGGCCGACTGGGGGACGGTCGGCATGTCTGGGGAATCCGCAGTGCCCTGGAGGCGCCCGACGACCCCGACACGCCCGCAGAGGTACTCGATCTGCGCCGGGCCGGCGAGGTGTTCGATGACGTCAGCGCACAGCTGGTGGCGACCGCGACGGCGTTGCTGAACTGGCATGACCGGGCCCGGTTCAGCGCAGTGGACGGTGCGGCGACGCGTTCGGCGAAAGGCGGCTGGTCGCGGGTCGACCCGGTCAGCGGCCACGAGGAGTTCCCGCGGATCGATCCGGCGGTGATCTGTCTGGTGCATGACGGCCACGATCGGGCGGTGCTGGCCCGGCAGACGGCGTGGCCCGAGCGGTTGTTCTCGATCCTGGCCGGGTTCGTCGAGGCGGGCGAATCGTTCGAGACCTGCGTGGTGCGCGAGATCGCCGAGGAAGTCGGCCTGACGGTCACCGACGTGCAATATCTGGGCAGCCAGCCGTGGCCGTTCCCGCGGTCGCTGATGGTGGGCTTCCACGCCATCGGCGATCCGGAACAGCCGTTCTCGTTCAATGACGGCGAGATCGCCGAGGCCGACTGGTTCACCCGGGCCGAGATCCGTGAGGCGCTGGATCGGGGTGACTGGAGTGCCGCCGACAGCGATTCCCGTTCGAGGCTGCTGCTGCCCGGGTCGATCTCGATTGCCCGCGAGATCATCGAGTCCTGGGCCGCCCTGGACTGACGGCCTGCGGGCCAAGCGTCAGCTGAGCTTGGCCTTGACCTGCTTGATCGTGGGATTGGTGAGCGTCGACCCGTCGGCGAACTTCACGGTCGGTACCACGTGGTTACCGCCGTTGACGGAGCCGACGAACTCGGCGGCTGCCGGATCCTGCTCGATGTCGACCTCGGTCCACGCGATGCCCTCTGACTTGAGCGCCATCTTGAGCCGCGAGCAGTAGCCGCACCACGTCGTGGTGTACATGGTCAGAGCAGTGGGTGTAGCAGTCATAGTGCACATAACGTAGCCGAACCGCCGTCCCATGCCCGCGGTGACGCAGGTCTCCCACCGTCACCGGTAAGTTGCTAATCCGCAGTGGACGGAGCTGAACATGACCCGATTGGTGCCGCCGGTGGCCGGCGACCCGCATGCGCTCGACGAGTTACGGCTGCAAGTGCGGCAGTTCATCGCCGAGCAGCAGCAGGCCGGAACCATCGGCCGCTACGCCGACAGCTGGCTGACCGGTTGGGACGAGAACTTCACGCGGGCGTTGGCGGCGCGCGGTTGGCTGGGGATGACGGTGCCGGTCGAATACGGCGGGCACGGGCGCAGCCACCAGGAGCGGTTCGTGGTCACCGAGGAACTGCTGGCGGCCGGGGCGCCGGTGGGGGCGCACTGGATCGCCGACCGTCAGATCGTTCCGTCGTTGCTCAAGTACGGCACCGAGGAGCAGCGGCGAAAGTTCTTGCCCGCCATCGCCAAAGGCGAGTGTTACTTCGGCATCGGGATGAGCGAGCCGGATTCCGGATCGGATCTGGCCAGCGTGCGCACCAAGGCCGTACAGGTGGACGGTGGGTGGGCGATCACCGGCGCCAAGGTGTGGACGTCGGGGGCGCATCTGGCCCATGCGTTCATCTGCCTGGCCCGCAGTGCGCCTGTCGATCCCGCGCACCGGCACGACGGTCTGAGCCAGTTCATCGTCGATCTGCGCGCACCGGGCGTCGATATCCGGCCCATCATCTCGATGAACGGCAAGCATCATTTCAACGAGGTGATCCTGGATGAGGTGTTCGTGCCCGACGCCATGGTGTTCGGCACCATCGGCAACGGCTGGCAGCAGGTGACCTCGGAGCTGAGCTTCGAGCGCAGCGGACCCGAGCGCTTCCTGTCGACGTTCCCGCTGCTGGCCGACATGGCCACCCATGTGCGGGACGGATCGCTGCCCCGTCATACCGACCTCGGGCGTTACCTGGGCCGCATCACCGGTCTGCACCAGATGTCGATGGCGGTTGCCGGCGCGCTGGAGCGGCATGAACCGGCCGACACCGCGGCGGCCGTGGTCAAGGTGCTGGGCACCTCCACTGAAGGCGACATCGCCGATTTCGCCGATGTCCTCGGCGAGACCGATGCCGAGGGTTACCGCGCGATGCTGGCCGATGCGGTGGTCCAGCGCCCGGGCTTCACCCTTCGCGGCGGGACCAACGAGGTGTTGCGAGGTGTCATTGCGCGGGGACTGGGGATGAGATGAGTGTCGACACCGAACTGGTCGAGATGATGTCGGCGGTCTTCGCCGCGCACCGCGAGCGGCACGCGCCCGGTGACGCCACCGCCGAATTGTGGGATCGGCTCGACGAACTCGGCCTGGTGCGGCTCACCGGCTCCGAGGCGTCCGGCGGCAGTGGCGCCGGCTGGCCCGAGGCGGTCGAGCTGCTGCGCGCCGCGGCCTGGCACGGGGTGAAAATCCCGTTGGCCGAACATGATCTGCTGGCCTGCTGGCTGTTGGAGACGGCGGGGCTGGAGGTGGACGGCAAGCGCCGCACCGCCTGTCTGCTCGACGACGCCGGTGTCGCCCGGGGTGTGCCGTGGGCCGCTGACTCCGAGCGGGTGGTGCTGCTCTGGCGCGACGGCACCGGCCACCGCGTGGCCGATGTGGACACCGCGTCGCTGTCGGTGAGCGCGGGGCGCAACAACGCGGGGGAGCCGCGCGACGATGTCCGGGCAGACCTCGCAGCGCTGTCCGGGACCCCGGTGTCCGACCACGTGATCGCCCAGTTCGCGCACCGTGCCGCTCTGGTTCGTGCCGTTCAGGTGTGCGCGGCGCTGGACCGGATTCTGGAGTCGTCGGTGGCGCACACCCGCGAACGCACCCAGTTCGGCCGACCGCTGGCCAAGTTCCAGGCCGTGCAGAATCTGGTGGCGGACATCGCCGCCGAGTCGGCGCTGGCCCGGGCGGCCACCGATGGGGCGCTGGCCGAGGCGTTGCGATCGGACTGGTCGTCGCCGCACCTGGATTTCCTTGTCGCCGTGGCACGTTCGTGCGTGGGGCACGCAACCTCGGTGGTGGTGCGCAACGCTCATCAGGTCCACGGTGCGATCGGCACCACGCTCGAGCACCGGCTGCACGAGTTCACCATGCCTGCGTTGTCCTGGCGTTCGGAGTACGGCTCGGTTGCGCACTGGGATGAGGTCCTCACCGACTACGCCACCGGTGCCGGGGCGGAAGGCTTGTGGGCGTTGGTCACTGGCGCCGGCGAGTAGTTCGCGAACCCTGGAGATCGTGCGGCCGGACGGAATGTCGACCATATGACACCCGCTGTCCTATGGGACCATTGGTCGAACTGGGTATTCTTCGCTGTGGGCAGGAGGTGTGATGAGCGCTCTGTTACGTGCTGTGCGTCAACAGCGGGGTATGACGCTTGAGGAGCTCGCCGAGGCAACCGGGTTGACCAAGAGCTACCTGTCCAAGGTCGAACGTCAGCGTTCCACACCGTCGATCGCGGTGGCGATGAAGCTGGCACGTGCGCTCGAGGTCGATGTCGCACAATTGTTTTCCGAGGACCCGGCGGTCACCACGTTGTCGATCGACCGCGCGGGCGAGCGCGGCAACAGTCGCTATCAAGCCGTGGCGGCGGGGATGCTCGGTAAGTCGATGTCGCCGTTCATCGTGCGACCGACCCTCAAGTTCTCCGAACATCCGCATCCAGAGCACGCCGGACAGGAGTTGGTGTTCGTCCACGCGGGCGTGGTCGAGCTGCGGTACCAGGACGATTTGATCGTCCTCGAGACCGGCGACTGCGCGTACTTCGACGCCTCGTTGCCGCACCAGCTGCGTCAGCGGGGGAGTACGCCCAGTGAGGTTCTGGTGATCACCCACACCGAGTACGGCCGCAATCGCTGACTCGCGCTCTTGTGTCCCGTCAGCATGTGAGGTTCACGTGCACGGTGGGGATGGGTTCGAAATCCGGTAGGCCGTGGATGGTGACGGTCCTCGCTTGCGGGCGTACGACGACCGTGTGGACATTGGTCACCGTGCATTGACCGAGCGGACCGCTGCCGACCTTGTTGATGATCACCCGCTTGCCATCGGCCTGTAGCTGCGCGATGGTTTCGGCCGCCGACGGGCCGGTGGGGGCCGCTGCGGCGACGGCGGCCCCCGCGGCGAGCCAGGCGGCGACCGCGCCGATGGAAAACGCCGTGGACGTTGCTATGTGTTTCATGGCTACTCACTCCTTCTTCGACGGTTCGATCGAGATGTCTCGATCATAGGACACAAAGTGTCATAAAGGAAACAAGATCGGCTGTGCGTCGGAGTGAAGGGGCGGGGCCGCCGCTCTCGAACCGATGCCGGCGACGCTGCGATTCTCGTGCATGTCGAAGAAACTGTTGACTAGATGACACACGGTGTCCTACAGTCGGACGTGTTGCCGACCCCTCGATGTAGAAAGGTAGGCCGAGATGAACACCACGCTCGGTGATTCGAAGCAGGTTCTGATGCAGCGGGCCCTCGATGGGCTTTCGACCCATATCGCGGAGTCGACGCTGACTCCGCGGCAGAAGCTGGCCTTGACCTGCCGCGCATTGTTCGACGCGGGCCACGACTCGGGATTGGCCGGGCAGATCACAGCGCGGGCCGAGACGCCGGGCACGTACTACACCCAGCGGCTCGGCCTGGGCTTCGACGAGATCACCGATGAGAATCTGCTGGTCGTCGACGAGGATCTCAACGTTCTCGAAGGCGAGGGAATGGCGAACCCCGCCAACCGATTCCATTCCTGGATCTACCGTGCGCGGCCCGATGTGCAGTGCATCGTGCACACTCACCCGTTCCACGTCGCCGCGCTCTCGATGCTGGAAGTTCCTTTGCGGGTGTCGCAGATGGACATCGCCCCGCTCTATGACGACTGCGCCTTCCTGGCTGACTGGCCGGGTGTCCCGGTCGGCAATGAGGAGGGCGAGATCATCAGCGCCGCACTGGGGGACAAGAAGGCGATCCTGTTGGCTCACCACGGTCATGTGATCGCCGGGGCCAGCATCGAGGAGTCATGCTCGCTGGCGATGCTGATCGAGCGTGGCGCCAAACTGCAACTGGCGGCCATGGGCGCGGGAACGATCGCCGACCTGCCTCCGCGGCTGGCGCGGGAGGCCCATGACTGGACGTTGCGGCCCAAGCGCAGCCAGGCCAACTTCGCCTACTACGCCCGCCGCGCGCTCCGCAACCATCCCGACGCATTGACCAGCTGACCCCTGAACCACCCAACCGCACGGAAAGGACATCAACATGCCCTCCACCACTGAGATCCACGGAATCCTGGCCTATCCCGTGACTCCCTTCACCGAGGACCAGCGGGTCGACACGGACAAGCTTGCCGCTCTCGTCGACCGGTTGGTGACCGACGGAGCCCACGGGATCGTCCCGCTGGGCAGCACCGGCGAGTCGGCCTATCTCGCCGAGGCCGAGTTCGATGCTGTCATCGACACCACGATCGGCGTGGTCGACCGTCGGGTTCCCGTCATCATCGGTGCGTCAGATCTCACCACTGCCAACACGATTCGCCGGGCGCGGTATGCCGAGCGCGCCGGTGCGGATGCGGTGATGGTGCTGCCGATTTCCTACTGGAAACTGTCCGAACGGGAGATCGCCCAGCACTACGCGGCGATCGGCGCCGCGATCGGAATTCCGATCATGGTGTACAACAACCCGGCCACCAGTGGTATCGACATGCGGCCGGAGCTGCTGGTCCAGATGTTCGACGACATCGACAACGTCACCATGGTCAAGGAATCCACCGGGGACATCACCCGCATGCAGCGCCTGTCCGAGCTCACCGACGGCCGGCTGCCGTTCTACAACGGCAGTAATCCCATGATTCTCAAGGCTTTCAAGGCTGGGGCCAAGGGCTGGTGCACAGCGGCGCCGAATCTGCTGCCGCAGCCGTGCCTGGACCTCTACGCAGCGGCGCAGGCCGGAGACTGGGCCAAGGCCGAGGCCATCTACACCGAGCTCAAGCCCTTCCTGGAGTTCATCGTGGCGGGCGGCCTGCCCACCACGATCAAGGGTGGACTCGAGCTGCTCGGCCGGGGCGTCGGAGACCCGCGTCCGCCGCTGCTGCCGCTCGACGGCGGCGGCCGCGAGGAATTGGGCCGGCTCCTGCTCTGAGTCTCACCTGCCCAACAACTTTCGGGTGCGGGCCGGTGCTGCGGCCGGGATGTCGGCGAGGATGTCGGCAAGTGTGACGCCGTCGAGGCTGGCCCGCCAGGCCTGGTGGGCGTCAGCCATCTTGACCGCGAGGATGCACTCGTGGCGGCACCACGAGGCGGGCAGGGCGCCGCGACCCTGCCGGCGGATCTCGCGGCACTCGTATGGCGGCGACGCGCCGTCGACCGCCTCGACGATCTGCAGCAGGGTGATGTCAGCGGGTGCCCGGCCCAGCCGGAACCCGCCGCGCGGGCCGGTTGTCGCGACCAGTACACCCGCGCGCGTCAGGGCCTGCAGTTGCTTGGCGAGATAGGCCGCTGGCAGGTCGAAATACTCGGCGAGATCTGCGGCCGACGCGGTGGTCCCCGGCTCGAGCTGCGCCAGCGACGTCGCGCAGTGCAGGGCCCACTCGGTGGCCACGGGAAGTTTCACAGCCCGTAGTTTATTACAGATATTACGGACCTATATAGTCCGAGATATTCATCGGCGAGGACGGGAGACATCATGCGAGTCGCAGTTGCCGGAGCTACGGGAAACATCGGGGCGCGCGTGGTCGCCGCCCTGCAGGCCGCAGGACACGAGGTGGTGGCCATCAGCCGCTCGTCGGGGGTGGACCTGTCCACCGGGGAGGGCCTCGACGCGGCTCTGGCCGGGGTGCGGGCGGTGGTCGACGCGATCAGCGCCCCGCCCACCGATCGGGACAGCACTGTGGACTATCTGGGCACCGCCACCCGCACCCTGCTGGCCGCCGAGGAACGCGCCGGGGTGAGCCATCACGTGCTGCTGTCCATCGTGGGGATCCACGGCATCGACGGCAATCCGCACTACGCCGGAAAACGCGAGCAGGAGCGGCTGATCGAGGCCGGGTCGGTGCCGTGGACCATCGTGCCTGCCACCCAGTTCCACGATTTCGCCGAGATGGTGGTGAGCTGGACCGAGCGGGACGGGCGGGCCGAAATCGCTCCTCTGCTGGTTCAGCCCATCGATCCCGACGACGTCGCAGCAGTGCTCGCGGAGGTCGCCGTGGGCCACCCGCAAGGCCGCTACGCCGACGTGGCCGGCCCACAGACCCAGGATCTGGTGGACCTGGCCCGGCGGACCCTGGCAGCCCGTGGCCGGGAGGTGACCTTGGTGCCGACGTGGTCGTCGGTCTTCGGTGTCGAGATGGCGGGCAATGCGCTGCTGCCCGGCGCCGGCGCGCGCATCGCGCCCACCACCTTCGACCAGTGGCTGAGCCGGCAGCGATAGACGGCGCTCCCAGACCTGTCACCGGTCTCTGACACCATGGAGCGCATGCCGTTGGAGGCTCCCTCGCCCGCGCTGGGTGATCTGGACGATGAGCAGCGGGAGGCTGTGCTGGCCGCCCGCGGTCCGGTGTGCGTGCTCGCAGGCGCGGGTACCGGCAAGACCCGCACCATCACCCGTCGGATCGCGCACCTGGTCGCAGGCGGTCATGTCGCGCCAAGCCAGGTGCTCGCGGTGACCTTCACCGCGCGGGCCGCGGGGGAGATGCGCGGCCGGTTGCGGGTGCTCGGCCAGGAGTCGGGCGTGAACACCTCTGCGGTGCAGGCGGTGACATTTCACGCCGCAGCGCGCCGGCAGTTGCAGTACTTCTGGCCCCGTCTGGTCGGCGACACCGGGTGGGAGCTGCTCGACAGCAAGTTCGCCGTGGTCGCGCAGGCCGCGAACCGCGCAGGCATGCAGACCAGCACCGACGACGTCCGCGACCTGGCCGGCGAAATCGAGTGGGCCAAGGCATCTTTGATCACCCCGGAGGGCTACGGCACTGCGGTGGCCAAGGTCGGCCGCGACATCCCGTTCGATGCGGCCAAGGTCGCCTCGGTCTATTCGAACTACGAGAAGCTCAAGGCCCGCCGGGACGGCTCGGCCCTGTTGGATTTCGACGATCTGCTGCTGCACACCGCCGCGGCCATCGAGAACGACGCCGCCGTCGCGCAGGAGTTCCGCGATCGCTACCGCTGCTTCGTCGTCGACGAGTACCAGGACGTCACGCCCCTGCAGCAGCGCGTGCTCGATGCCTGGCTCGGGGAGCGCGACGACCTCACCGTGGTCGGTGACGCGAACCAGACCATCTATTCGTTCACCGGTGCCACCCCGCGCTTCCTGCTGGACTTCTCGCGGCGCTTCCCCGACGCCGCGGTGGTGCGGCTGGAGCGGGACTACCGGTCGACACCGCAGGTGGTGTCGTTGGCCAACCGGGTGATCGCGGCCGCCCGCGGCCGGATGGCGGGCAGCAAGCTGCATCTGGTGGGGCAGCGTGACCCTGGTCCGGAGCCGACGTTCTCCGAGTATCCCGACGAGGTGGCCGAGGCCAATGCCGTCGCCCGGTCCATCAAGAAGCTGATCGAAAACGGAACGGAGCCCGCCGAAATCGCGGTGCTCTACCGGATCAACGCGCAGTCCGAGGTGTATGAGGAGGCGCTCACCGAGGCCGGGATCGCCTTCCAGGTGCGCGGTGGCGAAGGCTTCTTCAGCCGCCAGGAGATCCGCCAGGCGCTGGTCGCAATGCAACGCTTCGCCGAACGTGACATTCCCGAGGACGATCTGCCCGCGCTGGTACGCGAGCTGCTCGAGCCGCTCGGATTGACCGCCGAACCGCCGGCCGGCACGAAGGCCCGCGAGCGCTGGGAGGCGCTGACGGCGTTGGCCGAGTTGGTCGACGAGGAGGTGGCGCTGCGTCCGGAGCTGGATCTGCGGGCGCTGGTCGCCGAGCTGCGCCAGCGGGCCGACGCGCGGCATCCACCGGTGGTGCAGGGCGTGACGCTGGCGTCTCTGCACGCGGCCAAGGGCCTGGAGTGGGATGCGGTGTTCCTGGTCGGCCTGGCCGACAACACGCTGCCCATCTCGCATGCCCTTGCGCACGGGCCCGACAGCGAGCCGGTGGAGGAGGAGCGTCGCCTGCTCTATGTCGGGGTCACCCGGGCCCGGGTGCACCTGGGGCTGAGTTGGGCACTGGCCCGCACGCCAGGCGGGCGGCAGGGCCGTCGGCCGTCGCGGTTCCTCAACGGCATCGCACCGCAGCTGCAGAATTCGGTTGGCTCGGGCCCGGATCGGACGCGTCGTCAACGTGGCCCGGCGCCGCGCTGCCGGGTGTGCAATGCCGCGTTGACCACCCCGCCGGCGATCATGTTGCGCCGCTGCGAAACCTGTCCTTCGGACCTGGACGAAGAGCTGCTCGCCGAGCTCAAGGAGTGGCGGCTGCGGGTCTCCAAGGAGATGAAAGTGCCGGCGTATGTGGTGTTCACCGACAACACCCTGATTGCCATCGCCGAGTCGTTGCCGGCCGACGAAGCCGCGTTGGTGGCGCTCCCGGGAATCGGTGCGCGCAAGCTCGAGCAGTACGGCCCGGACGTTCTCGAGTTGGTCAAAGGCCGCCAAAATTCGTAAAGATCACGCCAAAACCGCAGGTAGAAAATAGGTTGTGCGATTCGGCTGTTAGGCTTTAGCCTCGTAACACAGCTCTGGTGACGAGACGGAAGGAGGGTGCCCGCAATGGATAACAACATCGAATTCAGCGGTGTAGCGGTTGCAGGCATGCCGTCCGTGCTTGCCGTCGCCGCTGCCGCGGTTTCCCCGGCAGTTCACCGGTACGCCGCACCCGCTGCCCCCGCCGCCGCCGCCGCATGGTTGGCCGCCGCTGCTATTTCCCCGCAGCACAAGCGCCGTCCGGCCGCCGCGACTGGCGCGTCCGTGGATCGGAGCCCCTACTAGGTAGAGCTCCCATCACCGCCAAATGGCCACGGACCCGCAGTCAACCGGATCCGTGGCCAAATTTTTTGGGAGTCGTTCCACCCCGAAAAAACTGGTCGCAGATCCCTCGAAGAGACAGATCGCCGACAACTACGACCAGGAAGCAGGGGGACAAACACATGTCCATTGCGATGACCGCTCCAGAGATGAGCGTCGCGCCGGTGACATGCGAACAGCGGCTACCGGCGGTGCCGTGCCACATCGGGAATCCCGATCTGTGGTTCGCCGAGAGCCCAGTCGATCTGGAGCAGGCCAAGGCTCTGTGCGCGGATTGCCCGATCCGCCGCGAGTGCCTGGCTGCCGCGCTGGAAAGGCAAGAGCCGTGGGGCGTTTGGGGCGGCGAGATCCTCGACCGCGGAACCATCGTGGCGCGCAAGCGGCCGCGCGGGCGTCCGCGGAAGAACGTGGCCGCGGCCTGACGCGCCGACGTCGGCGCTGCCGCGCTCGACCATTGTCACGCTGGAGTGGCGCCCGAGTTCGGGCGCCACTCCAGCGTGACGTTCGAGACGTAGCGAGGGCCGTCAAGCGCTCGGCGTCTGCCGAGTTTCTAGGCGGCTTCCTCGTCAAACCCCGGAACGAATTGCGTGGCAATCGCTTTCACCGGCACGTGGGCGTCGAGCTGACAGCAGATCGCCGTAATCGAGGCGATAACCCGGGCCGGGATCGCCAGATTCGCCGGGAGGTCGAGCTGGCGTGCCATTTTGATCTGCGCCACGGAATTGTCCATCTGGCCTGCGGCCATCTTCTGCAGCCACCGGCGGGTGTAGTGGAAGACGTCGACCTCGATGGGTTCGACATACTGGCGCAGCATGTCGTTGACCTCCTCGATGGAGACCTGTTCACCCTTCTGGATGAAGCCCGCCGCTTCCATGACCGGCAGCAGCTCGTCGTAGTTCTTGTCGCGGGCCAGCCGGATCATCTCGCCGAGCGCGTAGGGCAGCCCGCCGGGCAGCGGCGCCACCGCTCCGAAGTCGATGACACCCATCCGGCCATCGGGCAGAAGCATGAAGTTTCCGGGATGCGCGTCGCCGTGCATCATCTCGAGCCGTTCCGGTGCCCCGAACGTCAGCTCGGTCAGCCGGGTGCCCATCAGGTCGCGTTGCTCAGGCGTCCCGTCGCGGATGATCTCCGACATCGGGATGCCTTCCATCCATTCGGCGATGACCACTTTGGGGGCGCTCGCCACGATGTGGGGAATCGCGAAATGAGGATCGTCGGCGTAGGCCTTGGCGAAGGCCCGCTGGTTGTCTGCCTCCAGGCGGTAGTCGAGCTCCATCTCGGTGCGTTCGATGAGCTCGTCGACCACACCTTGGATGTCGGCGCCCGGGGCGAGCTGTTTGAACACACCCACCAGACGCTGGATGGTCTTGAGGTCGGCGCGCAGGGCCTCGTCGGCACCGGGGTACTGGATCTTGACGGCGACCTCACGCCCGTCCGACCACACCGCCTTGTGCACCTGACCGATGCTGGCCGAGGCCACCGGGGTGTCGTCGAATGAGGTGAACCGCTCCCGCCACTTGGTGCCCAGCTGGGCGTCGAGCATCCGGTGCACCTTGGCGGCGGGCAGCGGCGGGGCTTCCCGCTGGAGTTTGGTGAGTGCCTCGCGGTACGGCTTGCCGTACTGCTCGGGGATGGCTGCTTCCATCACCGACAGGGCCTGGCCCACCTTCATCGCGCCGCCCTTGAGCTCACCCAACACGGTGAACAGTTGTTGGGCGGCCTTGTCCATCAACTCGGCAGTGACCTCGTCCCTGGACTTGCCGGTCAGACGCTTGCCGAAGCCCAGTGCGGCCCGACCCGCCATGCCGCCGGCCAGGCCGGCGAGCTTCGCATTCCGTGCCACGCTTCCACGTTTGATGTCAGACACCAGACCATCATCCATGACGGGTCTGAATCGCCCACAACCAACTGGCAACAAACGTTTTCAACAAGGACAGTCGGGATGCCGGGACCAACGTCGCGCGACGATCGAGTACCCCTCGGGGTCGAGTTGCAGGGTGGTGTTCAGGGTCGGCGGCGCTTCGGGGGCGGGCTGGTCGCCGCCGGTGTGCCCGACCGCACGGATCACCAGGTCGACCTGGCGCATCGCCAGCGCCGCGGTGGCCAGGATGGTCGACCGGCTGGCGCTGCCCACCGCGCCGCGGAGCTGCGTGGCCAAAGCCGGCCATGCCGCATCCCGTTCGGTGCGGTGAAGGTCGGCGCAATGCAGGCAGCTCGTCAGCCCGGGGATCACCAGCGGCCCCACCAGCCCGGCGCCGTCGCGGACGCACACCGACAGGTGGGCGATGCCGTCGCGGTGCAGGTCCTGCAGCAGCCGCGGGTCGGTGAGCTGATCGTCGGCCAGCACCACCAGGTCGGTCGAGGTTGCCACGTTCCCCGTGTGCGGGTTGGCGCTGCACCTGACTTTCGCGCCCGAACAGCGCAGTCCGTTGGCCAGTAGTTCGGACAGGGGGCCGCGGCCGTGGACGCGGATGGACGCCGCGCGGACTCGCCGGGCGCGCCGTGTCGGTACCGCGGTGAGCAGGCCGGTTTCGGTGAGCGCCGCGAGCAACTCGTCGATCGCCGCGCCGTCGTCGAAGGATGCTGCGGCCATGACCAATTCGTCGACCAATTCGTCACGGGTCGCACCGGCCTGCAGTATGCGCAGCAGTCCGGCCAGCTGGTTCTGCGACATCCCGGCGGGGGGACGGACCAGCACCGCGCGTCGGGGATCCCAGCCCACCTGAACCGCCTCGTCAGGACGCAGCAGGATCTGCCGGCCCGCGGCGAGCACATAGCGCGTCATGCGATGACTCTGCCACGGCGGCGACAACCGCCGTTTCAGTTATCCACAGGCCGTGCAGGGCTCAGTTGCCGCTGTCGCCGCCTTCGTCGCGGCGCTTGCCCTCTTCCTTCTCCAGATCGGCGATGGCCTGTTCGAAGGCGCTGTCGAGGCCCGTGGTGTCGCCGCCGATCATCCGGTCGATGAATCCTGCCGGCTCGTCGAGATCGGCCGCGCTCGGCAGCAGGTCGGGGTGCTGCCAGACACTGTCGCGGGCATCGGTGCCGACGGCCTCGGTGAGCCGCTCCCACAGCACCGCGGCCTCGCGCATCTTGCGGGGACGCAATTCCAGGCCGACCAGAGTGGCGAAGGTTTGTTCGGCAGGCCCGCCGGTGGCGCGACGACGACGCAGCATCTCGGCCAGTGCCGAGGTACCGGGGATGCGATCGCCCAGTGCCGCGGTGACCACGGTCTGCACCCAGCCCTCGATCAGCGCGAGCAGGGTTTCCAGCCGCTCCAGGGCGGCTTCCTGCTCGGGGGTGGCCTTCGGCTCGAAGATGCCCTGGTTGAGCAGCTGCTCCATCTCCGAGGGGTCCCCGAGGGACGCGGGGTTGAAGCCGCGGGCGAAGTCTTCGATGCCGGTCATGTCGACCTTCATGCCCTTGGCGAAGGCCTCGACCGTGCCGAGCAGCTGGCTCGACAGCCACGGCACATGGCTGAACAGCCGGTGATGGGCGGCTTCGCGGGCGGCCAGGAAGGTCAGGATCTCGCTGCGGGGCCGTTCGAGCCCTTCGGCCAGCGATTCGATGGCCTCGGGCATGAGCGCCGCGACCCCCTTGGGGCCCAGCGGCAGGCCGACGTCGGTGGAGGTCAGCACCTCGCGTGACAGCTTGCCCAGCGCCTGGCCCAGCTGGGAGCCGAATGCCATGCCGCCCATTTGCGACATCATCGCCAGCAGGGGACCGGCCATGCTCTTGGCCTCTTCGGGCAGCGCCGACGCCCACACCGAGGAGATCTGCTCGGCCACCGGGTCGCACAACCGCTTCCAGGTGTCCAGGGTGTTGTCCAGCCAGTCGCTGGGAGTCCAGGCCACCGATCGGGTGGTGCCCGCGGGCAGCGGGGTGACCCCGTCGAGCCAGGTCTCGGCCAACCGGACCGCGTCGGCGACCGCCCCGGTGGTCTTCTCCGGCACCGGCGCGACGAACCCGATCGAGTTGGACGCCAGCTGGCGGGCCAGGTCGTAATTCACCGGGCCGGATTGTTTGCCGCCGGCCATCGCACTGCCGGCGCCGCTGAACATCTCGCCGAGCTTGGTGAAGATCTGCCCCAGGTCACCCATGTCGAAGTTGGCTCCGCCCATGCCGAAACCGAACGGATCCGAGCCCGGACCTGGTCCGGAGTTGCCGGAGCCGGACCCCGAATCGGGGTCCTTCTTGTCTTTGTCTCGGTCGGGGTCGTTCCCGGCGGAGAAGCCGAAAGGCAGGTCAGCCATACCCACAACGGTACTCATGACCGGGTGTCCGGGTGCGGTCGTGGGTCACGCTGTGGGTGAACACGGAGGCGCAGGCTTTACTGTGGGCGGCGTGAACAGGCGGATTTTGACGCTGCTGGTTGCGCTGGTGCCGATCGTGGCGTTCGGCGTACTGCTGTCGGTGGTGACGGTGCCCTTCGTGTCGTTGGGGCCCGGTCCGACCTTCAACACCCTGGGTGAGGTCGAGGGCAAGCAGGTGGTCGATATCGAGGGGCCGGACGCGCACCTGCACCCGACCTCGGGGCATCTGAACATGACCACGGTGTCCCAGCGCGACGGCCTGACCTTGGGGCAGGCGATGGCGTTGTGGATGTCGGGTCGTGAGCAGCTGGTGCCGCGTGACCTGGTGTACCCGCCGGACAAGTCCAAGAACGAGATCGACGAGGCCAACAACTCCGACTTCAAGAAGTCCGAGGACAGCGCCGAGTACGCGGCGCTGTCGTTCCTGAAATACCCGGTGGCGGTGACCGTGCAGAGCGTCACCGACCCCGGTCCCTCGGCGGGCAAGCTTCGCGACGGCGACGCGATCGACGGGGTGAACGGCACGCCGGTGGCCAACCTCGACGCGTTCCAGGCGATCTTGAAGAAGACTAAGCCCGGTGATCAGCTGGTGATCGACTTCCGTCGCAAGAATGCGCCGCCCGGGGTCGCGACCATCACACTCGGCGACAACCCCGATCGGGATTACGGGTTCCTCGGCGTCGGCGTCCTCGATGCCCCGTGGGCACCGTTCGACATCGACTTCAACCTGGCCAACATCGGCGGCCCGTCGGCCGGGCTGATGTTCAGCCTCGCCGTCGTCGACAAGCTGACCACCGGTGACCTCAACGACGGCAAGTTCATCGCAGGCACCGGGACCATCACCGGCGAGGGCAAGGTCGGATCCATCGGCGGCATCACGCACAAGATGCTGGCCGCCAAGGAAGCAGGCGCGACCGTGTTCCTGGTGCCCGCCGACAACTGCACCGAGGCGCGCTCGGCACCCCAGGACGGCATGGATTTGGTCCGGGTGGAAACGCTGACCCAGGCGGTCGACGCGCTGCACACGATTTCTGCCGGTGGCGAACCACCTCGCTGTTAGGCCGCACCCGGCCGGTGGATGACTAGAGTTGTAGAAAATCGGGCGGCCCCGTCGGGCATGTCACGAGTCCACCGAGGCTGAAACGGGAGTTCACGAGTGGGGATGCGGCCGGCGGCGAGGATGCCGAAGCTGACGCGACGTAGCCGAGTACTGATCGGGCTGGCACTGGTGGCGGTGTTGGCGTTGTTGATCGGACCTCGGGTGGTCGACGGCTACGTCGACTGGCTGTGGTTCGGCGAGCTGGGGTACCGCTCGGTGTTCACCACCGTGCTGGCCACCCGTCTCATCGTGTTCCTCGTGGTGGGTCTGCTCATCGGGGCGGTGGTGTTCGCGGGGCTGGCGTTGGCCTACCGCAGCCGTCCGGTGTTCGTCCCGGCCGCCGGCCCGAATGATCCGGTGGCGCGGTACCGCACCACTGTGCTGGCCCGGCTGCGGCTGTTCGGGATCGGGGTACCGGTCTTCATCGGCCTGCTCGCCGGTGTGATCGCGCAGAGCTACTGGGTGCGGGTGCAGCTGTTCCTGCACGGCAGCGATTTCGGGATCACCGATCCGCAGTTCGGCCGGGATTTGGGCTTCTACGCGTTCGATCTGCCGTTCTACCGCTTGGTGCTGACTTATCTGTTCGTCGCGACGTTCCTGGCGTTCGTGGCGAACCTGCTGGGGCACTACGTGTTCGGCGGGATCCGGCTGACGGGTCGCAGCGGAGCGCTGAGCCGCGCCGCGCGTATCCAGCTGATCAGCCTGGTCGGCTTCCTGATCCTGCTCAAGGCATTCGCGTACTGGCTGGACCGCTACGAGCTACTGAGCAACACCCGCGCCGCCAAGCCCTTCACCGGCGCCGGCTACACCGACATCAACGCCGTGCTGCCGGCCAAGCTGATCCTGTTGGCCATCGCGCTGATCTGCGCGGCCGCGGTGTTCTCGGCGATCGTGCTGCGCGACTTGCGGATTCCCGCCATCGGCGTGGTGCTGTTGCTGCTCAGCTCATTGGTGGTGGGTGCGGGGTGGCCGCTGATCGTCGAGCAGTTCAGCGTCAAGCCCAACGCCGCGCAGAAGGAAAGCGAATACATCAGCCGCAGTATCGCCGCGACCAGGCAGGCCTATGGGCTCACCGACGACACGGTGACGTACCGCAACTACGAGAGCAACGGCCAGACCACGGCGGCGCAGGTGGCCGCGGACCGCGCCACTACGTCGAACATCCGGCTGCTCGATCCGACGATCGTCAGCCCCGCGTTCACCCAGTTCCAGCAGGGTAAGAACTTCTACTTCTTCCCCGACCAGCTGGCCATCGACCGCTATGCCGGTCCTGACGGCGGCCTGCGCGACTTCGTAGTCGCCGCACGCGAACTCAACCCGGACCGGTTGATCGAGAACCAGCGCGACTGGATCAACCGGCACACCGTCTACACCCACGGCAACGGCTTCATCGCCTCACCGGCCAACACGGTGCGTGGAATTGCCAACGACCCCAACCAGAACGGTGGTTACCCCGAGTTCCTCGCCAGCGTCGTCGGCGCCAACGGCAAGGTGATCTCGCCCGGACCGGCACCGCTGGATCAGCCCCGGGTCTACTTCGGTCCGGTGATCGCCGACACCTCGGCCGACTATGCGATCGTCGGCAAGAACGGTGACGTCGACCGCGAGTACGACTACGAGACCAACACCGACACCAAGAACTACACCTACTCGGGCACCGGCGGTGTGCCGATCGGCAACTGGCTGGCCCGGACGGTGTTCGCGGCCAAGTTCGCCGAACGGAACTTCCTGCTGTCCAACGTGATCGGTGAGAACAGCAAGATCCTGTTCAACCGGGATCCGGCCGAGCGCGTGGAGGCGGTGGCGCCGTGGCTGACCACCGACACCAGCGTGTACCCGGCGATCGTCAACAAGCGCATGGTCTGGATCGTCGACGGTTACACGACGTTGGACAACTACCCGTACTCGGAGTTGACCACGCTGTCGAGCGCGACGGCCGATTCCAACGAGGTCGCGGTCAACCGGCTGGCTCCCGACAAGCAGGTGTCCTACATCCGTAACTCGGTCAAGGCCACCGTCGACGCCTATGACGGCACCGTGACGCTGTATGCCCAGGACGAGCAGGATCCGGTACTCAAGGCCTGGATGAGCGTCTTCCCGGGCACCGTCAAGCCGAAGGCGGACATCTCTCCGGAACTGCAGTCGCACCTGCGGTATCCCGAGGATCTGTTCAAGGTGCAGCGGTCCCTGCTGACCAAGTACCACGTCGACGATCCGGTGAAGTTCTTCACCAACGCCGACTTCTGGAATGTCCCGCTGGACCCGAACCCGACGGCGAGCAGCTATCAGCCCCCGTTCTACATCGTCGCCAAAGACCTTGTGAACAACGATGGTTCGGCGTCGTTCCAGCTGACCAGCGCGCTGAACTGGTTGCAGCGCGAGTTCCTCGCCGCCTATGTCAGTGCCAGCTCGGATCCCGCGACGTACGGCAAGATCACCGTGCTGACGATCCCGGGTGAGGTCAAGGGCCCCAAACAGGCATTCAACGCGATCAGCACCGACACCGCCGTCACGCAGGACCTCGGTGTGATCGGACGCGACAACCTGAACCGGATCCGGTGGGGCAACCTGTTGACCCTGCCGGTGGCCGATGGCGGGTTGCTCTACGTGGCACCGGTTTACGCATCGCCGGGAACCAGCGACGCGGCGTCGACGTACCCGCGCCTGATCCGGGTCGCCATGCTCTACGGCGACAAGGTCGGCTACGGCCCGACCGTTGGTGCCGCGCTCACCGAACTGTTCGGCCCGGGGGCGGGTGCCACCGCCACCAATGTGGCTCCCACCGACGGCAAACCGCAGGCCGCCGGTACGCCTGAAGTCGCTCCGCCGGCCGCTCAACCGCCGGCCAATGCCGACGGTCAGGCGCCGCAGGTCGTCGCACCACCGCCCGCGGCGGTCCCGCCGGGAGAGCCCGTGCAGCTGTCGCCGGCCAAGGCCGGCGCGCTCAAGGAGGTCGAGTCGGCCCTGTCGGCGGCGCAGGATGCGCAGCGCAGCGGTGACTTCGGCAAGTACGGGGAGGCGTTGCAGCGGTTGAACGATGCGATGAACAAGTTCAATTCGTCCAAGTAGGTCCTCCCGCGAGCAGACGCAAAACCCCCCATTTCGGAGCAGAAATGGGGGGTTTTGCGTCTGCTCGCCGTGAGTTGACCTGGGCACCAAGTCAACACCAAGAGGTCCCGGTCATGCTTTGCGCCGAGTATTCGCACCGGCTGCTGAGCAGCATTCCTGGGAGGACCCCGATGACCCTGACCGACCTTGCGCACGACGGCCTGGACGACGCGCTGGAGGGGCTACGTGCCCACGTCGCCGCCCCGGTCGCGCTGCCTGGAGAGGCCGGCTACGAGCGCGCCACCCCGTGGAATCTGGCGGCCACCGTGCAGCCCGCCGCAGTCGTGTTGGCGTCGTCGGCCTACGACATCGCCAACACCGTCGGTTACGCGGCCGCCCGGGGATACCGGGTGAGCGTCCAGGCCACCGGCCACGGTGCCCTGTCGGTCACCTCCGACACGATCCTCGTGGTGACGTCCGGCATGACGGACGTCGCTGTCGACCCGGTGGCCCGCACCGCCCGGGTGGCGGCCGGGGCGACGTGGCAGCACGTGCTCGACGCGGCGACTCCGCACGGTCTGGCCGGATTGTGCGGATCCTCACCACGCGTCGGTGTTGTGGGATACCTGACCGGTGCCGGGATCGGGCCGCTGGTGCGCACCGTCGGGCTGTCGTCGGACTACGTGCGGTCCTTCGAGTTGGTCACCGGTGCCGGGGAGTTGTTGCGGGCCTCACCCGAAGAGAACGCCGAGTTGTTCTGGGGTCTACGTGGCGGGAAATCGACCCTGGGCATCGTCACTTCCGTCGAGATCGACCTGCTGCCGATCTCTGAGTTCTACGGCGGCGCGGTGTATTTCGACGCTACCGATGCCACGGTGGTGCGCGAGTGGGCCCGATGGTGTGCCGACCTGCCGGAGTCCATCTCGACTTCTCTTGCACTGCTGCAGCTTCCACCGTTGCCCGGAGTTCCCGAGCCGTTGGCCGGCCGCTTCACCGTCGCGGTGCGCTACGCCGCCCTAGGCGACTTCGCCGAAGCCGAACGACTCCTGGCGCCGATGCGTGCGGTCGCCACGCCGGTGCTCGACACCGTCGCGGTGATGCCGTACGCCGCGATCGGTGCGGTGCATGCCGATCCGGTCGATCCGATGCCGATCTACGAACACCACACGCTGCTACGAGAATTGACCGCGGATGCGGTTGAGGTGCTCCTCGATGCGGCCGGTCCGGAATCCGGCTCGGTGCAGACGATCGTCGAAGTCCGGATGCTCGGTGGCGCCCTGGCGCGTGAGGCGCAACACCGCAGTGCGTTCTGCCACCGCGACGCTGCCTTCGCGGTGGCCGTCATCGGAGTGCTGGCGCCTCCGGTCGCCGAACGGGTGGTGCCGCAGGCCGGTGCGCTGATCGTGGCGCTGTCGCAATGGTCCAGCGGCGGCCAGATCGCCAATTTCGCGCCGTCTGAGGACGCCGGACGGGCCGTGCGGGTCTACGACGAGGAGACCCGGCACTGGCTGGCCGCTCTGGCCGAGCGGCACGACCCGGCAGGGGTGTTCCGGTGCGGCCAGGTGGTGCGCTTCGTGGGTTGATTTCCGGTCGTTTCCGGGCCAAAAAACGCTCTGAGCACCCGATTTGGAGCTCCACGTAAGACCCCGGTAACCTTGTATTCGCAACGCGGGGTGGAGCAGCTCGGTAGCTCGCTGGGCTCATAACCCAGAGGTCGCAGGTTCGAATCCTGTCCCCGCTACCAAGAGGAAATGGCCCTCGGAGATTATCTCCGGGGGCCATTTTCATGCCGTGATCCTCGGTGCGCTCACCAGTCGCGGACTTACTTCGTCAGCTTCTCCCGCACCCCTGGCGCGAGAACGCCGGCAATCGTGTCCCAGCTCACCGTGACCGGGTAGTAGTCGCCGAGCACGTGGGCGACCGATAGGTAGAACACCAGGCCGTCGTCGTCGGGCAGCCAGTTGGCGAGCTGATCGGCGACCGGCTCCGGTGGCGTCTGGTTGGCCAGCTTGTCGTCGCCGGCCATCTCGGCCTTGATGGCCTGCACCACCGCGTTCAGGCCGGCGTTCTGGTCGGCGAACAGGTCGGTGATCATGATCGGCGCGGCGGTATGGGCGTCGATGACCGTCGTCGAGACTGTGTTGAACGGATGCGCCGCGTGCTCGACGTAGATGTTGAGCAGCAGCACGCCGGCCACCACACCGCTTCCGATGTGGGACACCCTGCTGCGTTCGTCCTCGAGCAGCGTGCCCGGAGCGACCGTGACCGGGAGGTTGTCCTCGGTGGGCCTCAGATAGTCGTCGAGGGCAGCGCGGACCGAGGCGTTGAACTTGTCGCGGACTGCGGCGGCCCCGCCTTTCAGCTGCGGAAGCTCTGCCTTGTAGGTGACGATTCCTCTTGTACCGTCGACGGTTTCGAGGAAACCGGTGAACGGTTGGGCCTCGGCATCCGGCGATGCAGGTGTTGTGGTGGCGTCGACCGTGGTCGGTGCCGGTCCGGTGCCGCTGCCCGGATCGGGTGAATTGCACGCCGCCCCAACGCCGATCATCGACACGATTGCCGCCGCTGACACCAGGCGGCGAATCACAGGTGACCCAGTCATTTTTCGACCCTAAACCCGCTTGTGGCCGCGCGAACCAGGATTGGACATCTCATTCACTGGCCGGCTGGCCGAGGCGAACAGGTTGATCCCGGTGGCTTCGCGTCGCACCTCGACGGGCGCGCCCGCGAACTTCGACTGCGCGAACAGGTCTTCCAAGTCCTGTGGTGAGCGGTGGATCAGTTTCCAGTCGAGCAGGTGGTCCATGAAGGCCCGATCGGGATTGTCGATATCGAAGTTCCCGACCAGCGCTGTCCCGCCCGGGCGCAGGTGATGGTAGATCCAGTCCAGCAGCTTCACCACGAGATGATCGGCCAGATAATCGATGAGGCCGATCGAATACACCAGATCCTGATCGCCCAGCTCGAGGGTTTGACGTCCCAGCGCGACCTTGACGATGTTGGCTTGTACGAACGCAACTCGCCCCGTCACACCGGCGTTGTGCGCGACGCCCTTGGCATAGCCCAATGCCTGGTCGTCGATGTCCAGGCAGGTGGCGATGATGTCCGGGTACTGCGTCTGGCCGAAGATGTCGAAGATCTCCCTGGCCGGCCCGCAGGCCAGGCTCGTGATCGCAGCGGGCCGGTCGTGGCAATGCTGCGCGGTGTCGAAAATGATGTCGCGCAACAGTTTTCGTCGGTTCTTCACCGCGCACGAGGCGGGTATGCCGAGAAACCACCGGTCGATGTACGGGCCGAGTCGGCGCACACCGTCCGGCTGGTCGTCGTACACCATCTGCAACGTCAGATAGTCACCCGCGTACCCGCGGGGCTTGGCGTAGGAGCGGTCGATCAGAGTGCTCAGCCCCAGATACGGGTAGGTCTCCCGGTGCACGAACGCGCCCAGCTCGTCGGCGTCAGGGGCACCGGCACACAGGTGGACCCGGATCTGGTCGGATAGGGCATTGCAGGCGGCGATAACTCGGGCCTGCACGTCGTCGCGAGTGGCACGACCGTCGATGATCAGTCGGTCCGCGGCCGACATCGCCGCCTTGAAACTCGCTGTCGTGAGGGCAAGTGGATGCGGCGTCCCGTTGGTGGCGAGTGGGAATGACGGGATGGCGCTGTCGAGGTGCGGTGCTTCGTCGATGATCGTCATTGCCCGATGCTTTCGTCCGGCCGGCGCGAAGTCTGTAGTAGTCCACTACTCAATTTCTGTCTGCGTTAATTTCCCGCGACGCGACCACCGCAGCAAAAACCGGTTTCCCTGATGTCGGGTGCCCCACCTACCCTGGGTGGCTGCGCAAACGAAGTCTCGGGGGAGACAGGGGAGAGGTAATGAGTACGGGCCCGAGCACGGGGGAGATCGCGACGCAACCGCGTACCCAGGCGAGCGCCAACGTCATCATCGCGCTGCTGGTGGGCTCGGCGTTCGTGATGATCCTCAACGAGACGATCATGAGCGTGGCACTGCCCGCGCTGATCGTGGACCTGGACATCTCCGCGAGCACGGCGCAATGGCTGACCAGTGGCTTCCTGTTGACGATGGCCGTGGTGATCCCGATGTCCGGATCGCTGCTGCAGCGCTACCCGGTACGGAGCATCTACCTGGCGTCGATGGCGTTGTTCTGCACCGGCACCCTGATCGCCGCGCTGGCCCCGGGGTTCGCGGTGCTGCTGGTCGGGCGGATCGTGCAGGCGTGCGGGACCGCTGTGATGATGCCGCTGCTGATGACGACGGTCATGACGTTGATCCCGGCCGATCGGCGCGGCCAGATGATGGGCACCATCTCGATCGTCATCGCGGTAGCTCCGGCGATCGGTCCCACGCTGTCCGGGTTCATCCTGGGCTCGCTCGACTGGCGCTGGATGTTCTGGATCGTGCTGCCCATCGCGCTGGTGGCGCTCAGCGCCGGTCTGGCCTGGCTGCGCGTCGACGATGAGCGAGAGGAACCGACGCCGATCGATCCGGTCTCGGTACCGCTTTCGGCGGTTGCGTTCGCGGGCTTGGTGTTCGGGCTGTCGCTGATGGGTGAGGCGGCCCACGGTCAGCAGTCGCTACCGGCGTGGGTGCCGATGACGGTGGGTGCGGTGGCGATGGTGCTGTTCGGTGCGCGGCAGATCCAACTGCAGCGACGCGACCGCGCGTTCCTCGACCTGCGCCCGTTCACGTATCGCCGGTTCTCGGTGTCGCTGGGCCTGGTGATCCTCGGGTTCATGGGGTTGTTCGGCGCCATCATCATGGTGCCGCTGTACGTCCAGGACGTGTTGAAGCAGAGCGCGTTGGTCGCCGGATTGGCGACCCTGCCGGGTGGGCTGCTGATGGGGTTGGCCGGTCCGCTGGTCGGGCGGGCGTATGACCGGCACGGTGCCAGGGTGCTCGTCGTGCCCGGTTCGCTGCTGCTGTGCGCATCACTGTGGGGATTCACCCTGCTGTCGGCGGCGTCTCCCGTGTGGGAACTGGTTGTGCTGCAGACGATCATGATGGTGGGCCTGTCGATGATGTTCACCCCGTTGATGACTGACGCGCTCGGCGTTCTGCCCGACCGGTTCTATTCACACGGCAGTGCCATCTTGACGACGCTGCAACAGGTTGCGGGCGCGGCCGGAACCGCCTTGTTCGTGACGGTCATGACGAAGGCGTCCCAATCGGGCGGGGCCCCGGATCTACCGGGTGTCCATGCGGCATTCACGGTCGCGGCGATGATCAGCGTGATCGCCGTGGTGGCGGCGTTCTTCACCGCGCCGCGCCCGAGTCCCGCGGGCGGTACGCCGACGCATTAGCTCCGGATCCCAGTCGAGTAGTGCACTACGCGTGCGCGACGCCGTGACCGCGGCCGACAGTGGATGTGCCCATCGACCACGGGCGCATCGGCACTCGACACAGGAGTTCAACATGAGCTGGAGATGGACTGGCAATCACGGGGACGCACCATCGGCGGCGGCTGCGGCCACCGCATCGGGAGCAGGGCCCGGTGAGGCGATCTTCGAGGTCAACGACGGCGGGACCGTCGGCCTCTATATATTCGACAACCACACCGGCACCGGCGGTCGCGCATGGCACTGGACCGGCAATCACGCCGACGCTCCGTCGGCGGTGGCCGCGGCCAACGCTGCCGGCGCCGGCCCGGGTGAAGCCGTCTATGCCGTGAATGACGGTGGCACGGTAGGCCTTTACCTGCTCAACTGAACTCCCTCGCCTCAGCGCAATCGGCGATCCCGGATGCGCTGAGGCGAGGTCGGGCACAATCGAACCCGTGCAGAAAGACCAGAAGGTCGTGGTCATCACGGGTGCGGGTAGCGGTATCGGCGGCGCAACGGCTCGGGTCCTGTTGGGGGCAGGCCATCGGGTGGTGCTGTCGGGGCGTCGCCCCGAGCCGCTGAGGGCCGTCGCCGACGGGAACCCGAATGCCCGCGTCGTCCCGACCGACGTCACGGATTCAGCCTCGGTGCAGGCGCTGTTCGCCGATACGGTGTCGACATTCGGACGCGTCGACGTGCTGTTCAACAACGCCGGGGTATTCGGACCGTCGGCGTCGATCGCCGACATCGACGACGAGCAGTGGCATTCCACGTGGCGCACCAACGTCGACGGCGCGGTGTTCTGCGCCAGGGAAGCCGCGCGTGTCATGGCGGCTCAGCTGCCAAGGGGCGGCCGGATCATCAACAACGGATCGATCTCGGCGCACCGGCCCCGCCCCAAGAGCCTGGCCTACACCGTCACCAAGCACGCGATGAGTGGGCTGACCGCGTCAATGTTGTTGGATCTGCGCGATATCGACATCTGTGTCACCCAGATCGACATCGGCAATGCCGCGACGGACATGACCGCCGGATTCAGCCATCAGACCTTGCAGGCCGATGGAAGCCTCGCGGCTGAGCCGACTTTCGACGTCGAGCATGTGGCCCGCGCCGTCGCGCACCTCGTCGAACTGCCGCTGGAGGTGTCGGTTCCTTCCCTGACCGTGATGGCTCGGGCCATGCCGTACTTCGGCCGCGGCTAACCGATCTGACCGCCGAAAACAACAGAGCCGGAGGCCTTGGGGCCACCGGCTCTGTACAGCGGGATCGTCATTTCAGTGATGTGCATCCTGAAGCTCGTGCCGCTGGACGACTGCGATCAACTCTTCGCGCACCGACGAGTCGGGCAGTTCGTTGATCCGCGCGTAGATGCGGCGCCGCATGTTGGCCCGCTTCTGGTTTGCACGGAATTGTGCGAACGACATACTTCTCACTCCTTGAAAGTGCCCCGGATCACGGGTACTCGTTTGTTTCTACATCCACACATCGGGGATCGCCCGAAGAAAGGGATGCCTCCATGCTCCCGCTCGGCGTTGATTAAAACCAATTCTTAGAGTGTGAGTTTGACTACAGCTCAAGCCGTTTGGTCGCAGAGGAGTGCCTGCCGTCACAGGCGCGTGCTCGGGGTGATGCCGGCGACCGCCGAAAAGGAGTAAGACTGCTTCTGTGGCGCTCACGGTGCGGGACCTGTCCGAGGTCGACAGCCTAGGCCTTGTCGTGGTGGCCGGGGCGCTCGGCGCCGACCGCGAGATCTCCTGGGCGCATGCGATCGAACTGAGCGATCCGACGCCGTACCTGGCCGGTGGTGAGTTGGTGATGACGACGGGCATCAACATCGGTGCCGACGACGCCGCGCAATCCGCCTATGTCGCGCGCCTGGCCGCGGCCGGCACGGCGGCGCTGGCCATCGACACCGGCACCACGCTCGCCTATGTGCCACCTGCGGTGCGGGCAGCCGGTGACGAATTCGGACTGCCGGTGCTGGAGGTGCCGCCGTCGACCCCGTTCATCGCGATCGCGCGGGTGGTGATCGATGCGCTCAGGGCCGACGAACTGCGCTCGGTGCAGCGCGTGGTCGACGCTCAGGAGGTGCTGGCCCGCGCCACATTGCGTGGTGGCATTCCGGGGGTGGTCGGCGCCCTGGCCGACGCTCTGTCGGCGACGGTGGTGGTGGTCGACACCGACGCCACGGTGCTGGCGGCCGCAGGCGGTGCGCAGGAGCGGCTGATCGCCGTGCTCGGCGAGCAAGCCGGCACCGCGGGCCGGCGCGGTGCCCATGTCACCGCGGACGGGGATGCCTACGTCACGATCCAGAATCTGCGTGCCGCCCAGCCGGTACGCGGGCGGCTCGCGGTGCGCACGTCCGCCGCGATGTCGAACGCCGACCGCCTCCTGGTCGCACATGCGGTGTCGCTCATCTCGATTGCGATCGAGAAGCCGGCCCGGGTGGTCGACGCCGAGCAGCTGCTGCGGATCGCGGTCACCCGCGAGATGCTCGCCGGGTCGGGTGGCGTCGACGATGCGGTGTTGCGCTACTTCGGTTTCGAGCCTGATAGCGACGTAGTCGCGGCGTCGTTCACCGGAGCGGGGCCGTTGTTGGCGGCCGAGCATGTGCTGGGCCGGGTGCTGACCACGTTTCTGATGGCACCGACGGGCGAGGAGATCGTGATCGTGGTTCCGGCGGCCGGGAGCCGACGCCGCATCCGCACCGTCGTCGAGGAGCTCGAGCGGCAGACAGGCCTGACGATCGGCGGCGGGATGAGTCTTCCGAGCCGTCTGTCAGAGGTGCAGACGGCTCTGGAGCAGGCCCGCATCGCGGCCCACTCCGGCGCCGGGCGGTTCAGCGAGTTCGGCGAGCTCAGCCCGATGGGGGTGCTGCTCGACGGCCGCAGCGCCGCCGAACTTCGCGTTCTGGCCGCGCCGTTGGATGCGCTGGCCGGTGGGGACGAGCTGATCCCGACGCTGGCTGCGTTCCTCGGACGCAACGGCCAGATGGAAGCCGCGGCCGCCGAGCTCGCGGTCCATCGCCATACCATGCGCAACCGGATGCGACGCATCTGCCAGTTGTTGGGTGACGACCTGGAATCGGCCGATACCCGGGCCCAGCTCTGGCTGGCGCTCAGGGCGTGGCAGCTGCTGGAGTCTCGCCGGCCGGGCTGAGGGCATCGGAGTCCGTCCGCTTTGGCGCTTCGTGGCGCCTGGACGCCGGAGGTGACCGCCCGTCGCGGTGGCCTATGCTCGGTCGACGAACGGCGTGGCCCCAGGTGTTCTCGTCGTCGATGACCGGCGAATACAGCCCAGGGGAAGTTCAGCGTGCAGGCGATTGTTGGCGATCTGGTTCGCGTTCCCGTTGTCCGGCGGCGGGTGCGTGATGACCTGATCGGGCTGAGTGGCGTCGCCGCCGTGATGGTCGTCGTCTGCCATCTCTGGTTCGGCCGGGCACCCGGTGGGATGGATGTCCTGCTGGTGCTCTCCGGCTTCTTCATCGGCGGTCGGGTTCTTCGCGACATCGGTACGGCGAGCCCGAGAATCCTGGCCGCCGAGTTCGGGCGGGTGGTGCGCTGGTTGGTGCCGCCGCTGGTTCTGGTGGTGGTCGTGAGTGCGGTGCTCACCGTGCTCGTGCAACCGGAGACCCGGTGGGAGGCTTTCGCCGACCAGACGCTGGCGGGTCTGGGCTTCTATCAGAACTGGGAGTTGCTCGGCTCGGCGGACGACTATGTGCAGGCCGGTGAGACGGTCACCCCGCTGCATCACCTGTGGGCCGTCTCGGTGCTGGGCCAGTTCGCGCTCGCGTTCTTCGTGCTCGCCGGTGTCGTTCTCGCGGTGACGGTGCGTCGGGGTCGCGGCGCGCGACGCACGAGCCTGGTCGCCGTGTCGGGTATCGCGGCGGCGGCATCGCTGTACTACGCGATCACGACCCAGGCAGACAATCCGATGCTCGCCTACTACAGCACTGCGGCGCGCGCCTGGGAGCTGCTGGTCGGTGTGTTGGCCGCGGCGCTGGTCGCGGGCCCGGCGAGGCTGACCCGGTGGCCTGGCTGGTTGCGGGCCGGTGCGGCAGCGACCGGCCTGGTGGCGATCCTGGTGTGCGGCGTGCTCACCGGCCGGGCCGTGCAGTCGCCGGGCATCTGGACATTGATTCCGGTCGCGGCGACGGTGCTGGTGATCGTCGGTGCAGCCCAGGGGACGTCGCCCAGGGCGAACGAATTCCTGTGCAGCGCCCCGCTGGTCGCCATCGGGGCGGCGGCCTATCCGCTGTATCTGTGGCACTGGCCCCTGCTGATCTTCTGGCTGGCGACCATCAACGACGATGCGGTCGGCCTGGCCGATGGCATCGTGATCATGCTGGCCGTGGGGGCGTTGGCGACGCTCACCGCGCGATGGGCTCAGCTGCCGTGGCGTCGGGGGCCGGGCCTGCGAGTGGTGTCGGGCGCAGTGGTGGTGCTCGTGGCGGTGGTGCTGGTGGCGACGTCGCTGATGTGGCAGGGGCATGTCGCCCGCGCCCGCGCCAGCGGTGCCGAACTCGGCATGCTCTCGATCCGCGACTATCCGGGCGCGCAGGCGCTCATCGAGAACCGGCCGGTCGCCAAGCTGCCGATGCGCCCGAGCGCGTTGGAGGCCGACGACGACATTCCACCGTCAGCGGTCGACCATTGCGTCACCGGATTCACCGGTGCCGAGGTCATCACCTGCGTATACGGAGACCCCAAGGGGGCCCACACGATCGCGCTGGCCGGTGGGTCGCATTCAGAGCACTGGCTGACCGCGCTGCACCAGATCGGGCGTCAACACGGCTTCAAGGTGACCACCTACTTGAAGTTCGGCTGCCCGCTGACCACCAAGCGGCTGCCCATCATCGCGGGATCCTTCGAGCCGTATCCGTCCTGCCGTACCTGGTCGGACAACGCGCTGGCGCAGATCATCGCGGACCGGCCGGATTATGTGTTCTTCACCTCGACGCGCCCGATCCTCAACAGCCCGGGCGATTATGTGCCCGACTACTACCTCGGGATCTGGGATGAGCTGTCCGCCAACGGGATTCCGATGCTCGGCATGCGTGACACGCCCTGGATGATCCGGGACGGATGGTTCTTCTCGCCGGTCGACTGCCTGTCCAGAGGCGGCGACGCCGAATCCTGTGGGTTGCCGCGCGACGAAGCCCTCGCCGACCGCAATCCCACCCTCGACCATCTGGCCGACTATCCGCTGATGAAGGCACTCGACCTCACCGATGCGGTGTGCCGCCCGACGATCTGCCGTGCCGTCGAGGGCAATGTGCTCGTGTACCACGATGCCCATCACCTCTCGGCGGCCTATGTCCGCACCCTCACCACCGAGCTGGCGCGGCAGATGTCCGACGCCCTCGGCTGGTGGTGACGCGTCACTCGACGACGAAGACCGGAATCTGTCGGTCGGTGTTCGTCTGGTACTCGGCGTACGGCGGGTAGGCCTTGACGGCCAGCTTCCACCAGTGCTCGCGCTCGTCGCCGTCCAGTTCGCGAGCGGTCAGCGACGACGTCTTGTCGCCGTCCTGCACCGTCACGGCCGGGTTGGCCTTGACGTTGAAGTACCAGGACGGGTGCTCCGGGGCGCCACCCTTGGAGGCCACCATCGCGTAGCGGCCGTTCTCCTCGACGCGCATCAGCGGTACATACCGCTTCTTGCCGGACTTGGCGCCCGTCGTCGTGAACAGCACGATGGGGCGGTCCAGCACCTCGATGCCCTCGGTGGTGCCTTGTTCCAGGATGCGCTGGGTCTGGTCGCGTACCCAGTCGGTCGGGCTCAATTCGGCATGTTCAGTCACGCACCCCGCAACACCGGGCGCCTCGCCGCTATTCCGCGGACCGTGGGTCAGGTCGGGCACGGCACGCTGGGCTGTGGCCGTGCGACGGCCCGGTGACCCCGAGCCAGCGCGGCATCCACGGCGAACAGCATCAGAGCGACGACGGCCAGTCCGGCGCCGATCCACGGCACCACCGGGTAGCCCGCCCCGGCGGTCAGGGCCATTCCGGCCAGCCACGGTCCGAGGGCGATCCCGACGTTGAACGCGGAGGTGGTGCCGGCCGCGGTCAGCGTCGGGGCGGACGCGCCCAGGGCGAAGACCCGCGAATTCAGCGCCGGGTTCGTCCCGAAACCGGCCAGCCCGAGCAGCACGCTGAGCGCGCCGACCGGCAGCGCATGGTGGCTGACGATCGCGATCGCGACCAGCACGGCGCACAACGCGGTGAATCCGATCAGCAGTACCCCGCGCGGCCATCGGTCGGCCGCGTAGCCGCCCGCCGCCATCCCGGTCAGTGCGCCGACGCCGTAGCCGAGCAGCACCAGCGGCACCCACCCGGACCCCAGGCCGCTGGTTGTGATCAGCATGGCGCCGAGATAGGTGAAGGTGCCGAGCAGTGCCGCGGTGCTGACCGCGGTCATGGCATAGGACAACCACAGCCGGGGCACGGCCAGCCCGCGCAACTCGTCGGCCATCCGTGGCGCGGTGGCGGGGCGTGCCGTCGGGACAGCGGCCAGCACGGCGCCCGCGGCCAGGGTGGACATGGCGGCGACGGCCCAGAATGCGCCGCGCCAGCCCAGATTCTGACCGATCCAGGTGCCCGCGGGCAGCCCGATCACCGTGGCGACCGTGAGTCCACCGGCGACGACGCTCATCGCGCGCCCGCGCCGGTCGGGGGAGACCAGTGACATCGCGGTACCCGCGCCGACGGCCCAGAAGCCGGCGTAGACGAAAGCCGCGACGAATCTGACCGCCACCAGCACCGAGTAGGAATCGGTGAGCGCACCGGCGACGTGCGCCAGGACGAAGATCGCCAGGAATGCCAGCAGGGCCCGTCGGCGCGGCCAGCGCAGGGTGACGACGGCGAGGACGGGAGCGCCGATCAGCATGCCGAGCGCGAACACCGATACCAGCAGCCCGGCTTGTGGAATCGTCACGCCGAGATCGGCCGACATCTCGGGAAGCAGGCCGGCCAGCATGAGTTCGCTTGTGCCCTGGGCGAATATCGCGGCACCGATGATCCAGATCGCAACTGGCATCAGAGCATCGACCCTCCGCTGGCGTCGATCCACTGGCCGGTCACCCACCGGGAATCCCCGGAGGCCAGGAACGCGACGATATCGGCGACGTCGTCCGGCTGGGCGACCCGGTTCAACGGTGACTGTGCCGCCACGGCCGCCCGGCCCTCCGTAGAGGCCAGCCGGGCCGCGTTCATGTCGGTGTCGGTGCTCCCCGGTCCCACCGCGTTCACCGTGATACCTCGCGGCGCAACGTGTTTGGCCAGGGTCGCGGTGAACGAGTCGAGGGCGGCCTTGGACATCGCGTAGGCCAGCAGTTCCGGTATCCGGGCGCCGTGGGTGAACCGCGTCGAGATGTTGACGATGCGGCCGTTGTCGCGGAGCCGGGACAGCCCCTGCTGGGTGATGAAGACCGGCGCGCGGGTGTTCACCGCGAAGATCTCGTCGTAAGTCGATTCGTTGAGATCGTCGAAACCGATTCGCCCACCCAGTATCCCGGAATTGTTCACCAGGATGTCGAGGCCGTCGGCGTGGCGGTCGAAGGCCTCCCAGAGTCGCGATGCGTCGCCGGCGACGCCGAGTGCCGCCGGAACCGCGAAGGCCTCGCCGCCGGCCTCGACGATCTGCCGCACGGTCTGTTCGGCGGCGTCGGCGCGGCTGCCGTAGTGCACGCCGACCCGGGCGCCGTCGTGGGCCAGGCGAAGGGCGATGGCCCGGCCGATTCCCCGGCTGGCGCCGGTCACCAGTGCGGTCTTGCCGTTCAGAGCGGGCACGTTGCCATCCTTTCTTTAGCGGTCGATACAAAATTCGACGCTAGCACATTAACTAGCGGTCGCTATAGAATGGCTGGGTGACCCCGGTACGTGGACGGCCCCGCTCATTCGATCGTGACGCGGCCCTGGACAAGGCGATCCTGCTGTTCTGGGAGCGCGGGTACGAAGCCACGTCCACGCGCGATCTGAGCAGTGCGCTGGGTATCGGAATCCCCAGCATCTACGCGGCTTTCGGGGACAAACAGTGTCTGTTCAACGAAGCGGTGCAGGTCTACGACGAGCGGTACGGCGGGTTCATCAACGCCGCGTTGGGCGAAGAGCCGACCGCCCGCGAGGCCTTCGCCCGCATTCTGCGCGAAGCTCCGGCCCGCTATACCCGCCGCGGCCTGCCCAACGGATGTCTCATCGTCAGCGGCGACGACGGCACCGCCGATCCGGCCGTGCGGGCCGCCCTGCAACGCATCCGTCGTCAGAAGACGGGTGAGCTCGCCGACAAGGTCAGCGCGGACATCGCGGCGGGGGACGTGCCGACCGATACCGATGCGCAGGCGCTGGCCCAGTTCGTGATGTCCACGCTGAGCGGCATCGCCCAAGCTGCCCGAGACCGAGTTCCGCGGGCCACCCTCGACCGGGTTGCCGCGATCGCAGCCCGGGCGCTGCCGTGAGTACGGCTACCTGAGTTTGAGGACCACTTTGCCTTTGGCGCTGCGGTTTTCCAGTGACGCGATGGCCTGGGCGGCCTGCTCCAGCGGGTACACCTCGGGTTGCGGGGCGGGCACCGCGCCGGAGGCCAGCAACGGCTGCAGTTCGGCCCACTGCTCCTGCAGGTAGCCCGGGTGGGAGAACGTCCAGGCGCCCCAGCCCGCGCCGATCACGTCGACGTTGTTGAGCAGCAGCCGGTTGACCTTGACCGTCGGGATCTCACCGCCGGTGAAGCCGACGACCAGCAACCGCCCCCCGACGGCGAGTGATCGCAGGGAGTCGGTGAAGCGGTCACCGCCGACCGGGTCGAGGACGACATCCACCCCGCGGCCGCCGGTGAGTTCCTTGACCGCGTCACGGAACCCGTCGGCCAGCACCACATCCGATGCTCCTGCGGCCCTGGCGATCTCGGCCTTCTCCTCGGTGGACACCACCGCGATGGTGCGTGAGGCGCCCAGCGCCGGGGCCAGGCGCAGCGCCGAGGTGCCGATGCCGCCGGCCGCGCCGTGCACCAGCACGGTCTCGCCGTGGGCCAGCCTGCCGCGGGTGCGCAACGCGAACTGCACCGTCAGGTCGTTGAACAGGATGCCGGCGCCGGCCTCGAACGACACCGAGTCCGGCAGCGCGAACACCCGCTCGGCCGGCAGCGCCACGACCTCGGCCATGCCGCCGGACAGCATGGTCAGACCGAGCACGCGGTCGCCGGCTGAGACATGGGCGCCGGCAGGCGCGCTGCGCACCACGCCGGCGACCTCGGCGCCCGGGGTGAACGGCAGGTCCGGCTTGTACTGGTAGAGCCCGCGAGTGAGCAGGGCGTCGGGGAAAGCGACCCCGGCGGCATGGACATCGATCACCACGGTGCCGTCGTCGCCGTTGGGTTCCTCGACCTCGGCCACCCGCACCGCGTCGGGGCCGTCGAGGGCGGTGATCTGTGCTGCACGCATCGGTGTCTCCTTCTGGTGGGGTCGCCAGCCAATTGTGACAGGTGTCAAGTGGTGGTTAGCATCACCGGATGCTCAACGCCCGCGCCGCGGTGGTGCTCGACGCCGGAGCCGATCCACAGCTCACCGACGTCCAGATCCGCGAACCCGTCGGTGACGAGGTGCTGGTCCGCATCGACGCGGTGGGTATCTGCCACACCGATGTGAGCGTGGCCGCGCGGTTTCGCAAGCTGCCGATGGTGTTCGGTCACGAAGGTGCGGGCACCGTGGTCCAGGTCGGGCCGGACGCCGCGCACCGGGTCGGTGACCAGGTCGTTCTCACGTTCGCCAGCTGTGGCGCCTGCGGCAACTGCCGGTCCGACGCCCCGGCGTACTGCGAGCATTCGACCGACCTCAACATGCGTGGCAACCGCGGCGCGCTGCACCTCGACGGTGCCCCCGTCGGCGGCGGATTCTTCGGCCAGTCCAGCTTCTGCACCTATGCGATCGCAGGCAGCCGTAATGCGGTGGTGCTGCCCGAGCCGATCGACCCCGCGCTGGCCGCGCCGCTGGGCTGCAGCGTGCAGACCGGCGTCGGGGCCGTGCTCAATGTGGTTGCGCCCCAACCGGCGGACGCGCTCGTGGTGTTCGGGGCCGGCGCCGTCGGGCTCTCGGCGGTCATGGGAGCCCGGATCGCCGGGTGCCGCACCATCGTCGCGGTCGACCCGATCGAGCAGAGGCGCACGCTGGCAACCGAATTGGGCGCCACCGCCACCGTCGACCCAACCGCGTGCGACGCCGCCGCGGCGGTGCACGAACTGACCGGGGGAGTGGCTGCGGCCGTCGATACCACCGCCCGGCCCGAGGTCCTGGCCGCTGCGGTCGGGGTGCTGCGTGAGCGCGGCACCCTGGCGCTGCTGGGGCTCGGCGCGTTGACGGCCGACCTGCCCGTCGCGGCCATCATGGGCAAGGGCCTGACCTTGCGCGGCGTGGTGGAAGGCGACAGCGAGCCGCAGACCTTCATCCCGCGCCTGGTCGCGCTGCACCGACGTGGCGAACTTCCACTCGACAAGATGGTCAGCCGCTACCCGTTCGACGACTTCGACCGGGCCTGGGCCGCCGCCAAGGCCGCTGACGTCGTCAAACCGGTGTTGACCACCGGCGCGGTAAGCTCATAAACCCTCGGTTTCACCCGGCAACGACGCCACGATCGGAGGATCATGCCCCTTCCCCAGCTACCACCGGGACGCGCTGTCGAGGTTCGCGCCGTCGACGGCGTGCGGTTGCATGCCGAGGTGTTCGGGCCTGAGGACGGCCACCCGATCGTGCTGGCCCACGGCATCACGTGTGCCATCGGGGTGTGGGCCCACCAGATCGCCGACCTGGCGGCCGACTACCGGGTCATCGCCTACGACCATCGTGGGCACGGCCTCAGCGAGACCCCGCACGGCCGGAGCCGGTACAGCCTCAATCACCTCGCCGCCGACCTCGACGCGGTACTCGACGCGACGCTGAGGCCGGGCGAGCGGGCCACCATCGCCGGACATTCCATGGGCGGTATCGCGATCACCTCGTGGTCGCAGCGCTACCCGGCCCGGGTGGCGGCCCGCGCCGACGCTGTCGCGCTCATCAACACCACCACCGGGGACCTCGTGCGGGACGTGAAGTTGTTGCAGGTCCCGGGACCGCTGGCGTCGACGCGTATCCGGGCCGGCGGCACCGCGATCAGAACGTTCGGCGGCGCATGGGTGCCCCGAATCACCGAGCGTCCCAACAAGCGGCTCGTCGCGCACCTCGCGGTGGGGCACGACGCGGAGCCGTGGGTGGCGGAGTTCGTCTATCGCCTGTTCGCCGAGACCCCCGCCGCCGGCCGTGGCGGCTGGGCCAGGGCGCTGGTCAACAGCCTCGGACCGCAACATATCTCGCTGCAGAACCTGTCGGTGCCGACGCTCGTGATCGGTAGCGCCAAAGATCGGCTGCTGCCGATCAATGCCGCCCGCCGCATCGCCGCTGACGCCCCGAATCTGAGCGCCTTCGTCGAGATGCCCGGCGGCCACTGCGCGATTCTGGAATGCCCGTCTCAGGTGAACGCCCAATTGCGGGCCTTGGCCGAGTCGGTGGCGTTGCCTCCCGCCGTCAATCAGTAAGCCGGGCCGCGACTTCGGCGGCCGCGCGCTGCCCGGATCGGACCGCGCCGTCGAGGAAGCCGGTCCACTCGTCGGCGGTTTCGGTGCCGGCCCAGTGGATGGAGTCCACCGGTTCGCGCAGCCACCGGCCGTACTGTGTCCACGATCCCGGTGGTACTGCCGCGGTCGGCCCGCCGGGCGCGAATTGTTCTGTGCTCCAACAGTGGTCGATGTAGTCGATCGGCTGTAGCGCGGCGTCACCGAACAACGTGGCGAACCCGGACAGGGCCTGCTCGCGTCGCTGGTCCGGTGACAGCCGGTCGAACGTGCGGGCATCGGTGAACCCCAACAGAATGCCGGGACCACCGTCACCCGGGCTGACGTCGAAGGTGATGAACACCGGCCCTTCGTCGGACAACGCCTCGCCCGAACAACCGTTGGTGCGCCAGAACGGTTTGTCATAGGCGGCGTATGCCTTGCTGAGGTTGCCCTGCGGCCAGTGCTCGGCCAGCTCGGTGTAAACCTTGGGCAGTGGCGGGTTGAACTCGATACCGGCCCGGTGCTGAGGCGGGATCGCCACGATCACCGCCCGTGCCAGTACCTCACCGGCCGGCGAGCTCACCGCCACGGTGCCGTCGGGGCGACGTCCGATGCCGCTCACGGGGGCGTTGAGCACCACCCGGTCTCCGAGTTCATCGGCCATCTTGACCGCGATCTGTTGGGTGCCACCGGGAAACCGGTCCTGCTGGGCGCCGTCGCGGACATCCAGCATGCGGTCCAGGCCGCCGGCCGCCTTGACGTAGCGGGCGGCGTGCAGCATCGACACCTCGTCGGGCTCGGCGCCCCAGGTGACCCGGGACATGATCGCCATGAGGTTGCGGGTCGAGGCGTTGGCGCCGGCCGAGCGCAGCCACTGTTCCAGGGTGAGTTCGTCGAGTTTCTGGGCGTTCGCACTCTTCCACGGCTCACTGACCCGGATCGCCCGGCAGAGCCGCTCGAAGCGCCACTGGATCCGGGACACGTCGAACAGTTCCATCATCGACAGGCGGGGGATGGTGCTGCGGTACGAGCGCACCCGGCCGTGCCACCGGATCAGGTTCTTGCCACGGTCATAGGTGGGCACGGTGCGGCACCCGAGTTCGTCGGCCAACGCCAGCACCGCATCCTGGGTGGGCCCGACGAACGTCCCGCCGAGGTCGACCGGCACGTCGGCGATGGTGGCGGTCGACGAGCGCCCGCCGACGCGGTCGCGGCCCTCCAGCACCACCACCTCATGTCCGAGCCGGACCAGGGCGCGGGCTGCGGTCAGGCCGGCGAAACCGGCGCCGATCACGACGACGTCGGTGCTCGTTGGGATGCTCACCTGTCTAGGCTCTCACGCGTGAAGGTCATGACAGCGTTGTTCGGGCCGCGAGGCGCGATCGATCGGGCGGCGGCCCTGCGTGAGGCCGGTGCCAGTGGGGTGTTCACCTTCGAGGGGCCCCACGATGTGTTCACCCCGTTGACACTGGCCGCCACGGTCGAGGGCCTCGACCTGATGACCAATGTGGCAATCGCCTTTCCCCGCAACCCGATTCACCTGGCGCACCAGGCGATCGACCACCAGATCCTGTCCGGCGGACGCTTCACCCTGGGGCTCGGCACGCAGATCCGCACGCAGATCGAGAAACGGTTCGGCGCGGACTTCGACCGGCCGGTGGCGCGGATGTCGGAGTTCGTCGCGGCGTTGCGGGCGATCTTCTCGGCGTGGGACACCGGCGAGCGGCTGGATTTTCGGGGCGAGTTCTATCGCCACACCTTGATGACGCCGACGTTCACGCCGCGGGACAACCCGTACGGTGCGCCGCCGATCTATGTCGGCGCGCTCGGCCCACGGCTGACGCGGGCCACCGCACAGTTCGCCGACGGTCTGCTGGTCATGCCCTTCGGCTCCAAGCGGTTCCTGCACGAGGCCACGCTGCCCGCGGTGCGTGAGGGCCTCGCCGCCGCCGGGCGCGACGAGGGGGAGCTGGCCATCGTCCCGGAGATCATCGTCTCGGCCGGATCCGAAACGGACCCGACTCACGAGGCAACACGCCGGTTGCTCGCCTTCTACGGCTCCACGCCGGCCTACCGACCGGTGCTGGAGGTGCACGGCTGGGGCGATTTGCAGCCCGAGCTCAACGCGCTGTCCAAGCAGGGACGGTGGCAGGAGATGGGTTCGCTGATCGACGACGAGGTGCTGCACACCATCGCGGCCTGCGGTAGTCCAGCCGACATCGCGGCCCACATCCAGGACCGCGTGGGTGGCGTGTCGGACCGGATCTGCCTGTACCAACCCGGGCCGATCGCGCTCGATTCGCTTGCCCAGATCGTTGACGCACTGCGTGACTGAGCACATAGGGTGGTGGTACTGCGCGGGACCAAAGGAGGTTCGCCATGGACGGTGCTCGTCGCGCTGAGGATCCGGACTACTCGGACGTGCTCATCATCGGGGCCGGCATCTCGGGGTTGGGCGCGGCCTACCGTGTCCATGAGAAGAGCCCCGGGCTGACCTACACCGTCCTCGAACGCCGGGAGCGGATCGGTGGTACCTGGGACCTGTTCCGCTACCCCGGGATCCGCTCGGACAGCGATATCTTCACGCTCAGCTTCCCGTACCATCCGTGGACCCGGCCGGAGAACGTCGCCGACGGTGACGACATCCGCGACTATCTCACCGAGACCGCCCGGGCGTACGGCATCGACCGCCACATCCAATTCGACACCCATGTGCTGTCGGCAGATTGGGACTCGAACACCGACACCTGGACGGTGCAGACCGAACAGGCCGGACAGGGGCGGACCTACCGGTGCCGGTACCTGTTCTGCGGCACCGGCTACTACAACTACGACGAGCCCTATACCCCGGAATTCCCCGGCATCGAGAGCTTCGGTGGTGACGTGGTGCACCCGCAGTTCTGGCCCGAATCGCTGGACTATTCCGGAAAGCGGGTGGTGGTGATCGGCAGCGGTGCCACCGCGGTCAGCCTGGTGCCCGCCCTGGCACAGCAGGCGGAGCACGTGACGATGCTGCAACGCTCACCGACCTACATGATGTCGATGGCTCGTATCGATCCGATGGTGCAGGCCATCCGGAAGGTGTTGCCGCGCCGGCTGTCTCACCAGGTGGTGCGGGCGCGCAACGCGATGATCCACGTGCTGACGTATTTCATGTTCCGCAAGGCGCCCAAGTTCGGGCGCTGGCTGATCCGGAACCGGACCGTCGCCGCACTGCCCGAGGGCTATCCCGTCGACGTGCATTTCAAGCCGCGATACAACCCGTGGGACCAGCGCATGTGCCTGGTGCTCGACGGTGATCTCTACGAGCACATCAGTGACGGCAGGGTCGATATCGTCACCGATCACATCGACCACATCGATTCCGCGGGCATCGTGCTGAAATCCGGTGCGCGGGTGGACGCGGACGTGATCGTCACCGCGACCGGCCTGCAACTGCAGGCGCTCGGCGGGATCCGGCTGGCGGTCGACGGTCACGAGGTCAAGCCGACCGAGCGGTTCGTCTACAAGGAGTTTTTGCTGGAGGACGTGCCGAATCTGGCCTGGTGCATCGGGTACACCAACGCGTCATGGACGCTGCGGGCCGACATGACCGCGCGGGCATTCGCGAACCTGTTGGCCTACATGGGGGCTCACGGTTACACCCATGCCTATCCGCACAAGGGCGCGGCACCGATGCCGGAGAAGCGGACCTGGGACCTGGAGGCCGGCTACATCCAGCGTTCCGAGCATGCGCTCCCGCGCTCGGGCACCAAGCGGCCTTGGCACGTGCGGCACAACTATGTGCTGGACGCCATCGACCACCGCTTCGATCGCATCGACGAGTCGATGGTGTTCGGTCGTGCCCCCGCCGCATCCGCCGCCCCCGCCGCCCCCGCCGCCGAGGCGGCTTCCTGAGCACCGCGAGCGTGCGTGATTGCTGCCCGACACACCGCATTTCGTCAGCAGTTACGCACGCTCGTCACGGGATGCGGATACGCAACCCTGTCGTCAGCAGTTGCGTGGCAGACAGCCCGAACGTGTTCTTGAAGCTGTCGGCGAGGTGTGACGGGCTGGCGAATCCGGACTCGGCGGCGGCTGTGGTCAGATTCCGACCGGCCGCCACGGCGGTTCCTGCTGCCACGAGCCTGCTCCACATCCGGTAGCGGCGCAGGCTGGTCCCCGCCTCGCGCCGGAACAGATGCAGGAACCGCGATTCTGACAAGCCCGCGGTGGCAGCTAGCTCGCGTGCCGGCACCGCCTCCGCCGGGTTTTCGCGAATCTGCTTGGCCACCAGCTCGATCCGGGGATCGATTCGGTGGGGCGCTTCCGGGGCGGCCGCGTCCAGCCAGCGCCGCGCCGCCTCGTCGTCGTCGGGCATCACGGTCAGTCTCGCCTCGGCGGCATGGCCGACACCGATGCCGTCCCGGAACTCGGTGAACTGCCGGCGGCACGCCGCGCTGCGCTGCGAACTCGGATCGAGATAGCTCGACACCAACCCACTCTGCATCGACAGATGGTGGGTGAGCCGCGGTGGAATCAACACACTGCGCGCGACGATCGCGCTACCTGACACCGTTACCGTCAACGGTCCGTCGACCCCGACGGCCAGGCACCACACCGATCCCGAGTGCGGTTCCAAACCCAGACCGTGCCCGGCGTAGAGGGCCTGCCCTGGCCACAGCCACACCGTGGGGCAGCAGGTTTGTGGAAGCGCCGGCACGGTTTCAGTCTGCATGCTGAACGGAAAGGTGAACAGGAGGCTACCGTGACTATCGCTGTCATCGCCGTCGTCGGCGTGTTCTTCGCCGGGATGGGCGCTTACGCACTGGCGGCTCCGAAGGCGATTCTGCGTCCCTTCGACTATGACCTCAGAACGGCCGCGTCCCGCGCGGAAGTTCGTGGCGTGTATGGCGGTTTCGGTCTTGCCATCGCCGCGGTGTTGGCGTACGCCGCCGTGACGCCGGGGGAGGTGCGCACCGGGATATTGATCACTGTCGGAGCCGCACTGGCTGGTATGGCAGTCGGCCGGGCCGTCTCGGCGCTGTTCGACGAACGGACGGCCTTCTACCCCAACTGGTTCTACTGCCTGGTCGAAGCAGTCGGAGCCGCCGCGCTGTTCTGGGCGGCCTGATGTCGGTTTGTCATGCCAGAGTGGCTGTCGCCGTTGACAGCCACTCCAGCGTGACGTTTTAGGTGCTCGAGAGGTTACGGGGCGACGGTGAGCCAGTCGGCGAATCCGGACGGGTCGTGCCGGCCGAGCGCACCGTGCTCGAACAGGCCCCAGCCCTCGGACGTCGTACCGCCCTCGGTGCACACGGCTCGTCCGACGTGGTCGATCACGCCGAACGCGGTACGCCCGACGACCGCCGGGTCGTTCATGTCGTAGGTGCGGCGCTCGGTGAACTTCTCGCCCTTCCACACGCCGTGGATCCAGTCGACGTCGCCGCCGTAGCCGCCTCCGACGTGAATCGGCACGGGCAGTTTGGATTCCACGTCGAACCGGACCGGAGTGCCGTCGGGTGCGGTGGCGTCGATGGTGGCTCCGGTCGGGATCCTGGTGCCGGAACGGTAGTGGATCTTCACCCGCGGCCAGCCGAGCTGCTCGACGCGGCCGTCCTTGAAGACCCGGCTGCAGTCGTTGAGCGAGCGGAACCCGCTGGGATCCTCCTGGATGATGAAGACGATCGAGAAGTCGTCGAACGCCATCGGCACGTACAGCCACCACATGCCTTCGAACGGCGGGTCGGCCGGACGCCCGGCGGGTTCGGCCTCGCCGACCGGGCGGATGCCCCATGACCGGTCGCGCGAGCCGATCCAGGTGTCCGGGTCGACGTCGATGCGCCGGCCGTCGATCTCCAGATACCCGCTCCAGGAACCCAATTGGGCGAAGCGCTGCGCGTCGAGCGTGACCCGGTTGCCCTGGCGCATCAGGTGGGGTTGTTCCTGGACGACGTCGAACAGCCCGTTCCAGGTGAGATCCGCTGCGATGCCCTCGGTTTCCTCGAGCACGATGCGAACCTTCTTGAGCGGCTCGGGGACCTCGACCCGGTAGGCGCCGACATGCTGGTTGAGCCGGTCCTGGTCGATCGCGTCGGACAGGTGCACGGCGGTCTGCTCATCCCCGCGCCTCACCAGGAAGTAGGCGTCTTTCACCCCGAGGTTGGGGTAGTAGCCCATCCCGGTGATGACGAAGATGTCGCCGGTGCGATCATGGGCGTTGAAGTACGAGCGGTCGTAGAAGTTCCGGTCCGAAGAACCGGGCCAGGCGATCGGCTGGGGGACTTGGTGGACGGGGAATTCGTCCAGCGGGCCGAGCATTTAAGACTCCTCGATCAGGCGCCGCAGCAACGGCGCGTGGTAGAACATCGTTTCGACATCGTCGGGCTTCTCGGTTTCGCCGAAGTGCACGCGCCGGGCGCCGGTGCGCATGAACACGCAACACCAGATCACGCCCGAGTAGATGTAGAACCAGCGAAGGTCGCCGAGCTCGGCCCCGGTCAACTCGCGGTAGGTGGCGCGGACATCCTCTTCACGCATCACGTCCGGCAGACCCGGCAGCCCGGCCATGCCGGCCAGTTCCTGGAACACCATGTGCGCGAAGATGATCCACGAGACATCGAGCTCGCGGGGGCCGATGGTGGCCATCTCCCAGTCGAGCACGGCAGACGGCCGGAAGTTGTCGTAGAGCACGTTGCCGATGCGCGAGTCGCCCCAGATCAGGACGGAGTCCGACGCTGCGACATCTTCGGGGAAGTTCTCCTCCAGCCAGGCCAGCGCGCGCTCGACCAGCGGAGAACGGCCGATGTCGGGTACGGCGTACTCGTACCAGTCCTTGAGCCAGCCGAAGTGCCGGCGCAGCGGGGTGTCGCCGGGCGGGTCGATCTCGGACAGGAAGCCGAACCGCTCGGCGGCGTCGGGGATGGCATGCAGCTTCGCGAGCACCTCGACGGTGCTGTCCTGCAGCTCGCGCTGACGTTCGAGGGGAGCATCGGCGAACCAGTTGCCGCCGAAGGTGTAGGGCATGACGTCCGGCGGCACCTGACCGTCGACCCGGTCCATCAGGAAGAACGGCGTTCCCAGCACCTCGCCGGTGGTGTCCATCCAGCGCACGTTGGGGACCGGCACATCGGTGAGTTCACCGACCTGGCGCATCACCTCGAACTGGTGATCAAGCCGGTAGGACGAGAACACCGGAACGTCGTCGGCGGTGGGGGCGACGCGGGCCACCCACTTCTGCTCCTTGGGCTCGCCGTCTTCTTCCCAGCGTCCGGTCAGCATGATCGTCTCTGACGACATGCCGTTGGAGTCGACTCCGCTCTCCACGGTGATCTCGGGCGTGATGCCGCCGGGCATCACGGTGGACAGCCATTTCGACAGCACCGATGGCAGGGTGGTGACGTCACGGCTGGAGCGTTGCAGGTGTTCGACGTTCTCCACAGGAGCGTCCACGGCCTCGTTTGCCATTCAACTGTTCCTTACGGCCACAATTACGATACTGTTAGTAGCGTTATGAAAGCAGAGCCATCACCACTTGGCAAGAGTGCCGGCGCGGGACGCCCCCGTGACCCGCGCATTGACGCTGCCATATTGCAGGCGACCACGGACCTGCTTGTCGAAATCGGTTACGCGAACCTGACCATGGCGGCGGTAGCCGAGCGGGCACAAACCACGAAAACCGCGCTGTACCGCCGGTGGTCGAGCAAGGCGGAGCTGGTGCACGAGGCGGTGTTCCCCGCCGCAGCGACTGCGTTGACGACGCCGGCCGGTGACATCGCCGGTGACATCCGGGCGATGATCGGTGCCGCCCGCGACGTGTTCACCAGCCCGGTGATGCGGGCGGCTCTGCCCGGGCTGGTCGCCGATGTCGTCGCCGACACCGACCTCAATGCCAGGGTGATGCAGCGGTTCGCGGGGACCTTCGTCACCGTCCGCGCGCGGATCGTCGACGGCATCATGCGCGGTGAGGTCCAGCCCGACGTCGACCCGGACCGCCTGGTGGAGCTGATCGGTGGGTCGACGATGCTGCGGATGCTGCTGTGGCCCGAACGCGAACTGGACGACGAGTGGGTGGCGCAGACGGCCGCGATCCTTGTGCACGGGGCCACAGTCAGCAAGTAACGTCTGACGCCTTTACGTCAGACTGAGGACAAATCTTCCGAGCCGCTCCCAGGCCGCATAGCCTGCGGCCACGTGACTATTACCGACCCAGGTTCCCTGGCGACTGCCAAGCCGAGTGCGCGCACCGTCGCGTTGGGCAGTGCGGTCGGCACCACGATCGAGTGGTACGACTTCTACCTCTATGCCACGGCTGCGGCGCTGGTTTTCAAACCGCTGTTCTTCCCGAACATCTCGTCGACGGCCGGCACGCTGGCCTCGTTCGCGACCTATGCCGCCGGGTTCGGCGCCCGGCCGCTGGGCGCCCTGATATCGGGCCACTACGGAGATCGGCTGGGACGCAAGACCGTTCTGGTGATCGCGCTGGTGGGCATGGGCTTGAGCACGTTCGCGATCGGACTCCTGCCGACCTATGCCCAGATCGGACTGCTCGCACCGACACTACTGGTGGTCCTGCGGCTGCTCCAGGGCTTGGCGGTGGGGGCCGAATGGGGCGGTGCGGCACTGCTTTCGGTGGAGCACGCGCCGCCCGGGCGCCGCGGCCTGTTCGGTAGCTTCACCCAATTGGGTTCCCCGGCAGGTATGTTGCTGTCGACGGCAGTCTTCTACCTCACGCGGTCGGCGACCGGCCCAGACGCCTTCCTCGATTACGGGTGGCGAATCCCCTTCCTGCTCAGTGCCGTTCTGGTTGTCGTCGGTCTGGTGATCCGGCTCCGGCTGACCGATGCCGAGATGTTCACGCAGGTCCGGGACCGCGGCGAGGTCGCGCGCCTTCCGGTGCTGGAGGTGCTGCGTACCCAGCCGCGCAATGTGTTGATCACCACCGGACTGCGGTTCTCGCAGATCGCCCTGTTCGTCCTGTTGACCACGTATTCGCTGACCTACCTGCAGGATTCGGCGGCAGGCAGCCAGGTCGGCCTGACCGCCGTGCTGATCGCATCGGCAGTCGGACTGATCAGCACGCCGGCCTGGGCCGTGCTGTCCGACCGGATCGGCAGACGGCCTCCGTATCTGTTCGGCGCGGTGGCCGGAGTGCTGGCCCTGATCCTGTTCTTCGTCGCGGCGGGAACCGGATCGCACCTCGCGATCATCTTGTCGATCGTGTTCGGCGTCAACATCGCTCACGATGCCATGTACGGGCCGCAGGCCGCCTGGTTCGGGGAGCTGTTCGACACCCGGGTGCGCTACAGCGGTGCTTCGTTGGGCTATCAGATCGGTGCCGTGCTCTCGGGTGGTTTTGCACCGTTGATCGCGGCGGCCCTGCTGGTCGCCGGGGGCGGTAGCCCCTGGCTGATCGTCGCGTATTTCGCGGTGCTGACCGCGATCACCTTCACGGCCGCCTATTTCGCGCGGGAGACACATCTGGACGAGATCGGGGACGCGCGATGACCAGGATCTATCTCAACGCCTTCGACATGGCCTGCGTCGGGCACCAGTCCGCGGGTTTGTGGCGTCATCCCGAAGACCAGGGCTACCGGTACCGAGAACTGGGGTACTGGACGGAACTGGCCCGCACGCTGGAGGCCGGGGGCTTCGACGCGCTGTTTCTGGCCGACGTGCTCGGCGTCTACGACGTGTACGGCGGTTCGCGGGATACGGCGGTGGCCGACGCCGCACAGGTGCCGGTCAACGACCCGACGCTGGCGGTTTCGGCCATGGCCGCGGTCACCGAGACCCTCGGCTTCGGTGTCACGGCGTCGTTGACCTATGAGCAGCCGTACGCGTTGGCGCGCCGGTTCTCCACGCTGGATCACCTGACGGGCGGTCGGGTTGCCTGGAACATCGTCACCTCGTATCTCGACAGCGCCGCCCGGAATCTGGGTCTGGATGCCCAGATCCCGCATGACGAGCGGTACGAGATCGCCGAGGAGTACCTCGAGGTCTGCTACAAGCTCTGGGAGGCGTCCTGGGAACCCGACGCCGTCGTCCGCGACCGGGAACGCGGCGTGTTCACCGATCCGGCGAAAGTCCATGACATCGAACACAAAGGGCGCTACTTCAGCGTCCCGGGACCGTTCCTGTGCGAACCGTCTCCGCAGCGCACGCCGATGTTGTTTCAGGCGGGCGCCTCGCCGCGAGGGGTCCGGTTCGCCGCGGCACACGCCGAGGCCGTGTTCGTATCGGGCCCCACGCCGGAAATCGTGGCCAAGCCGGTCAAGGCATTGCGCGCCGCCGCCGCTGAACACGGGCGAGATCCCCGGTCCATCAAGGTGTTCACGATGGTGACCCCGATCGTCGCCGAAACCCACGACGAGGCGGTCGCCAAGTTGCACGACTACCGGCGGTTTGTCAGCACCGAAGGCGCGCTGGCGCTGTTCGGTGGCTGGACCGGGGTCGATCTGGCCGAACTCGGGGCCGACGAACCCCTGCGGTACGTCCAGACCGAGGCCAATCGTTCTGCGCTGGCATCGTTCACCACGTCGGACCGGAACTGGACGGCGGGGGAGTTGGCCGACGAGGTCGGGCTCGGCGGGCGTGGCCCGGTGGTGGTGGGGTCACCGGCCGAGGTGGCCGACGAACTCGAACGTTGGGTCGACGAGGCCGACGTCGACGGGTTCAACCTCGCCTACGTCACGACCCCGGGCACCTTTGCCGACTTCGCCCGCCATGTCGTGCCCGAACTGCGTCGTCGGGGCCGGGTGCCCGACCGAGCCGAGCGGGGCACACTGCGGGAGCGGCTCGGCGGCGGTGGGCCATTGCTGGCCCCTCAGCATCCGGGCGCTGCCTACCGGCCGCAGGACTGGGGTTGACATGAACCATTGTTGAGGTCCAACACTGGTGCTATGAACGCGAAGGACCAGCACGACATCAGGACCGTCATGGCCGCGACGACCGAGCTGTGGATCGCGCACGATATGGACGGATGGGGCCGGTACTTCACCGAGGACGCCGACTTCGTCGCGCACAGCGGCCTGTGGTGGACCTCGCGCGACGACAATGTCGCAGGCCACCGGGATGTGCCGGAATCCGTTGTCCGACAGAAGCGGAACTACAGCCAGCGGGTCGAGACAATCGACGAGATCGCACCGGGTGTGGCGCTCGTGCACACCCGGTGGGACTGGCCGGGTCACGTCCAGCCGGGAGCGCAGGCGCAGAATCGCAGTGGCATCATCAGCTACGTTCTCGTCGAACACGACGGACGCTGGCTGATCCGCTCCGCCCACAACACGCGGGGGTGAGGGCCGTGCAACCGTTCCCGTTGCCTTTTGGTGTGCGAATGTGAGTTCGCGGGTTCATCAGGCAGCCTCGCCTTGCGGTGAGGCGGTCCCCGTCTGATCCACCGGGTGGCGTTGCGGGGTTGACGTTTCATCGCCGGCTGCGTCGCCCGCTGGCGCGGGGTCGGTCTCACGCGTGGCTCCACGTCCTGCCACCGGGCCACTCCCGGCGGGACTCTGTTCACCCAACGATGTGGGTACGCCGAGTCGGGCGAGGTTGATTGCAGCACCCAGATCACGATCGATCCGCATACCGCAGCCGTCACACTCAAAGATCCGGTCGGCCAGGGTGAGGTTTGACTTTCGCCTCCCACAGGCCGTGCAGGTCTTCGACGACGGAAAATATCGGTCGGCCTCCACCAGAGTGCTGCCGTACCAACGACTTTTATAGCTCAGCATGCGACGGACCTCGGCCAGAGCAGCATCAGCCAGCGCTAGGTTCAGGCCCCGCTTGCGGGTTCCTCCCTTGGCGCGCATGCCCGCGGCGTTCAAGGTTTCGGCCACCACCACATCGTGGGACTGGGCCAGGGCGGTGGTGGCCTTGTGCAGCACGTCGCGGCGCATCGCCGCGGCATGGGCGTGGGTGCGGCCGATCCGGGCCTGGGTGCGCCGCCACCGCTTTGACGGCCTCTGTTTGGTGCGGCTAGCCGGATCGTAGGGGCCGTGCTGGCGGGCCGCTCGGCGCTGCAGGGCCCGCAACCGGGCTTGCGCGGCGGTCAGCGACTTCGGCGCGGCGATACGCTCGACTTCGAGACCATCGGGCGTGGCGACCACCAGCAGGGCATCGGCTTTCACCCCGACATCGACACCAACCACCGGATGGGCCGACCGGCGTGCGTGCGCCGGCCGGGTCTTGGCTTCGACAATGGTCTGCAGGGCGCAGTGCCAGCGCCCGGCGCTGTCTTGGCGCACGGTGGCCGACAAGATTCTCGCCGTACCGGCCTCTATGCGACGGGCCAGCTTGCGGGTCGATTCATGGGTGCGGACCGCACCCAGCCGCGGCAGGGTGACATGGCGGCGGTCAGCCTCGATCCGGATGGTCCCGGTGGTGAACCGCACAGACTTCGGCACCCGAGCCGACTTGAACCGGGGAAACCCGATCACCGGTCCCTTGCGCTCACCTTTACGGGACTTCGACCACGCGTCGAGTCCGCGGGCCAACCCATCCAGGCCGGTGTTGTAGGCCTCCTTCGAGTTCACACCCCACCACGGTGCGTATGACGCCTTGCGCTGATTCCAGACCTTTCGCAGTGCCGGCAACGACCACCCCAACACCGGCGTCAACTGCGCCTCGTCGATGTCGTAGCTGCGTTCAGCGGCGCGCTGATCCATCACCGCCTTCACCAACGCCAACATGTGATTGTGCGCGAACCGTGCCCCACCAGCATGAGAAGCCAACGCCCGCACCTGCGTCGGCGTGGGATCCAGCGCGAACCGGTATGCCTGTGCAGTCCACCCCTCGAGGACCTCGAATCTAGCCACCGCCACCCACCTCGACAGCAGGCTCAGTCTGATTGATAGCGGTGACCGCCAGCAGCGCCCGGTCCCGCGCGCCACCGCAGCCAGACCGGCCCGCGCACAGCGAGGTCAGCACCTCGATCATGTCGCCACCAACTCATCGGTGGTCTCGCCCGGATCAGCCATCATGATGCGGCGGCCCTGCGCGGACAACGCCGCGTCGAGATGCTCAACCCCCAAGCGGGCCAACCCGTCACGGTGTTCCACGACCACTACCCAAGCAGACAGGTCCGACAGAATCCGGCACAACGTCGACCGCTTCCCGCTCCACCCCGACCCGACCTCGGTCATGACTTCGCCAACCACATACCCGTTCGAGGTGGCCCAATCAGTGACCCGTGCGACCTGGCGGACAAGATCACGGCGCCGACCATGTGAGGCACCCAAGCCAACCCGGAGTCCGGCCCGTACGGCGCGATTCACACACCCACTGAAACACACCTCTGATCACGAATACTCACATCCCGGCGAGCAGTTCGAACCCTCGGACTGGCGTATCGCGCTGGTGCTGGTGCCGCACCCGGACGACCCTGAGTACGGGGTCTGCGCGGCGGTCGCGAAGTGGACTTCGGCGGGCAAGACCGTGCATTACGCCCTGGCCTCGCGGGGCGAGGTGGGCATCGCGGGTATGGCACCCGAGGAGGCCGGACCGCTGCGGGAGGGGGAGCAGCGCCGGTCGGCCGCCATCGTCGGGGTGGACGACGTGCAGTTCTGGGACTTTCCGGACAGCAACATCCGCGACACGCCCGAACTGCGCGCGAAGATCGCCGAGACGATCGTGGCGCTGCGTCCCGACGTGGTGATCACCCTGTACAGCGGGCCGAGTTGGGCGCCGGATGCGCCCAACCAGCGTGATCACATCGAGTTCGCCCACGCGGTGGCGGCGGCGTATGACAGCCTCGCCGACCCGCCGGCCTGGCTGTTCGAGAACGGGCCGGATCCGACGCATTGCGAGGTGGTCGACGGTTACACCGACGTGGCGGTGAATTCCCTTGCCGCCCACGAGGTCTACCTGTCGGTGCTGGATCCGGAGACGCCCGTCGTCGAACAGGCACGCCGGCAGGTGGAGAGCTCGACACCGCCGATTCCCGGACTTGGCGAACGAACCGTCGGCTTCATCCTGAAACGCCCGTCCGGAACCGGGCGGGCCCGGCCTACCATCGCACCTGTGCGTGCAGTGGTGTATTCCGAGGTGGGCGTCCTACCGACGGTGGTCGAGGTGGCCGATCCCGAGTGTCCTGACGACGGAGTGGTCATCGAGGTCGCCGCCACCGGCCTGTGCCGGTCGGACTGGCATGCCTGGCGCGGCCATGACCCGGTGGGGCTGCCGATCATTCCGGGACATGAGTTCGCCGGGACCATCGTGGCCGTCGGTGACGACGTGTCGGGCTGGCAGGTGGGCGACCGGGTGACGGCGCCCTTCGTGCTGGGCTGCGGGCGGTGCGAGTTCTGTGTGGCCGGTGACGCGCAGGTCTGTCCCGACCAGGAGCAGCCTGGCTTCACCTTGCCGGGATCGTTCGCCCAGCAGGTGGCCGTACCGCGGGCTCAGGCCAATCTCGTTCGGTTGCCCGACGAGGTCTCCTTCGCCTCGGCCGCCTCGTTGGGCTGCCGGTTCGCGACGTCGTTCCGGGCGCTGGTCACCCATGGAGAGGTGGCGTGCGGTCAGTGGGTCGCGGTCTACGGCTGCGGCGGGGTCGGGCTGTCGGCGGTGATGATCGCGAAAGCATTCGGCGCCAACGTCATCGCGGTCGACGTGAGCGAGGCGGCCCTGGCCGCCGTGCGTGACCTCGGTGCCGACGAAATCGTCAACAGCAGCGAAAGTGCCGACATTGCAATCGAAGTCGTCGCCCGCACCGGAGGTGGCGCGCACATCGGTGTTGATGCGCTCGGTCATCCGGACCTCGCGGCCGCTTCGGTCTCCTCATTGCGGCGGCGTGGGCGGCACATTCAAGTCGGCCTGCTCCTCGGGGATGCCGCGCTGACGGCGTTCCCGATGGACCGGGTGATCGCCCAGGAACTGGCGATCCTCGGGTCGCACGGTATGCCTGCCGTCGACTATCCGGCGATGCTCGACCTCATCGCGTCGGGTGCGTTGGATCCGGAGCGGTTGGTGACCCGGCGAATCGGCCTCGACGAGGCGGGTGCGGCGATGGCGGGTATGGATGACCCGGCAGCGGGGATGACGATCGTCGAGCCCACCCGGGGCGGCTAGGTATCGATCTGGCCCCGGTTACGCTGGGCCACAGCCTGATAACGGTCGCCCAACCCGTCGAAATCGCGCGCCTGCGCACCCGCGATCGCCTGCTCGGCGGCGAGCGCGGGACCGATCACCGGCTCGCTACCACGGGTGTAGATCTCCTTGAGCCCAACCATGATTGGGCCCGGCACCTCGGCGATCTGACCGGCCAGTTCCAGCGCCCGGTCGAGCAGCTGATCGTGCGGTACCACTTCGGTCACCAGGCCGAGGCGCTCGGCACGGGCGGCGTCGACGACCTCGCCGGTCATCGACAGCCTGCGCGCCATGGCGGCGCCGACCACCTGGGGCAGCCGCGCCGTCATCCCGCCGCCGGGCAGGATGCCGACTCGGGCGTGGGTATCGGCGAACACCGCCCGTTGGGAGGCGATCAGGAAGTCACAGCCCAGCGCCATCTCCAGTCCACCGGTGAACGTCGCGCCGTTGATCGCCCCGATGATCGGGGTACGCAGCTCGCCGGTCTTGGTGATGCAGTTGTGCGACCGGAACTCCGCGAAGTACTCCATGCCGAGCGTCTGCGCCTCTTTGAGGTCGACGCCGGCGCAGAACGCGGGGTCCGTCCCGGTGAGCACGACCACGCGTACTGCCGCGTCGGCGTCGGCGTCATCGAGGGCTCCGTACAGTTCCTCGATCAACTGACGTCCCAGGGCGTTCCGCGCCTGCGGTCGATTGAGGGTGATGATGCGGACGGCACCGTGGTCAGTGGTCAGGACGGTCGTCATCGTTCGAACCTAATCTGCTCGCTGGAGGAACCATCAGCGCAGGAAGGTCTCGGCGCTGTTGGCCAGGTCCAGCAGCGGCTGCGGCAAGGCGCCGAGCGCGAATGTGACGGCAGCGGTGACGGTGATGACGGCCGTGCTGAGGCCGCTGGGGACGACCACCTCGGGTGCGTCCTCCGGCGGCTCGGTGAAGAACATCAGCACGATCACCCGGACGTAGAAGTAGGCCGCGACGGCACTGGCGACGACGCCGACGACGACCAGCGGAATCGCCCCGCCCTCGCCCGCGGCCTTGAACACCGCGAACTTGCTGACGAATCCACTGGTGAGCGGGATTCCGGCAAACGCAAGCAGGAACAGTGAAAACACCACGCCGACAATCGGATACCGCCGGCCCAGGCCGGCCCACTGGGCCATGCCGGTGGCCTCTTCGCCGGTGCTGTTCCGGACCAGCCCGACGACCGCGAATGCGCCGAGCGTGCTGAAGCCGTAGGCGAACAGGTAGAACAATGTCGAGGACACCCCGGCGGGGTTGGCTGCGATCACACCGGTGAGGATGAACCCCGAATGCGCCACCGCCGAGTAGGCCAGCATGCGTTTGACGTCGGTCTGGGTCACGGCCGTGATGGTGCCGACGACCATGGTCAGGATCGCGATCGCCCACAGGACCGGCCGCCAGTCATCGCGCAACTGCGGCAGCGCGACGTAGAAGATGCGCAGCGTGGCGCCGAACGCGGCGATCTTGGTGCCCGCCGCCATGAACGCGGTGATCGCGGTGGGGGCACCCTGGTACACGTCGGGGATCCACGAATGGAAGGGCACGGCACCGACTTTGAACAACAGCCCGACCAGCAGTAGCCCGATTCCGATCAGTGCCAACGGGGTGTTGGGCTCCTTCGTGACCACAGCGTTGGCGATCCCGTTGAGGTCGAGGGTGCCGGCGTAGCCATACAGCATGGCCGCGCCGTACAGGAAGAACGCCGACGAGAATGCCCCCAGCAGAAAGTATTTCAGCGACGCTTCCTGCGACAGCAAGCGCCGGCGGCGGGCCAGCCCGCACAGCAGGTACAGCGGAAGCGAGAGCACCTCCAGCGCGATGAACATGGTCAGCAGATCATCGGCGGCTCCGAACAGCAGCATGCCACCGATCGCGAACATGGTCAGGGGGAAGACCTCGGTCTGCATCACCCCGGTCTTCGTGGCCAGTTGCTCGGCCACGCTGCCCGGTACCGCCGACGCCTGGGGGGTGAAGCCGTCCAGTCCCCGTGCGCCACCGGAAGTCTCGGCGGCGGACTGGCGTTCGGCGATGAGCAGGATGCCGAGAATCCCGACGAGGGCGATCGTCCCCTGCAGGAACAGTGCCGGGGCGTCGAGGACCACCGAGCCGAGCACCGCGGGTTTCCCTGGGGTGCCCTGCAGGTCCCGGGCCAGCAGCACCACGGCCACCACGGCGGCCACCAACCCACCCAGTGCGAGGGCGAGCTGTACCCCGTACCGCGCCGGCCGGGGCAGGAAGGCCTCGACCAGGACACCGGCCACACCCACGCCGAAAACGATCAGCATGGGGGAGAGCAGGCCGTACTCGATGCTCGGCGTCACCATGATCAGCGGCCCCCCTCGGCGATGGTCGGTGGTGCGCTCGGCACCGGATCGCTCTGTCCGATGGTGGTCAACGTGTGCTGCACTGCCGGATTGATGACGTCCAGGGCGGGTTTGGGATAGATGCCCAACACCAGCAGCAATGCGATCAACGGCGTCACCACGACCAGTTCGCGCGGGACCAAATCAGGTAGACCGCGCACACCGTCGTCGCCCTCGAGCAGCCCGTCGCGGACCGGGCCGGTCATCATCCGCTGGTACATCCACAGGATGTACACCGCGGACAACACCAGCGCGGTGGCGGCGAACACCGCGACCACCGGATAGCGCGTGAATGTGCCGATGAGAACCAGGAATTCACTGATGAAGGGTGCCAGCCCGGGCAGCGACAGTGTCGCCAGGCCGGCCACCAGGAACGTTCCGGCGAGCACCGGGGCGACCTTCTGCACACCTCCGTAGGCATCGATCAACCGGGAACCGCGTCGCGACACCAGGAATCCGGCGATCAGGAACAGCGCGGCCGTGGAGATCCCGTGGTTGATCATGTACAGCGTCGAGCCGGTCTGGCCCTGACTGGTCATCGCGAAGATGCCGAGAATGATGAAACCGAAGTGCGATATCGAGGTGTAGGCGATCAGGCGCATGACGTCGGTCTGCCCGATCGCCAGGACGGCCCCGTAGACGATGCCGATCACCGCGAGGGTGATGACCAGCGGACGGAAATACGTTGAGGCGTCGGGGAACAGCGGCAGGCAATAACGCAACATGCCGAAGGTGCCGACCTTGTCCATGATCGCCATCATCAGCACCGCACTGGCCGGCGTGGCCTGGACTGCGGCGCCAGGTAGCCAGCGGTGGAACGGCCACAGCGGTGCTTTGACGGCGAACGCGAACATGAATCCCAGGAACAGCAGGTTCGCCACCGCGGGGTTGATCACGAACTCGCCCGACGAGACCGCGGCGACGATCGCGCGGAAGTCGAAGGTGCCTGACGTGAATGCATCGCTACCGTTGGTCACCACGTACAGGCCGATCACCGCGGCCAGCATGACCAGGCCGCCGAACAGGTTGTACAGCAGGAACTTCACCGCCGCACGCGACCGATGCTCTCCGCCGAACCCGCCGATCAGGAAGTACATCGGGATCAGCATGGCCTCGAAGAACACGTAGAACAGCAGGATGTCCAGCGCCACCAGGGACATGAACACCATGCCCTCGACGGCCAGCGTCAACGCCAGGTAAGCCTGCACGCCCCGGCCGCCGAGGCCGGTCTGGTGGGTGGCGTCGTTCCACCCCGCGACGATGAGCAGCGGCAGCAGCACCGCGGTGAGAACCACCAGGGCCAGTGCGATCCCGTCCACCCCGAGGATGTAGCCGGTCCCGAATGACGGGATCCACCGGTGTGATTCGACGAACTGGTACTGCTCGCCGCCCGGATCGAAGCCGACGGCGATCACGCCTGCCAGGCCCAGAGCGGCCAGCGAGACCACCAGGGCCAGCCATTTCGCGAGTGCCCGTTGCGCGGCCGGGAGCAGCATCACCACAGCAGCCCCCACCGTCGGGGTCGCCCAGAGCGCCGTCAGCCACGGAAATGTGCTCACCACAGTCGCACCGCCAGGATCGTCGCCACCACCAGAGCCGCCCCGCCGAGCATGGACAGCGCGTAGGACCGGGCGAAGCCGGTCTGCAATCCGCGCAACCCATCCGACGTTCGGCGCACCAGCGCGGCCAGACCGCCGGCGGTGCCGTCGACCACCTTGTCGTCGACGGCGACCAGGGCCGCGGTCAAGGTCTGGCCGCCTCGCATGAACACCGCCTCGTTGAACGCGTCGCCGTACAGATCCCGCCGTGCCGCCACCGTCAGCGCCGACCCGTCGGGTACCTCGGCCGGGACCTGCTGCCGCGCGTACATCCGGTAGGCCACCGCGATGCCGACTGCGACGACCGCGAGCACCACCACCGTGACCACCCATGCCGGGATCGCGTGGTGTGCCTCGTGCGCACCGACCACCGGCTCGAGCCAGTGCGACAGTGTGCCGCCGATGGCCAGCGCACCGCCGGAGACCACCGAGCCGACCGCGAGCAGGATCATCGGCCAGGTCATCACGGCCGGCGCCTCGTGCGGATGCGCGTCAGGTGCCCAACGCTTTTCGCCGAAGAACGTCATCAGCATCACCCGGGTCATGTAGAACGCGGTGATCCCGGCGCCCAGAATGGCTGCGCCACCGAGGATCATGCCGCGGACGCCTCCGGCACCCAGCGCCGCCTCGATGATGCTGTCTTTCGAGAAGAAGCCGGCCAGCGGCGGCACCCCGATGATGGCCAGGTAGCCGAGTCCGAAGGTGGCGAACGTGATCGGCAGGACCTTGCGAAGCCCGCCGTATCGACGCATGTTCACCTCGTCGTTCATGGCGTGCATCACCGACCCGGCGCCGAGGAACAGGCCGGCCTTGAAGAACCCGTGGGTGAGCAGGTGCATGATCGCGAACGCGTACCCGGCCGGACCGAGGCCGGCGGCCAGCACCATGTAGCCGATCTGGCTCATCGTCGACGCGGCAAGGGCTTTCTTGATGTCATCTTTGGCGCAGCCGATGATCGCCCCGAACAGCAGCGTGACGGCGCCGACGATGACCACACCGGTCTGCGCACCCGGGGCGAGATCGAAGATCGGCCCGGACCGCACGATCAGGTAGACGCCCGCGGTGACCATGGTGGCGGCGTGGATCAGTGCCGACACCGGCGTCGGGCCCTCCATCGCGTCCCCGAGCCAGGACTGCAGCGGCACCTGGGCCGATTTGCCACAGGCACCCAACAGCAGCAGCAGCCCGATCGCGGTGAGGGTACCTTCGCCCAAAGCCGGTGCGGCGCTGAACACTCCGGCGAACGAGATCGACCCGATGGTGGCGAACATGATCATCAAGGCGATGGCGAGGCCCATGTCGCCGACCCGGTTGACGACGAATGCCTTCTTGGCGGCCGCGGCGGCAGACGGCTTGTGCGACCAGAACCCGATCAGCAGATACGAGGCCAGGCCCACGCCTTCCCACCCGGCGTACAGGCCGAGGTAATTGTCCGCGAGCACGAGCAGCAGCATCGCCGCGAGAAACAGGTTCAGGTACGCGAAGAAAAGGCGACGACTCGGGCCTGTGTCCTCGGGTCGCTCCGCAAGCTGCGCTCCCGGAGCCATGTAGCCGATCGAGTAGATGTGTATCAACGACCCAACACCGGTGATCAGCAGAACGAAGCACACCGACAGCTGATCGAGCTGCAGCCCGAAGTCCACCTGCAGACCGGCCACCGGTACCCAGGAGAACAGGGATTCCGACACCGTGCGGTGCTCACCGGCGCGGCCCAGCATCTGGGCGAACAGCACCGCCCCGAGCACGAACGCGGCCAGCGCGGTGGCACAGCCGAGCAGATGTCCCCAGCGGTCGGTGCGCCGGCCGCCCAGCAGCAGCACCGCAGCTCCTGCGGCGGGGAGGGCGATCACGAGCCATACAGGAATCGTCATGGTGCCCTTAGTGCTTCAGCAGACTGGCGTCGTCGACCGAGGCCGATCGGCGGGTACGGAAGATGGTCATGATGATCGCGAGGCCGACCACCACCTCGCAGGCGGCGACCACCATGGTGAAGAACGCCACCACCTGGCCGTCTAAGTGGCCGTGCATGCGGGAGAACGCGACGAACGCCAGGTTGGCGGCGTTGAGCATCAGCTCGACACACATGAACATCACGATGGCGTTGCGCCGCAACAGCACTCCCGACGCGCCGATAGTGAACAACAGTGCCGACAGGTACAGATAGTTGTCGGGATTCACCGCATCACCCCTCCCCGTTCGCCGAGTTACTGGCCGAGCCGCTGATCGTGCGCTGCGGCAGGATGGCACTGACCGACAACGTCGCGTCGGATCCGTCGGGCAGGCGGGCCGGGACGTCGACGGCGTTGTGCCGCGCGTAGACACCGGGATTGGGCAGCGGCGTCGGATGCCCGCCGGCCTGGAACCGTTCGACCGCCAGCTCCCGCTGGGTCTTGCGGCGCTCGAAGCGTTCCCGGTGGGCGAGCACCATCGCGCCCAGTGCCGCGGTGATCAGGAGGGTGCTGGTCAGTTCGAACGCCCACAGATAGCGGGTGAAGATCAGCGCGGCGAGCCCTTCGACGTTGCCGCCGCTGTTGGCCTGGGCCAGCCCGGTGAAACCCGCGACCGAGACATTGCCGATCCCGGCGATCAACAGGATGCCGAAGCCCGTGCCGGCCGCCAGAGCCGCAAGGCGTTGTCCGCGCAGTGTTTCGGTGAACGATTCGGACAGGTCGACACCGATCAGCATCAGCACGAACAGGAACAGCATCATCACCGCGCCGGTGTAGACCACCACCTGCACCACGCCGAGGAACAGTGCGTCCTGAGCGATGTAGAGCACTGCCAGCGAGATCATCGTGCAGGCCAGAAACACCGCGGAGTACACCGCCTTGGGTGCGGCCACCACGCCGACGGCGCCGAGGACGGCGACCGTCCCGAGGACCCAGAACAGCACTGCTTCGGTTGTCGAGGTGTGGTGCACGCTTCCGGCGGCCCCAGCCAGCAGCACGACGTCCGGGCTCACGGGATGTCCTGGGAGAGCGGCTTGATCCGGCCGAGGTAGTAGTCGTCGTCGGTGCTGCCCGGCGCCATGTCATGTGGTGGCACCTGCATACCGGGTTGCAGCGGGGCCAGCAGTTTGTCCTTGCCCCAGATCAGATCTGCCCGGTTGTCGTCGGCCATCTCGTACTGGTTGGTCATGGTCAGCGCGCGCGTCGGGCAGGCCTCGATGCACAGTCCGCACCCGATGCAGCGCAGGTAGTTGATCTGATACACCCGGCCGTACCGCTCGCCCGGTGAGAAGCGTTCGTCCTCGGTGTTGTCGGCGCCTTCGACGAAGATCGCGTCGGCCGGGCAAGCCCAGGCACACAGCTCGCAGCCGATGCACTTCTCCAGGCCGTCGGGATAGCGGTTGAGTTGATGGCGGCCGTGATAGCGCGGTGCGACGGGGCCGGGTTTCTCCGGATAGCCTTCGGTGACGGGCTTTTTGAACATCGAGCCGAAGGTGACCGCGAATCCGGCCAGCGCGTCGAGGAACTTGGGCATCTTAGGCATCGGCAACCTCCTTTACGGCATTCGGCAGCGGAGGCACCGGATATGCGCCGGCGCTCTGCTCCGGTATCGGCCGAACAGTTCTGCCCCGCAAGGCTTTCCACAATGCCGCGGCCAGCACCGCCACGATCACGACGGCGGTGGTCACCAGGCCCGTCGCCCAGTTGTGGTAACCGTGCTCGCGCAGGCTGTGGGTGACCGCGACGACCATGATCCAGACCAGCGACACCGGGATGAGCACCTTCCAGCCCAACGCCATGAACTGGTCGTAGCGCAACCGGGGCAGGGTGGCCCGGAGCCAGAAGTACAGGAACATGAACGTCCACACCTTGGCGACGAACCACAGCAGCGGCCACCAACCGCTGTTGGCGCCGTCGATCAGGTTGAACGGGAACGGCGCATGCCAGCCGCCGAGGAACATCGTGGTGGCCAGCGCCGAGACGGTGGTCATGTTGACGTACTCGGCGAGCATGAACATCGCGAACTTCAGCGACGAGTACTCGGTGTGGAATCCGCCGACCAGTTCGCCCTCGGCTTCGGGCAGATCGAAAGGCGCCCGGTTGGTTTCGCCCACCATCGAGGTCACGTACACCACGAACGAGGGCAGCAGCAGGAACACATACCAGGTGCGGTCCTGCGCGGCGACGATGCCGGAGGTGGACATGGTGCCGGCGTAGAGGAACACCGCCGCGAACGACAAGGCCATCGCGATCTCGTAGGAGATCACCTGGGCGCTGGATCGCAGGCCCCCCAGTAGCGGGTAGGTGGATCCCGAGGCCCAGCCGGCCAGGACGATGCCGTACACCCCGATCGAGGTGACGGCCAGGATGTAGAGCACTGCCACCGGCAGATCGGTCAGTTGCAGCGCGGTGCGGTGGCCGAACACCGATACCTCACCGCCCATCGGGATCACCGCGAACGCCATGAACGCCGGAATCACCGAGATGATCGGCGCCAGCAGGTAGATGGGTTTGTCGATGCCGGCCGGGGTGAGGCCTTCCTTGAGGGCCAGTTTGACGCCGTCGGCCAACGACTGCAGCAGGCCCCAGGGGCCGACGCGGTTGGGGCCCGGCCGCATCTGCATGCGGCCCAGCACCTTCCGTTCGATGAGAATCGCCGCGAGCACGGTGAGCAGCAGGAAGACGAACACCCCGAGCGCCTTGGCCAGGATCAGCCACCACGGATCGTGGCCGAACAGTGTGGGATCGGGATACGTCATGAGTCGGCCCGCCCGATCGACACCACTGCCCCGGCGGTCACTCCGAGCTGGCGATGGATCGCCGTTCCCGGGGAATTGGTCGGCAGCCACACCACCCGATCGGGCATCTCGGTCACCGTCAGCGGCAACGTGATGGCGCCTCGGTCCGTGCTGACGGTCACCGGATCATCTGATGTCACACCGAGTTCGGCGGCGGTGGCCGGGGACAGCCGCGCTACGGGGCTGACGGCGGTACCGGCCAGGTACGGTTCCCCGTCCTGTAGCCGTCCGGCGTCGAGCAGCAGGCGCCAGCTGGCCAGCACGGCCTGCCCGGGGCCGGGGGCAGGCGCAGGACCGGGCACTGCCGACGGTGCGGCGGCCCGGGAACCGCTCCAGGTGCCGAGCCGGGCCAGCTCGGTGTCGGCGGCTTCGGGTCCGGTCAATCCGAGATCGACGCCGATCTCGTCGGCCAGGTAGTGCAGGACGCGCAGATCGGGGATGGCGTTGGTCCGCAACGCCGGTTCGAACGGGCGAATCCGGCCCTCCCAGTTGAGGTATGCGCCACCCTTCTCCACTGCCGGAGCCACCGGGAAGACCACGTCGGCCAGCTCGGTGACCTCGCTCTCACGCAGTTCGAAGCTCACCACGAAGGGGGTGGCCCGGAGCGCCGCCACGGCCGCGGCCGGGTCGGGCAGGTCGGTGATCTCGACGCCGCCGACGATGAGCGCAGAGAGCGTTCCGTCGCCGGCCGCCGCCAGGATGGCGCCGGTGTCGCGGCCCGCGGTGGCAGGCAGGTCGGAGGCGTTCCAGGCGGCTGCGGTCTGGGCGCGGGCATCGGCGTCGTCGACGGGCCGTCCACCGGGCAGCAGGTTGGGCAGGGCGCCGGCCTCCAGCGCGCCGCGTTCACCGGCCCGGCGTGGAATCCAGCCGATCCGGGCGCCGGTGGCCGCGGAGAGTCGCAGCGCGGCCGACAGGGCACCGGGTGAGGTGGCCAGGCGTTCACCGACCAGGATCACCGCGCCGGGGCGTTGTAGCCGCTCGTCGGACGCCAGCGCGTCCAGCGCGGCGGATTCGGTCCCGGGGACGGTAGGGATCAGCGTGCCCGCCATCTTGGTCAGTCCACGGCTGGCCAGCGGTGCCACGGCGAGTACCTGCAGGCCGTTCTTGCGGGCTGCCTTGCGCAGCCGCAGGAACACGATCGGGGATTCCTCTTCGGGCTCCAGCCCGACGAGCAGGACGGTCGGCGCCTTTTCCAGTTCGGCGTAGCGCAATGTCATGGGTTGCCCCGCGATGCGCGCCGCGAGGAATTCCGCCTCCTCGCCAGAGTGGGGCCGGGCGCGGAAGTCGATGTCGTTGGTGCCCAGCACCATGCGGGCGAACTTCGAGTACGCGTAGGCGTCCTGCACCGTGCAGCGCCCACCCACCAGCACACCGGTGTTCGCACCTGCGGCCAGCAGGCTCGCTCCGGCGACCGTCAGCGCCTCCGACCACGACGCCGGCCGCAGCGCACCGTCTTCACGGATCAGCGGTGTGGTGATGCGGTCACCGGCCGTCGCATAGGTGAACGCCCAGCGGCCCTTGTCGCAGTTCCACTCCTCGTTGACCTCGGGGTCGTCGCCGGCCAAGCGGCGCAGCACCTTTCCGCGTCGATGGTCGGTGCGCTGGGCGCAGCCCGACGCGCAGTGTTCACAGACGCTGGGACTGGAGACGAGGTCGAACGGCCGGGCCCGGAACCGGTAGGCCGTGCCGGTCAGCGCACCCACCGGGCAGATCTGCACGGTGTTGCCGGAGAAATACGACTGGAACGGTTCACCGGGGGCGATCCCGACCTGTTGCAGCGCACCGCGTTCCAGCAATTCGATGAAGGGGTCACCGGCGATCTGTGCGGAGAACCGGGTGCAGCGTGCGCACAACACGCACCGTTCGCGGTCGAGTAGGACCTGTGCGGAGATGTTGATGGGTTTCGGGTAGGTCCGCTTGACGTCCTCGAACCGGGTCTCGGGGCGCCCGTTGGACATGGCCTGGTTCTGCAGCGGGCATTCGCCGCCCTTGTCGCAGATCGGGCAGTCCAACGGATGGTTGATCAGCAGCAGCTCCATCACGCCGCGCTGTGCCTTGTCGGCCGCTTCGGAGCTGTACTGGGTGTGCACCACCATGTCCGGCATGACTGTGGTGGTGCACGAGGCCATGGGTTTGCGTTGGCCCTCGACCTCGACGAGGCACTGCCGGCACGCCCCGACCGGATCGAGCAGCGGGTGATCGCAGAACCGGGGGATCTGGACACCCATCAGCTCGGCGGCGCGGATCACCAGCGTGCCCTTGGGAACGCTGATCTCGTGCCCATCGATGGTGAGTGACACCATCTCCACCGGCGGGGTGTCCTTCGTCGGCTCGGCCAATGTCACCTACGGCCCCCTCTGCTCGCGGTGAGTAGCATCTACGCACCTGCCCCTTCGGTCGCCATCAATGTCGAGGCGTGCGGATCGAACGGGCAGCCCCCGTCCAGGTGCGCCACGTACTCGTCACGGAAGTACTTGATCGAGGACATGACCGGGCTGGCCGCACCGTCTCCCAACGCACAGAACGACTTTCCGAAGATGCCGTCGGCGATGTCGAGCAGCTTGTCGATGTCGGCCCGGGTTCCGGCACCTTCTTCCAGCCGGGCATAGATCTGGGCCAGCCAATACGTGCCCTCGCGACACGGTGTGCATTTCCCGCAGGACTCATGGGCGTAGAACTGGGTCCAGCGGCGCACGGCCCGCACGACGCAGGTGGTCTCGTCGAAGATCTGCAGCGCCTTGGTGCCGAGCATGGACCCGACCGACGCCATGCCCTCGTAATCCAGGGGTACGTCGATATGTTCGGCGGTGAGCAGCGGTGTCGACGAACCACCCGGGGTCCAGAACTTCAGGGTGTGACCGTCGCGGACACCGCCGGCATAGTCGAGCAGTTCGCGCAGGGTGATCCCCAGCGGCGCCTCGTACTGACCGGGCCGGTTCACGTGACCGGACAACGAATACAACGTGAAACCAGGGGATTTCTCGGAGCCCATCGACCGGAACCAGTCCACCCCGTTGACCATGATCGGCGGCACGCTGGCGATCGACTCGACGTTGTTGACCACGGTCGGGCATGCGTACAGGCCCGCCACCGCGGGAAACGGTGGGCGCAGCCGCGGTTGGCCGCGACGGCCCTCCAGGGAATCGAGCAGCGCGGTCTCCTCACCGCAGATGTAGGCGCCGGCGCCGGCGTGCACGGTCAGCTCCAGGTCGAAACCCGAACCCAGGATGTCGGTGCCCAGGTATCCGGCCGCGTAGGCTTCGGCGACCGCCGCCTGCAGTCGCCGCAAAACCGGGACGACCTCACCGCGGACGTAGATGAAGGCGTGGCGGGCCCGGATCGCGTAGGCCGCGATGATCACCCCCTCGACCAGGAAGTGCGGCGTGGTCAGCAGCAGCGGAATGTCCTTGCACGTACCGGGTTCGGACTCGTCGGCGTTGACGACGAGGTAATGCGGTTTGGCTCCGGCCCCCTCTTCACCCTGCGGGATGAACGACCATTTGGTCCCGGTCGGGAAACCGGCGCCGCCGCGTCCGCGCAGTCCCGAATCCTTCACCAGTGCGATCACGTCGTCCGGCCCCATCGCCAGTGCCCGCTGCAGCCCGCGGTACCCGTCGTGGCGGCGGTAGGTGTCCAGCGTCCACGGTTCCGGTTCGTCCCAGAATCGGCTCAGTACCGGGGTCAGCGCGGTCATGAGGTCGGACCTGTCTCGGGAGCCGACATTCCGCGTTTCCGCGCTTCGTGAAGACCGGCCAGGGTAGCGGCCCCGGGGGAGCCGCCCGCGGCATGCGGGTCGGTCAGCCCGGCCAGTGTGCGAGCTGTTTCCCGGAACGTGCACAGTGGTGCCCCGCGGGTCGGCGCCGGAGGGGTCCCGCCGCGCAGGCCGTCCACCAGATCCCGTGCCGACGACGGAGTCTGGTTGTCGTAGAACTCCCAGTTGACCATCACCACCGGGGCGTAGTCGCACGCCGCATTGCACTCGATGTGCTCCAGGGTGACCCGTCCGTCGTCAGTGGTTTCGCCGGCGTGGATGTCCAGATGATCCTGCAGCGCATCGAGAATCGCGTCGCCGCCCATGATCGCGCACAACGTGTTGGTGCACACGCCGACCAGGTAGTCGCCGGTAGGGGTGCGCCGGTACATCGAATAGAACGTGGCCACCGCGGTGACCTCGGCGTCGGTCAGGCCCAACAGCGCTGCGCAGAAATCGATTCCGGCGGGGGTGAGACAGCCGTCCTCCGCCTGCACCAGGTGCAGCAGCGGAAGCAGCGCCGAGCGGGCGTCGGGATAGCGGGCGGTGACCTGCTCGGCCTCGGCGGTGAGCCGGGCCGTCACCTCCTCCGGATACGCCGCGGGCCCGTTGATCGGCGGGCCCGCTTCATCGGGGCGTTGCCCCAGTTCAAGAAACACTTCCTTCACCTATCCACCCCGCCCATGACCGGATCAATCGACGCCACCGCGGCAATGGCGTCGGCCACCATGCCGCCCTCGCACATCGCCGCCACCGCTTGCAGATTCGTGAACGAGGGGTCGCGGTAATGCACGCGGTAGGGGCGGGTGCCACCGTCGGAGACCATGTGCACCCCGAGCTCGCCGCGCGGGGACTCCACCGCGACGTACACCTGCCCGGCCGGTACCCGGATGCCCTCGGTGACGAGCTTGAAGTGATGGATCAGCCCCTCCATGGAGTGGCCCATGATCTTGGCGATGTGTTCGGGGGAGTTGCCCAGTCCGTCCGGGCCGACCTTGAGATCGGCCGGCCAGGCCAGCTTCTTGTCGGAGATCATCACCGGACCGTCGCCCATCTTCTCGAGTCGGTCCACACACTGCTCGACGATCTTCAACGATTCCCGCATCTCCTTGACCCGAATGATGTACCGGCCGTAGGAGTCGCAGCGGTCGTCGGTGATGACGTCGAATTCGTAGTCCTGGTAACCGCAATACGGTTGTGTGCGACGCAGATCGTGGGGCAGTCCGGTGGAGCGCAGAACCGGACCGGTGATCCCCAGCGCGATGCACCCGGTCAGATCGAGATATCCGACCCCGACGGTGCGGGCCTTCCAGATGTAGTTCTCGTTGAGCAGATCCTCCAAGTCGCCCAAGCGTTTCGGCAGCAGGTCGAGCAGCGCCCGAACCTGGCTCACCGCATCGTCGGGTAGGTCGGCGGCCAGTCCGCCCGGCCGGATGTAGGCATGGTTCATCCGCAGGCCGGTGATCGACTCGAAGACCCGCAGGATCTCCTCGCGTTCCCGGAACCCGTAGAACATGGCGCTCATCGCGCCGAGCTCCATTCCGCCGGTGGCCAGCGCCACCAGGTGCGAGGAGATCCGGTTGAGCTCCATGAGCATCACCCGGATCACGCTGGCCCGCTGCGGGATGTCGTCGGTGATGCCCAGCAGCTTCTCCACACCCAGGCAGTACGCCGTTTCGTTGAAGAACGGCGAGAGATAGTCCATCCGGGTGACGAACGTGACACCCTGCGTCCAGTTGCGGTACTCCAGGTTCTTCTCGATGCCGGTGTGCAGATATCCGATACCGCAACGGGCTTCGGTGATGATCTCGCCCTCGATCTCGAGGATCAGCCGCAGCACGCCGTGGGTCGACGGATGCTGCGGGCCCATGTTGACCACGATGCGTTCGCCGGCATGCTCGCGCGCCGCGGCCACCACGTCGTCCCAGTCCTGTCCGCCGACCACCACGACGGGGGATTCGGTACTCATCAGTTGTAGGACCTCCGCTGATCGGGCGGCGGAATCTGTGCGCCGTGATATTCGACCGGAATGCCGCCCAGCGGATAGTCCTTGCGCTGGGGATGGCCGACCCAGTCGTCGGGCATCTCGATCCGGGTCAACGCCGGATGTCCGTCGAACACGATGCCGAAGAAGTCGTAGGTCTCGCGTTCGTGCCAGTCGGTCGTCGGATACACCGCATACAGCGACGGAATGTGCGGATCTGCGTCGGGCGCTGCGACTTCCAGCCGAATCCGGCGGTTGTGGGTGATCGACATCAGCGGGTACACCGCGTGCAGTTCGCGGTCGGTGTCGTCGGGATAGTGCACCCCACTCACGCCCAGGCAGAGCTCGAACCGCAACTGGGGGTCATCCCGCAGGATGCTGGCCACCGCCGGCAGCTGAACTCGGCTGACCTCCAGGGTCAGCTCGTCGCGATGAACCACCACGCGCTCGATCGACACGGCATAGCGCTCCTCACCGAGGATTTCGGCGAGCCGGTCGACCACCTCATCGAAGTACCCGCCATACGGTCGGGGAGAACTGCCCGGCAGCGCGACCGACCGCACCAGCCGGCCGTAACCGGAGGTGTCGCCCGTTCCCGAGGCGCCGAACATGCCGCGGCGCGTCCCGATCACCTCGGGACCCTGACCGGTGCTCGTGTCGTTTCCGTTGGCCGTGCTCATCGCAGCAGGCCTTTGAGTTCGATGGTGGGCGTGATGGACAGTGCGGCCTGTTCGGCCTCCCGGATGGCCTCCTCGCGGTTCACCCCGAGCGGCATCTGCTGAATCTTGTCGTGCAGCTTCAGAATTGCGTGCAGCAGCATCTCCGGTCGTGGTGGGCACCCAGGCAGGTAGATGTCGACGGGCACCACGTGATCGACGCCCTGGACCACGGCGTAGTTGTTGAACATCCCGCCAGAGGAGGCGCAAACGCCCATGGCCAGCACCCATTTCGGCTCGGCCATCTGGTCGTAGATCTGGCGTAGCACCGGGGCCATCTTCTGGCTCACCCGGCCCGCCACGATCATCAGGTCGGCCTGCCGCGGCGTCGCGGAGAAGCGCTCCATACCGAACCGGGCGATGTCGAAACGTGGCCCGGCGGTCGACATCATCTCGATGGCGCAGCAGGCCAGACCGAAGGTGGCCGGCCACAACGACCCCTTACGCACGTAGCCTGCGACTGCCTCCACCGTCGAGAGCAGGATTCCACCGGGCAGACGTTCCTCTAATCCCAATTCAGGCCCCCTCGCCGCCAGACATAGGCGTATGCCACGAACACCGTGAGCATGAACAACAGCATCTCCACCAGGGCGAACAGACCGAGGCTGTCGAACGCCACCGCCCACGGATAGAGAAAGACGATCTCGATGTCGAACACGATGAACAACATCGCGGTCAGGTAGTAGCGGATCGGCATGCGCTGGCCGGTCACACCGGCGGCCCCGGGCTGCATCGGCTCGATCCCGCATTCGTAGGCCTCTAGCTTGGACCGGTTGTAGCGGCGCGGACCGATGACGAGCGCGATCCCCACGGAAACCACGGCGAACGCGGCCGCGATCGCTCCGAGAACCAGGATGGGCGTGTATAAATTCATGCCACTTATCGCTCCCTCGGGGGCTGTCGATGTGAGCTAACCCACAGCCTAGCGAGGTTTGCGGCCTGTGCCACACATTTTGGTTAGTATCGTTTCATATCGGGGCAGCGTGTCGCTGCGGCCGCAGCCATGCCGCGAAAGTCAACGGCAACAGGGCAATTCGCGGAAAATTACTGAACCGGGGCGCGCAGCAGCGACACCACCGCATCACCCAGCCGGATCGGATCGATCGGGTGGGGCACCGCTGCCTCGGCCTGTGACCAGCTAGCCAGCCAGGCATCGTCGGGTCGTCCGGTCAACACCAGGACGGGCGGGCAATTCGCGACCTCGTCCTTGAGTTGTTTGGCCACTCCCATGCCCCCGGCCGGGGTGGCTTCACCGTCGAGGATGGCCAGGTCGATGCCGCCCGCGTCCATTCGTGCGACCACCATCGGTGCGGTGGCGATCTCGACGTATTCCAGTTCGGGTAGTTCCGGATGCACCCGTTTGCCCAGTGCGAGACGTACCTGTTCGCGGGTGCGCGGGTTGTCGCTGTACACCAGGATGCGCAGCGGCGCGGGGCCGGCCATGACGCCGATGCTACTGCGCAAGGCGTTGCCGGCCGGACAACTCAGCGAATTCTGTTGTGTTGCATCAGACTCGGGTGAACACAAGTTCACCCGAAAGGACGGTTTTCGGGCCGACCATCCCGAGCAGGTCGCCCGACACGCCGAAGTCATCTCGTTGTACCTCGCACCGGCCTGACAGCCGCAGCGTGCCGTCGTCGAGGGTCTGCACGTCGACCGGTAATTCGACCGGCTTGGACACTCCGCGAACCGTGAGGACCGTTGTCAAGCGCAGCCTGTCGTCCGACGGTTCCAAACCGGTCACCTCCACGGTGATCTCGGGATGCGCCGCGACGTCGAAGAAATCGGCCGATCGCAGGTGGTCGTCCCGCTTTCCGATGCCGGTACGCACCGATGTCGCCGCGATCGCCACCCGGCCGCTCACCCCGGCCCCGGCGGAGCCTTCCCCGGTGAACTCCGTGAAGCGTCCGGTGACCGTCGCCAGGCCCCACAGCGTCTTGTTCCGGAATGTCACCGCGGATCGGTCCGGGACCAGCGTCCAGTTTCCGGCGCTCGCGGTCAGGATGTCGCTGGTCGTGGCCATGACTCCTCCATTCTCGTCGGGCCGGTTGACCGGCTCGGGTCAGGTGAGCAGCGGCGCGATGTCCTTCGGATCGAAGTACTCGTCGATGCGGTGGATCAGACCGTCGGTACCCACTTTGATCACGATGCACACTCGCAATGCGATCAATGTGCCATCTCGTGCTCCGGCGTGCAGGACATGCTGCTGGACGAATCCGCCGGCGAAGAACTGCCGATCGAGCACCTCGTATCGGCGCTCGCGGGTCGCGTTGATGAACCAGTCGATGACCTTCAACGCGCGGCTGCGGTCGTTGTCCCTGGCGTCGCCGGCGTGCCATACCGCGACATCGTCGGCCCACAGCTGGGCCACCCCGGCTTTGTCGCCGCGCTCGATCGCGTCGAACAGGCGGTGCGCGACGTCGTCGACGATCTCGACTTCGGTGCGGGACATCATCGGCTCCTCGGTAGGGGTTGACCTCAACGGCTATTCAGGTTTCAGACTCGTGTCATGAACTCCACGCCTGCACATTCGCTGTTCGACGAAGCCTACGAGTCCCGTACCGCGCCATGGGTGATCGGCGAGCCGCAACCGGCCATCGTCGAGTTGGAACGCACCGGCCGCCTGGGCGGCAAGGTGCTCGATGTCGGCTGTGGCGCTGGTGAACACACCATGCTGCTGACCCGCCTCGGGTATGACGTGCTCGGTATCGACTTCTCCGAACAGGCCGTCGCCCAGGCCCGCGACAACGCCGCGCAGCGGGGTATCGATGCGCACTTCGCCGTCGCCGACGCGACCCGGCTCGGTGAGACGGAGGGCCCGCGGTACGACACGATCGTCGACAGTGCGTTGTTCCACGTCTTCGACGACGTCGACCGGCCGCGCTACGTGGCCAGCCTGCACCGGGCCGCCCGTCCGGGTGCGACGGTGCACGTGCTGGCGCTGTCCGACGCGGGCCGTGGGTTCGGACCCCAGGTCAGCGCCGAGGTGATCCGCCAGGCCTTCGCCGACGGGTGGGAACTGGAGGCGCTGGACACCACGACATACCGCGGCGTGGTGGGCCCGGCCCATGCCGAGGCGTTGGGCGAGCAGGTCGGAGCCCGGGTGGACGAGCCGGCGTGGCTGGCCCGGATCCGCAGGCTCTGACTGCTCGGGCGACCTTCCCGACTCACGCCGAGTTCTACGCCGGGGCTGTACTCGCGCGGCGACCACAACCGTGGCGTAGAACTCGGCGCGACAGGGAGTCACTGCTCGTCGTATCCCGGATGCGCGGCGGCGAGCCGTTGACGTACCAGGACCCGCAGGCAGGCGGTGACGTCGTCGGCCCGGTCATCGAGGTCGCCGGCCCGGATCGCTGCCGCGAGCGCTGCCTCGTCGGCGAACCCGACCCCGGCCAAGGCCGCCTCGGCCGCCGAGGCGGCCTGACCGGCCGACAGTTCGCGTTCGACCATGCGCAGGGCGTTGGCCGCCACGCGGGCCTGAAACTTCACCGGAGCCGCGACCGAGTCTCCGTCGCGCACCTCGCTGTCGAGGAACTCCGCGACCGCGGCGACCAACTCGGCCGCCGTCGGCCGTCCGTACAGGTTGCTCACCAGCTGCTCCCGTCCAGCAGACTCAACAGGTCCCACTCGGTCTCGCAGACCCGACGGCCGATGGTCGCCAGCTCCACCGATCGGGTCTGCCCGCTCAGATGACGTTCGGCCTGATAGCGGCAGATGATGCCCCACCGCAGCGTGGCCAGCACCAGCCACCAGCGGATCGCCGACCGGTCGAGGGTGGCGCCACCGGCGGCTTCGTAGGCATCCAGAAAGCTCTCGATGCTGCCCAGGCCACCGGCCCCGAGGTGGGCCGGCGCCCCGAATCGCCAGGCCCGGATACAGAACCAGGCGAGGTCCTCGTACACCTCGCCGAGGTGCACCAGCTCCCAGTCCAGCACCGCGGCCAGTCCCGAGTCGTCGACGATCACGTTGCCCATCCGGAAGTCGCCGTGCACCAACCGCAGTGGCGACGGCGGCGGCCGGTTGGCGTCCAGCCAGCGAAACACCCACTCGAAAGTGGCTGTGGTATCGCCCATCTCGTCGAGTTGCTCCCGCCACTGGGACACCTGGTCCTGCTCGACGAGGCCGGGTAACGCGGGCGGTTCGGCTCGGTGGATGGCGGCCAGCGCCTGCGCACACTGGGTGAGCAGCCGTGCCCGGCCTGCTTCGTCGAGCCTGCGCTGAATGCGCCGAACGATGGTCTCGCCACCGATGAAGTCACAGATCAGGAAGGGATCTCCCAGCGCGGCAACGGAATCGTCGGCGACCAGCACGTGGGGGACCGGAGCGCCGGCCACGGCAGCCGCCCGTTGGGCACCGGCCTCAAGCTCCATCCCGGCGTGGACCTCGTCGGGCGCACCGGTGCGCAGGATCAGCGGGCGGGAAGCCGCGTCTGTCACGGCATCGAAGGACCACGTCGTGCGACTGGCTCCGCCGGTCAGCTCGCGTAGGTTCTCCACGCCCACCCCGTCGCCCAGCACCGGGGTCAGGACGTCGACCAGTCGGGGGACCAGCAGGCCGGCCTCGCTCACTGCTTGGCCTTGCCGAACCCGAACAGCCGCTGTGCGACTCGGCGCATCTGGATCTCCTCGGCGCCCTCGGTGATGCGGTAGCGGCGGTGGTGGCGGTAGATGTGCTCGAACGGTTCGTGACGGCTGTAGCCGATGCCACCGTGGACCTGCATGGCCCGGTCGGCGGCCTCGCACACGAGGCGGTTGGCGCGGTAGTTGGCCATCGATACCTTGTCGGACACCTCCATGTGGTGGTTCTGGTCCAACTGCGTCGCGGCGTACCGGACGAGCAGCCGGACCATCTGCGCCTCGGTCTGCAATTCCACCAACGGCCACTGCACGGCCTGGTTGACCGCCAGCGGCTTGCCGAACACCATGCGCCGGTTCGCGTAGTCCACGGCGCGGTCGATACAGAACTGGGCGGCGCCCAAGCTGCTGGCGGCCTGGCGAATCCGGTTCTCGTGCAGGAAGGTCTGGCCGACCTCCAGGCCGCGGTTGATCTCGCCGAGCACGGCGTCGGCGGGCACCCGCACGTTGTTCAACTCGACCTCGCCGTGATCGGTGGGCATGTTGAACGTCCACCAGTAGAACGGGACGGTGAATCCCGGCGCGTCGGTGGGGACCAGAAATGCGCTGATCCCACGAGCTTGTCCGGGTTCGCCGGAGGTCCGGGCGAAGATCAGATCGTGGGTGGCCCGGTGTACTCCGGTATTCCACCGCTTGCGACCGTTGATGATCCAGCTGTCGCCGTCCCGAACTGCTGTGGTCTCCAGCCAGGTGGCATCCGAACCGTGGTCGGGCTCGGTCAAGCCGAACGCCATGGAGCGCTTGCCGGTGAGCATCGCCTCGACCCATTCGGATTTCTGCGCCTCGGTACCGAACCGGTCCATCATGATGACCTGCGGAAAGTTGCCGACGATCGAGGATTCGTCCTGCAGGTCGTTGTGCAGCCCGAGGCCCTTGTGCGCCAGGTGTTCCCGGATCACCGCCATGTCGAGGTTGCTGCCGTCGCGTCCGCCGAACTTGGCGGGCAACCCGTACCGCAGCCAGCCGGCAGCGTCGGCCCGGCGCCGCATCTCGTCGAGCAGATCCTCCCAGGCGCGATTGGGTATCCCGCCGTTCTCCCAGTCGGTGCGGGCATATTCGCGGCGCTGGTCGAAGTACTGCATGTGGTCGCGCTCGAGCGGCTTGATCTGGGTCTCGATGAACTCGTCCATCTCGGCAAGGACGGTCGAAAGATGGTCGGGTAAAGCGAAATCCACGATGATCTCTCTTTCTCGGGTCGGTAGCGCGGGTCAGAAGCCGTACAGGGTCCGCTTCCAGATGGTGGACAGGGTGGCGATGGCCTCGGCATCGCCGATCTCGATGCCGAGCCCGGACTGGCCGACGAAGACCGTGGTGAAGTTCTCGAACAACAAGGCGATCGCCGCGCCGACGTGTTCTGGCTGCAGTCCCTGCGCATGACCCTGCCCCTGGGCATGGTGTACCGACGCGATGACGATGTCGATGCCGAACCGGCGGAACTTGTTCTGTACGTCGGCGAATCGCTGCTGGGTCGCGGCCAGCTGGGCGACCGCGATCATGATGCCGATGTTCTGTTTGAAGATGTTCCAGTAGCCGGTGACCACCGTGGTGAAGAATTCGGTGTCCTCGGGTGAGTCCGGCAGGTGCAGGTTCAGTCCGGACGGTTCCACCACGTCGTGCAGGAACGATTCGGCCAGGGCCGCCAGCAGGTCTTCCTTGTCGGTGAAATAGCGGTAGAACACCGCCGGGCTCTTGCCGGCAGCCGAGGTGATGTCGGCCAGCGTGGTGCCGTGAAAGCCACGCTCGGCGAACAGCTTTCGCGCGGCGAGCTCGATGGCAGACCGGGTCTGGCGGCCCTTGGTGCCCAGCTCGGCGGCGGTCATCGACGCCTCAGCCCAGGATCCGGTCGCCGGCCCGCAGCAGTGCGCTGGGGAGGTCATGGCCCACGGCGTCCTGGGCGATCCTGGCAGCGTCGATGGCTGCCGACAGCTCGACGTCGACGGCGATGTCGCTGTCGCGCAACATGTAGACCAGATCCTCGGTGGCGATGTTGCCACTGGCGCCCGGCGCGAACGGGCAGCCGCCGAGGCCGCCGACCGAGGCGTCCAGCCGCGTGACGCCGGATTGCACGGCCGCGTATGCGCTGGCCAGTCCCGCTCCGCGGGTGTTGTGGAAGTGCGCGCCCAGCGGCAGGTCCCCGATCAGCGGCTGGACCTTCTCGACCAGTGACGTGACCCGCCGCGGGGTGGTGGTGCCGATGGTGTCCGCGATCGCTATCCGGTTCACTCCGAAACCGACTGCGGCCGAGACGATGTCGAGCACTCGCTGCGGATCTGTCGGACCGTCGAACGGGCAGTCCCACGCGGTGGCGACGATCACCTCCACCGATGTGCCGCTGTCGTGCGCGATGGCCACGATGTCGGCGATCTGCGCGGTCGCCTCGGCCGAGGTGCGGCCGACGTTGGCACGGGAGTGGGCATCCGAGGCGGACACCACGTACTCGACTGAACGCAGGCCGGCGGCGATGGCGCGTTTGGCGCCGTTCGGGCTGGCCACCAGAGCGGAGAACTCCACATCGGGAAACCTGTGGAGTTCCTCGGCGAGTTCGGCCGCGTCGGCCAGTGCCGGCACTTTCGACGGTGAGACGAACGCCGTCGCCTCGACCTCGCGTACCCCGGTCGCCACGATGGCCTCCAGGATCGCGACCTTGGCGGACAACGGGATCGGGGTCTCGATCTGCAATCCGTCCCGCAGGCACACCTCGCGGATGTCGACCTTCGTTGGCAGGTTCATCTCACAGCACCCCCTCCGATCGCAGGGTTTCCAGGTCTTGTGCACTGCGCCCGAGCAGGCCGCCGTACACCTCGTCGTTGTGTTGGCCCGGCCGGGCCGAGCCCGCGTTGCGAATGGTGCCGGGGGACTCGGACAGGACCGGGACGACGCCGGGGCCTTTGACGGCCCGCCCGATCCGCTCATCGAAGTGGTCGGCGATCATGCCACGGGCCTGCAGCTGCGGATCCCGTACGACCTCGGCCACGGTGTTGATCGGTCCGCTGATCACTCCGGCCCGCGACAGGGTTTCGATGATCTCCTCCGGCTGTCGCTTGGCGGCCCAGTCGCCGATGATCTTGTCCAGCTCGTCCTGATTGCGGCCGCGGGCAACGTGGTTGGCGAACCGGTCATCTGTCGCCAGCTCTGGGCTGTCCATCGCCGTGCACAACCGGCGGAACACGGTGTCCTGGTTGGCCGCGATCACCACCCAGCTGCCGTTGGCGCTCTGGTAGATGTTGGACGGCGCGATGCCCTCCAGTCGGGTGCCCGACGGCCCGCGCACCACCCCGCCGATGTCGTAGTCGGGGATGGTGGATTCCTGTATCGCCAGGCAACTTTCGGTCAAGGCGGTGTCGACGACCTGGCCCTCGCCGGTGACGGTGCGTCGGTACAGAGCGGCCAGGGCGCCCTGGGCGGCGAACATGCCGGCCAGGCTGTCGCCCAGGGACAGCGCCAGCCGCGGTGGGGGACCGCCGGGGAATCCGTTCATGTGCCGCAACCCGCTGGAGGCCTCGGCCACCGAGGCGTAGCCGGCCTTGCCCGCGTCCGGCCCGGTCTGCCCGTACCCGGACACCCGGACCAGGATGATGCCCTTGTTGCGTTGGCGCAGAACGTCGTAGCCCAGGTCCCATTTCTCCAGGGTGCCCGGCCGGAAATTCTCCACGATGATGTCGGACTGCTCGACCAGCTCCAGGAACAACTCCCGGCCCTTGGCGGTACGAAGGTCCAGGGTGGCGGCCTTCTTGTTGCGGGCATGCACGGTCCAGAAGAAGTGGTGCCCGTCGAGCTCGGCCTGCCCCCAGGTGCGCAGGGGATCCGGGCTGGCAGGCAGTTCGATCTTGATGACCTCGGCACCCATGTCGCCCAGCAGCCGGCCGGCGAACGGGCCGGAGATCAGGGTGCCGAGCTCGATCACCCTGATGCCGTCCAGAGCTCCGGTCGTGGTCACAGCGACTCCACCGATCCCCGGTCGCTTCGCTCCTGCCCGCCGAATCCGTGCCGGTGCAGCCAATCCGTGCAGATGCTCACGGCCTGACGCAGGGTGTCGCGCTGGTCCGGGCCCGAGTAGTAGTGGTTGGCGCCGGGGATCTCGTGCATCTCCTTGTCGGGGTGACCGATCGCCTCGTACAGCCGGCGGGTGTGGCTGGGCGTGCAGGCGTCGTCGGCCAGATTGCCGATCACCAGAGCGGGCACCGCGATATCCGGCCCGGCCTTGACCGCGTCGCCGTTGGCGTCGTCGTAGCTCCACTGCGACAGCCAGCTGCGCAGGGTGCAGAACCGCGCCAGCCCGACGGGGCTCATGTTGACCACCTGGGGATCGCCCAGATAGCAGGTACCGGGCCGACGATCGTTGGGGTCGACGGTCGGATCCAGCCACCGGGGGTCGGCCATCGTGCCGTGCACGACGAACGCGAACTCGTCATCCGGCCGGCCGGCGGCCTTGAGCTCGGCCAGTTTCTCCTTGACCCACTTGGTGATTCGCCGGTTGCGAGCGATCTGGGCCTGGTGGTAGCGCTCCAGGAACTCCGGCGTATACGGCGGCTGGTTCGGGTTGTCCGGGTTGTAGAGGTCGAGTTCCGGATCCCGCTTGGTCGGGTCGTTCTCGTCCAGGATGGACGCGTCCATCCATTCGGTCATGGTGCCGTGTCGGCTGATGTGTGCGGCCAGCAGCATGATTCCGTCGGCGGGGATCAGCCCGAGCTTGGTCAGGTCGGGACCGTCCCCGGACGGGCTGGCCGTGACCGTCGGATGCTGGGCCTGCTGCTGGTAGAACACCGAGAGCGATCCGCCGCCGCTCCACCCGGCCAGCACCACCTTGTCGTAGCCGAGCCGGTTCTTGGCGTCCTTGATGCACTCGCCGAGATCCTCGACCACCTTCTCCATCAGCAGCGCCGAGTCGGTGCCCCGGAACCGGCTGTTGCAGTAGATGACGTGATGTCCGGCACGGGCGAGCGCGTTGATCATCGGCAGGTAGGCGCCGCCTCCGATCGGATGCATGAACACCAGCACGGTATCGGAGGGCTTCGCTTTGGGCCGCAGCAGGTAGCTCTCCAGCACCACGAGCTCGGCGACCCCGCCGTACACATCGCGCACCGACGAGTTGTTCTGGTAGGCAACCAGATAGGGGATGCGGTCGTACTCGTGCTTCACAGGTGCTTGAACGGTTGTCATCTCTAGTGCTGCCCCAGATCGTTGGCGAGGATTTCGGCGGACGGGATGAGACGGCGACGGGTGTCGATGGCGATCACCGACCAGTCGACCCGGTCGTAGTCGTCGAACTTGCGGCGGGCCCGTTCCCGCGCCTTCTCGGGTGCCCCGTGGTGGACGCCTTGCGGTGCATGTGAGACGAGGCCGGGCGGCATCGGGATGCCGTAGAGGGAACCGGCGTGGAAGAACGCGATCTCGTCGTAGTCGACGTTGCGGTGATACCACGGGGTGCGCTCGGTGCCAGGCACGCTCTCGGCGGGCTTGGGCAGGAAGTTCATCACGTACACACCGGTGGCCTGCATGAAGAGGTGCACGGTCGGTGGCAGGTGCACGCTCTCGGACGTGATGACGGTGTAGTCCTCGATGTTGAAGGTGAACGGGAAGTTGTCGCCGCGCCAGCCTTCCACGTCGAGGGGATTGTGTTGGTAGAACAGCGAAGTCGGACCACCCTCGTGGATCAGGCGGACTTCGTACTCGTCCCGCCCGTCGTCGTCGATCGGTGCCGGCTCGGGGATGGTGACCTGCGCCGGGTCGAAGGGGAAGTGCCGGCCCAGGGTGCCCGCCGGGGGTACCCGGAAATCGTCGGTGGCCTGGATCATCAACCACGTGCTTTCGCTGTCGGGCACCTGGCGGAACGTGCAGGCCTTCGGGATGTAGACCCAGTCGCCCTCGCGGTAGCGCAAGGGGCCGAACTCGGTCTCCAGCAGGCCCGATCCCTTGTGAACGAACAGCAGCAGGTCTCCGTCGACGTATCGGACGAAGAACGGCATCTCCTCGGTACGCCGGCTCAGCAGCACCTGGCAGTCGGTGTTGGAGAACATCAGCAGCGGGCCGCCCTGTGCGTCGGTGGCATCGCTGGGCTTGAGCTCGCTGGACAGCACGTCGGTGGGGCGCAGGGGGCCGACGGTGCGGTAGGCGGTGGGGTCGTTGCGCCGGTACATGTTGGCGGTACGGCCGACGAAACCGCCGCGGCCGAGCTCATCGTCCTTGAGGCCGTCGAGGTCGGCATGCACCCGTTTCGGGGTCTTGCCTTTGCGCAGGTGGACGAAGGATTCCATGCTCGACTCCTGAACGGTTCGGGACGAAAACTGAAAGTGACTTTACTTTTTGTTACAACCGGTGACAAGGGGTGCAGAGCGCCGACTTCGCGCGTTTCGGGCGTGGCCTCCCGGGGTAGCCCACGAGCGGGCGCCCAAGCTCATCGCTGCCCGTCGGTGTCGACGAAAGGACTGTCATGAGAAAGGAATTGGAAGGCCGCAGGGTCGGGATCCTTGCCGCCGACGGTGTGGAGCGCATCGAACTCGAACAACCGCGCGCAGCCGTCGAGAACGAGGGCGGTCACGTCGAACTGCTGTCGCTCAAGGCCGGTGAGATCCAGGCTCGTGACCACGACCTCGAACCCGCGGGCACCTTCCCGGTGGACCGCACGGTCGCCGAGGCGAAGGTCGATCAGTTCGACGCGCTGATCCTTCCCGGGGGGACCGTGAACCCGGACAAGCTGAGGCTCGACAAGACCGCGGTGGCGTTCGTCCGCGATTTCGTCCAGTCCGGCAAGCCCGTCGCCGCGATCTGTCACGGCCCGTGGACCCTCGTGGAGGCGGGCGTGGTGCGCGGCCGCACGCTGACCAGCTATCCGAGTATCCGCACCGACCTGGGCAATGCCGGTGCCAACGTGGTGGACCGGCAGGTCTGCATCGACGGCAATCTGATCACCAGCCGCTCGCCCGGCGATCTGCCCGCGTTCTGCGAGGCGATCACCGAGGCGCTGGCGTGTAGTCCGGCGCAGACCTGAGCGGCGAACGGTACCGCTAGCTTCGATGGACAGTTGCCTCGAGCGCGCAGTACATGCCCGAGCCAGAGGTAATGCGGTCCAGGGTGAAGCCGCCCTCGTTCAGCAGTTGGCGCCACTGCGACTCGGTGCGCTCACGACCCCCGAGCATCGTCATCATGGTGAAGTCAATGATTTTGGCGACATGAGGAGCGTCGTCCTCCGGCACCACCAATTCGAACAGGAGCAGATGAGCACCCCGGCCGCCAGTAGCCCGGATGGTATTGAGGATGCGTAGCGCCGCGGCGTCGTCCCAGTCGTGCAGGACTGCCGACAGCACGTAGACGTCGGCGGTGGGGACAGCGTCGAAGAAGTTTCCGCCGACAGCGGTAGCGCGGTCGGCGAGTCCTGCTGCCTCCAGTCTTGCGGTGGCCGTCGCGACGACGCTGGGCGTGTCGAACACCACGCCGCGTCGCCCCGGAAGACGTTGCAGAACTTCCACCAGCACGGTGCCGTCAGCGCCGCCGATATCGGCGATCGTGTCGCCGCTCGGAAACTGAAGTCGATCCAATAGGTCACCGCGGCCGCCCGTGGTGAATCCGGCCATAGCGGAGTTCTGCAACTCGGCAAGACCTGGGGTGGTGTTCACCCAGTCGAAGAACGGTTGGCCGAGGTGTTCGGAGGCGGCAACGCCGCCGGTACGCACAGTGTGCAACAGCCGGCTGAACGGTGCGTAGTGGGTTCGCACGAGGTATCGGGCAATGTCTCGCATCGAGTCGGTCGGACCATCGGCGAGTGTGTGGCCCAACTCGCCGAGCTCTACGTCGCGGCCTGATGTGTGAAACACCCCCAGCGGCGCGAGAAACCGGATGAGCCGCTCCAGCGCATCGGCGTTGGCGCCGACTCTGACCGCAAGTTCCTCGACAGGGCGCGGCCCCTGCTGTAATGCGGTCGCGATGCCGAGCTCTGCGACGACGTACAGAGCCTGGGACACTTCGAAGCCGGATAGCAGCTGGTGCATCCGCGCGGCAGCAGGCGCTATCTGTGGATCAGCGGTCATACCTCGTTGCAGCCTTTCAGGGGAAGGTAATTGGAGGCACTGCAGGACTACCCGTTGAACGACGGCAGCGCGATACCCACCGCGGCGTTCTCCTCGGGAGTCCCGAGCCGGTAGCCGTACCGGTGGGCGGTCTCGACGAAGTGCGCCACCTCGTCCGGCGTCCGCGGCGGGGCGTCTGCCGGGCGGCCGACTTCCTGGAAAAAGCGACCCATGCGCGGCGTGGTGATGACCAGGTCGACGGCCGGCTTGTCGGAGGTGTTGCGGTGCGCGTGGGGTACCTCACCTGGGACCTGGATGTAGTCACCCGGACGCGCTTCTCGCCATTGCAGGCCGTCGGGTCCGGCCACGAGCACCTCGTGGCCCCCGGAAACGATGTAGAAGTCCTCGAAGTCGTCGTGGCTGTGGAGCGGGACGGTGACACCGGGCGGAATCACCGCGCGCATCACGCAGATCTGATTGGCGCCGTCGTCGGTCAGGGTGAGGAACTCGACGTGCGGTCCGAGGACTTCGAGGGCGTGGGTACCGGTGCCTTCGGTGAGGTTCGTGATGATGCTGGAATCGAGCGAGGGCGTCATGAATCTTCTTTCTGGTGAATGGAATCAGGAGTGCAAGGTGCGTTGCAGGACGCGGATTGCCTGGTCGATCGCCTCGGTTGCGGCCGAGGTTGTACGAAGTGCGTTGAGCATCATGAAGTCGTGGAACGTGCTGCTGTACCGGACGCTGGTGCAGCGCAGTCCGGCGTCGGTGAGATTGCGCGCGTACGCCTCTCCTTCATCCCGGAGCACGTCGTACTCGCCGACGACGATGAATGCCGGTGGAAGACCGGCGAGTTGTTCGGCGGTCGCCCGCAATGGTGAGACGGTGACCTCGTCGCGCAGGGCGGAGTCGGGGACGTACGCATCCCAGAACCAGGCCATCGTCCGCGCGGTCAGGTGAGGTCCATCGGCGAACTCGCGGTAACTGTCGGTGTCGCAGGAGGCGTCGGTCACCGGGTAGTACAGCGACTGGTGCACGAATTGGACCTCGCCGCGGCGTCTTGCCAACAACATCAGGGCGGCCGCCAGGTTGCCCCCCGCGGAATCGCCGGCCACCGCCATGCGGTTGGGATCCAGCGCCCAATCGGCGCCATCGCGCCAAATCCATCGGGCCACGGCATAGGCCTGTTCGAGGGCGCGGGGATAGCGTGCCTCGGGCGCGCGCTCATAGTCGACGAATGCGACCGCGGCGGGGACACCGACCGCGATCTCACGGACCAGACGGTCGTGCGTGCCTGCACTGCCCAGAACCCATCCTCCGCCGTGCAGGTACAACACCACCGGGAGTGGACGGGTCCAGCCCGGCGGCCTCACGATGCGTGTCCGGCAGCTCACCCCGTCGACGACGACCACGATCCACGAGCTGTCGACCTCTGGCTTGTGGATGGGCGCCGCTTGGATCGACTCCAGGACAGTGCGCGCACGTGGCACCGTCATCTGGTAGACGAACGGTGATTGAGCTGCGGTGTAAGCGAATTCGTGAGCCGCGGATTCCAGGACATAGCGGGTCATCCGATCACCCGCACGCGCGATGCCGGCCGTCGGAACCGAGGTCCCGGATGAGCCTGCGCCGGCGCGCCGTCGAGCCGAGGACAGCACGTAGCCGCTGGCGTCCGCGGTGTACCCGCGACATCACCGTGCCCGTCGCGACTCCGGTCACGTCGGCAATCTCCTTGTAGGACAGTCCCTCCACATCGGCGAGATAGATGGTCCAGCGGTATTCGTCTCGCAGTTGCATCAGGGCGTTTCTGATCTCATCGTCCGGAAAGAGCTCCAGCGCTGACGCTTCCGCAGATCGCAGACCACGCCGCAGGTAGGGCAACAGTTCCGTCAGCGTCTGGGCGGCGAAATCTTCGACCAGGACCTCGGATGGTCGCCGCTCCATCTTTCGGTGCCGGGTGATCCTGGCGTTGTGCATGATCCGGAACATCCATGCGTTGAGGTTGGTGCCCTCTTCGAACGTGTGGAATCCCCGGTAGGCGAGCAGCATTGTCTCCTGCAGGAGATCCTCGGCATCCTGCCGATTGCTCGTCAGTCGCTGGGCGCCACGGAAGAGCCGGTCGAGCAGCGGTAAGGCTTCTCGTTCGAAGCGCGCGGCGAGTTCGCTCCGAAGGATCCCGGCCGGCGGGCCGGCCGGGTCGCCCTCGCAAGGCTGCAGCATCAGGATGGTTCCTTGCGAACCGCGTCCTCGATCTGATCGCCGACTTCCTTGTCGATGCTGCGCCAGTACTCGAAGGCACGCTGTAATACCTTCTCTGACACCCCGTTACGGAGATGGCCCGCCACGTTGGACACGAGGCGCTCGCGCTCGTCGGCGTCCATGACCTCGCGTACCAGGATGCCGGCCTGAGCCCAGTCATCGTCATCGGCCCGCAGCGTGTATGCGGTGCGGACCATGTCGCCGTCGGTGTACCAGAGGATCTCGGCGGCGCGGGCCGGGTCCGCCTGCGGACCTCCGTAGGAGTTCGGTGCGTACACGGGGTCGGTGGCGTTCTTGACGCGAAGCGCGCCGTCCTTCGAGTACCCGTTCACCTCGGATCTCGGTGCGTTGACCGGAATCTGCTTGTAATTGACTCCGAGTCGAGCACGATGCGCGTCGTTGTAGGCGAAGGTACGGGCCAGCAACATCTTGTCGGGACTCAGGCCGGTGCCCGGCACCTGATTGGCGGGTGCGAATGCGGCCTGCTCGATCTCGGCGTGATGGTCGCTGAAGTTGCGGTCCAGCACCAGCTTTCCCACCTCGATCAGCGGATAGTCCGCGTGCGGCCAGGCCTTGGTGAGATCGAACGGGTTGATGCGGTAGGTTTTCGCGTCGTCGAAGGGCATCAACTGCACCTTCAGCGTCCAACTCGGGTGATCCCCCCGCCGGATCGCGGTGTGCAGATCGCGCTGGTGGAAGTCGGCGTCGGTGCCTGCGAGTCGGTCGGCCTCGCCCTGCGTCATCGACTCGACGCCCTGGTCGGAGATGAAATGGTATTTCACCCAGGTGATTTCGCCCTCGGCGTTGATCCAGCTGTAGGTATGGCTGCCGTACCCGTTCATGTGGCGCCACGTCCGCGGGATACCCCGGTCTCCGAACAGCCAGGCGACCTGGTGCGCGGTCTCGGGGGACAGCGTGAAGAAGTCCCACTGCATGTCATTGTCTCGCATGCCCGTGTCTGCACGCCGCTTCTGCGACCGGATGAAGTGCTGGAACTTGAGTCCGTCGCGGAGGAAGAAGATGGGGGTGTTGTTGCCGACGATGTCGAGGTTGCCTTCGGCGGTGTAGAACCGCAGTGAGAAGCCTCGTGGATCGCGCCAGGTGTCTGGGCTACCCCGCTCACCGGCCACGGTGCTGAATCGGATCAAGGTATCGGTGCGGGTGTTCGGTTGAAACACGGCGGCTCGGGTGAACGTGCTGACGTCGTGCGTGACCTCGAAGTACCCGAAGGCGCCGGAGCCTTTGGCGTGCGGCTGGCGCTCGGGGATTCGCTCACGGTTGAAGTTGGCCATCTGCTCGATCAGATAGTGGTCGTGCAGCAGGATCGGACCGTCGGGGCCGACGGTGAGGGAATGGTCGTCACTTGCGACGGGGATGCCCGCGTCATTGGTAGTGGGGCGGGGCTGTTGCTGGGTCATGCCGGGCCTTTCTCGGGAAGTGTTGGCAGACAGGCTGAGTGGTTACTCGGGCCAGCCGTTCTCGAGGATGATGTCGACGAAGTTCTCGCGGACGAACGAGCCGTCGAAGTGCGCGATGACGTCGTCGTTGACGGTGCCGAAGGTGGTGCCGGGACGCTTCTGCACGCCTTTGTAGAAGGCCCGCAGGATACGGTTTTTGAAGTCGGGTCGAGGGTGTGCGGCGACGACCGCCGCAAGGGCCTCGGCAGACAGGTCTTCCCGGCCGAGGCCCAACACGTCGGTCTCGACGCCTGCGGTGACGAGCGCGACCTCCGGCGCCAAGAACTCAGGCACTCCGGGTGTGGTGTGCAGGGCGATGCCCAACCACACATTACGGGCGCTGGCCTCGTCGATGCCGCGCTGTAGCAAGAACTCTCGTGCCGCATTGGCGCCGTCCACCTCGAAGCGCACAGTGGAGCTGTCGCGGTAGCCCTCGGTCAGACCGAGGTCGTGAAACATCGCGCCGGTGTAGAGGAGTTCGAGGTCCGGCTGTAAGCCACGCTTCCTGCCCTGCAGCACGCCGAAGAAGAAGACACGTCGCGAGTGATCGAACAGCAGATCGTCGAGGGCTTCGCGAGCGAAGCCGGTGACGTCGCGGACCAGAGGCGTATCGGGGAGGGTGATGTCGTAGACGATGTCGACAGATGGTGCAGCCACGGTGGAGGTCCTATTCGCGGTGGGTCGGCCGGTGCGGCCGACGACTGCGTCCAGATTCCGCCGGGGGTGCCCTGCTTCGCATCGGTCACTGCCTAGCCGACGTGGCCAGGCTCGCGTTCAGGCGTTCAGGGCAGGACGTACTCGAGCTGACCCCGTGACGTGATGCCGAGCTTCGTGAACACCTTGCGTAGGTGGTATTGCACGGTCTTGGTGCTGATGAACAGGCGGGTGCCGATCTCGGGATTGGAGAGCCCGTCGCGGGCCAACCTGGCGATCTGGGCTTCCTGTGCGGTGAGTTCGGCGGTGACGGTCGGCGCCGAGCGCTTGCGAGCGGTTTCACCCGTCGCCAGCAATTCCCTTCGGGCCCGGTCGGCGAATGCCGACATGCCCATCGACTCCAGCATCTGGTGCGCCGTGCGCAGTTGTTCGCGTGCCTCGACCCGGCGCCGTTCCCGTCGCAGCCACTCACCGTAGAGCAGGTGTGCGCGGGCCAGGTCGGTTCGGACGAGGCTCGTCCCCAGCCGGGTGATCGCCTCGCGGTACAGACGCTCGGCGTCGTCGCCCTGCGCCAGCAACGCGCGCGAGCGGGCACCGACCCCTAGGGCCCAGTCGGTACCGCTGGCGGTTGTCATCTCGGTGATCCACTCGGTGGCTTCTGTTGCCGTATCGGTCATCTCGCTACGGGCGGCGGCTTCGATCAGCTCGTGAGCGGCCCAGTTCGCGATCCCGGGGTAGTGGCGATCCGGATATTCCTGATGATGAAGCGCGCGCTGGGCCGCGGCCATCGCTTCCTGGTAGTTGCCCGTGCCGTTGTGCATAAGCGCTTTCGTCCATTCGGCGATGGCGATGCCGATGCCCTCTCCGCGGCTCGGGACCTCGGTAAGGATGCCGTCTGCCAGAGTGGTCGTCTCAGCTTGTCGGCCGCGCATCGCCGCGAGATATGCGGCGGCGTAGGGACCCAGGTTGATGCCGGTCGCCTCGCTGGCAGCGGACTGCTCCTCGATGAGTGCGCTCGCGTCTGCCAGATCGCCGGTGAACACCAGCATCATCGCGCGGGTGCTGAGTGCCAGAGGCAGTTCGATGAGTGCACCGACGTCGCGTGCCAGCTGAAGGTAGCGCGCCGACAAGGTGTTCCAGCGCTGGTCGTCCCACAGGTGCAGGGCCGCTTCGTTGAACAGCCACATCCACCGCAGTTCCTCGGCCGCCGACATCTCGCCGGGGTTGTTCGCCAGCGCGGTGCGGAGGCTGGTCACGGCGGCTGGGTATCCCTCGACGAAGTTCGTCGCCAACCCGTCCAGCAGATGATCGATCGCCCGGGGTGGGAGCGGGGCCGCCGGCGCAGCGGTGGCCGCGCGTGACAGGTCCAGCACGGTACCGCCGGGGCTGGCGAGCCGACCGGCGAATGCGGCGGCCGAGATGCCGTCGAGGTAGGTCTCCCTGGCTCGGACGGCGTCGACGGGTTCGAATCGCTTTGCGGCCCGCAGCAACAGCAGGGACGCCTCCCCGCCGCGACTGGTCGCGAATGCGAGATGGGCGCGCAGCAGGTCGATACGCGCGCGCTGACGCTCGTCCAGCGGACCGGCTTCCGCGGTGGCCAGCAGGGCGATTGCCGCGTCGAACCTTCCCGCCTGCACCTTTACCTCCGCGGCCGCCAGAGCCCGTTCGCCGCGGCGGGCAGGGTCGAGCGTCAGCAGTGCCGCCCGTTCGAGGAACGCCGCCGCGGCCGCCAGCCCGCCGCGTCCGAGGGCCTGCCCCGCGGAGCGCTCCAGGTCGTCGGATAGTTCGGCGTCCGGTCCCGGTGCGGCCTCGGCGAAATGCCAGCTGCGCCGGTCGGGATCCAACGCGGGGTCGGTCGCCTCTCCGAGTGCGCGGTGTACCGACTGGCGGTCCGCCCCCGATGCCGACCAGTACGTCGCAGAGCGCACCAACGGGTGACGGAACCGTACCTGCGTACCGATTTCCGCCAGTCCGGAGTCGGCGGCGGACACCGCGCTGTCGGGTCCGATTCCCAGCAACTCGGCTGCCCGCCACACCAGCGCGGCGTCACCGGTCGGGTCGGCCGCGGCGATCAGCAGCAGCCTGCGGGTGTCGGCCGGAAGGGCGGTGTAGCGGCGCCGGAAGTTCTCCTCCAGCGCACCGGTGAGTGATTCGGCCCGGGGCAGGACAAAGCCCCCGGCCAACTCTGCCGCTGATGCTCCTCGCGGAAGTTCCAGCAGTGCAAGGGGATTGCCGTGGGTTTCGGTGACGATCTGGTCGCGGACGCGTGCATCCAGGGGGCCTCGGAGCACTGAATCGAGGAGAAGGCGTGCATCAGCTTCGGACAGTTCTGCGATGGGGAGGTCAGGGAGGCCGGCGACCTCGATCCTGCGTTCCCGGGTGGCGAATACCATGCCGACGGACTCCTCGCCGAGCCTGCGGGCGACAAATGCCAGCGACTTCGCCGATGCGCAGTCCAACCACTGCTGATCGTCTATCAGACACAACAACGGCCTCTCCTCTGCCAATTGCGAGAGCAGCCCCAGCAAGCCGAGACCGAACACGAACTGGTCGGGGGTAGGACCCGAGCTGATGCCGAAGGCGACCTGCATGGCATCACGCTGTGGCGCGGGAAGGCGATCCAGTCGGTCGAGGAAAGGTGCGCACAACTGATGTAACCCCGCGTAGGCCAGTTCCATCTCCGACTCGACACCCGCCGCGCGCAGGACGCGTACCCCGGTCTCGCGCGTCGCGAGGTAGTCCAGGAGTGCGGTCTTGCCGATGCCGGCCTCCCCGTGGATGACCAACGATCGGCTCTCGCCGGCGCGAAGCGCCGCGACGAGCTGGTCGAGTGCAGCCCGTTCGGCCCGGCGGCCCGTCATCTCCTGCGCATGGCTCTCCAGGGGTGCCGACACGTTACGACGCTATAACGCGACCCCGGTTCGACGCAGCTCGGGGATTCGCTGCCACGGCTCCGGTGTTTGCTGCCGAGGCTCGTCGCCGGCCCGGATCACATGTCGAGCAGCGGCCTCAACAGTTCCCCGACGGCCGCGACGCCACCCGGCTGGTAGCCGGTCAGACCCGTCGCAGGGCTGAGGATCACACCGTCTACGCCTGAGTCGAGCACCTTGGTCTTGACCTGATCGACCACCTGCTCGGGGCTTCCGAATACCACCTGCTGCTTGAGATCGTCGGGGACGACGCTGTCGGTGACGTTCTCGTCGATGATGGCCAGGACCAGTGTGCTGGTCTCCAACGTGGCGGGGTCACGGCCGATCTGCTCGCAGCAATTCCGGATGACCTTCATCTTGTGGGGCAGCTGGTCGAAGCCCGCACTGATGTTGAGGTGGTCGAAGTGTCTGGCCGCCAACGGAATTGTCTTCTTCTCGCCGCTACCACCGATGATCAGCGGAATATGATCGCGGAAGCGCGGTTCGGCCATCGCCTCGTGCGTGCGGTAGTACTTCCCCTCGAAGGTGGGTCGTTCACCGGCGAGCATCGGCAAGATGATTTGCAGCGCCTCCCCGAGCTTGTTGAAGCGGTCGGTGAAGGTGCCGAATTCGAAACCCATTGAGTCGTGCTCGAATTCGAACCATCCGGTACCGAGACCGAGGACAGCGCGACCCTGGCTGACGACGTCGAGCGTGGTGACGGCCTTGGCCAGCAGCGTCGGGTTGCGGTAGGTGTTGCCGGTGACCAATGTGCCGAGCTGCACGCGGTCCGTCGCCGTCGCGAGGGCGCCCAGCGCGGTATAGGCCTCGAGCATCGGCTCGTCCGGTGTGCCGAGCCCGGGCAGTTGATAGAAGTGATCCATCAGAAAGACCGAGTCGAAGCCCGCCGCCTCGGCCTCCTTCGCCTGCGCGATCACGGTGGGGAACAGCTCGGCGACGCCGGTGCCGTACGAGAAGTTCGAAACCTGAAGTCCCAGCCGGATTGTCAATGTGAATCTGCTTTCTCATCGTGTCGAATTGTTGGTCGTTGGCGGCTGCGGGCGTCACACCTCGGGCAGGCGTTTACGCAGTTCCGCCATGGTCAGCAGTTCTCGTCGCACATCGTCGAGGTAGGGGATGCCGATCCCGTACTCCTGCCAGCGGGCCGCGATCTTCGCCTCTAGCTCCGGCTCGACGGTGTCGATCGGCGGATAGTGGCGCCCGCCCCACTCAGGGCGGGGGTCGAACTCCCAGCTTCGGGTGGCGTCGGTGAGCACCCGGGTCCATTCACCGGCCCCGAACCGGGCACTGTCGTTTTTCTCCGGGGGAGTGGACGGGTCCAGCGGCGAACCCATGGTCGGCCCGTAGAAGGCGATGTCACCGAGCCCGGCGTTGACCCGGTAGGTGAGCGCCCAGTCCAGCGCAACCGGGTCGTGGATGTCGACGTCCTCCTCGACAACCATGACGTTCTTGTGGAACCAGACCGATCCACCGGTTCCCCACAACGCGGCGGCCACCTGCTGGGCATGGCCGCGGTAGGTCTTGTGAATCTGCACCACGGTGTTCTGGCCGTTGGTCACCTCGGTCATCCACAGGTCGCTGATACCGCCGATCCCGAGATCCTCCAGCATGTTCCAGGTGATCGCCGAGCGCGCGAAATTGACGATGCTGTCCTCGTTGAAAAATCCGGGCCGGATCCCTTCGAGGGTTCCGCGCAGCACCGGATCGTCACGATGGGTGATGCGGGTGACGCGCAGGACCGGAGCCGGCGCGGCGCTGCCGAGGAACCCGGGGTATTCCGCGAAAGGCCCTTCTTCGACAAACGTCGCGGGGTGAGGGTCCAGATATCCCTCGACGACGATCTCGGCGCTCGCCGGCACATGCAGTGGCACCGTGTCACAGGCCACCAAGTCCACGGGCCGGCCGAGCAAGGCGCCCATCATGTCCCATTCGCAGACGTTTCTCGGGAAGGGACTGCCGGCGCAGAACGGCAAGACGTCGTGCCATCCGTAGACAATCGCGACCGGCATCGGCTCCGGCGTGTACTCCTGCATATGGCCACCCCAGCCCTGACTGGGCACCATGAGCTTGGCGATCTTGTCGCGGGCGACGACCTGTCCTCGGTACAGGCCTATGTTGTCGCGTCCAGTCACCTTGTCCGCGGTGACGACACCGCAGAACGTATCGATGTACCGGCCGCCGTCGGCCGCATGCCATTTGGGCACCGGAAACTGAAACAGATCCACCTCGTCGCCCTGGACGATGTTCTCCTTGACCGGCCCGGTTTCGACGATGCGTGGTGGGACAGGGTTTCGGAACGTCTTCTTGAGATGGCGGACGATCTCCGAATCACGGGTTCCTTCAGGCAGTCCCAGCATCAGCTGAAGCTGGCGCCGATTGCCGATCGCCGACGTGAGGAACTTCGTGCACCGAGTCCTCTGGTGGTCGATGATGTTCTCGAAGAGCAGGGCCGGTCCGTCGAGGGACAGGTTGACACGGGTGATCGCGCCGATCTCTTCGTTCCAGTCAACGGGGGCCGTGACTCGCCGCAACTGGCCGGCCGACTGCAGCGTGGTCAGCCAGCTTCTGAGGTCGGGGCCGGTGGCCGACACCTCCGGCCGATCGTTTTCCAGCGGGCGAGTCGAGGTCGTCATTTTGTTCTCCTCATCGGATCGGGGCTTGTTCGATGGATTGGCGTCACTGCCGAGTTCCCCTCGCCGGCCATCCGACCGTCCTTCCAGCGGTTGATCAGCGAGTGGGGAATGCCGAGTTGATCGACGAGGCGACCGACGACATAGTTCGTGACCTCGTCGACAGATGCGGGTCGGTCGTAGTAGGCGACCATCGGCGGGAAGATCACCGCACCTGCACGTGCCAGATAGTGCATGTTGTCCAGATGGATCTCGCTCAGCGGAGCCTCGCGAGCCACCAGCACCAGCTTGCGGCCTTCTTTGAGCGTGACGTCGGCGGCGCGGGTGATCAGGTTGTCGCTGTACCCGATCCGAATGGCGCTCAAGGTCTTCATGCTGCAGGGGCACACGACCATGCCGTCGGTGAGGAACGATCCACTGGAGATGCCGGCGGCGAGATCGCGGGCGCTGTAGGTGTGCGCCGCCAGGGCCCGGACTTCGTCGACGGTGTGCTCGGTCTCCAGGTTGATCGTCGCCCGGGCCCAGTCGCTGAGCACAAGGTGCGTCTCGACGTTCAGTTCTGCGAGGACCTCGAGCAGCCGGATGCCCAGCGCGGCACCCGTCGCGCCGGTCATGGCCACCACCAATCGCGTCGGCGAATTCGTGTCGTGCTTTGTTGACATGTTCGGCTCCTCACCAGCAGGCGCGTGACCGACTGATCAGCGCCTACAACCTTCAATGCCTGAACATCGCGTTCGATTGCAGGAATCGGAAAATGACCGGCCCACAATGTGGTTTCGCGGCTGTACCGACAGGTGGCTGGCCGGCACGACTAGCCAGCTGCGGATGCGAGCGCACCTCGATTCACGTGATCGTGTGGTGGTGATGCACGTTCACGGCCATGCCGGTATGAAAAGCCTTCGCCGCAAACGCATATTGTCCGTACTCCTCGTCTTGTCAGTTCTGTTCGCCAATGCCTGCTCCACTGCGCCGCCGGAAAAGGCCAAGATCGCGCTCGGCGAGGCGTTTCGGACGTTCCACGTCTACGCCCAGCCGGGCACCGCGGCCGCATTCGTCAATTCCTGGATCGCGACCTTCGGCGGCACGGCACAACCGCCGGCGAATGGGATCGATCTGACGCCGTACCCGAGCAAGGCAACCGCCATCATGTTGTCGTCGCCGGTGGCCGCGCTCTCGGTGTACGACTTCAGTACCGGAATTCCCTATCCCTTCGGTCGAGAGGTCTCCGGGTGGGGTGTGACCGATGTGGATGAGGGAGTCAAACAGGCCTCGGCCGCGGATGCCCAGGTACTGGTGGCTCCGTTCGACGATCCGTTGGGACGGGACGCGGTCATCCAGTTCCCGGCCGGTAATGCCGTGCAGTTGTGGCACCTGTTCGATCTGCCGTCGAATCTCTACCCACCGCTGACCACGAAGCCAGATCTGCGGATCTACGTACCGGAAAGCAGCATGAACCAGTTTCTGGACTCGTATCTGGCCTTCACACAGGGCACGACGGCGTCCGACAGCGCCAAGGCGGACGGCGCGCAGATAGGTCTCGAGGGCAAGACCTACCACCGGGTCGTCACCACGTCGGACTACGGGAACACGGTCGTCATCGGAACCGACGGTCAGCTGCCGTATCCGTTCGGCCGGGAGTCGGCGGGTATCGCCGTTCCGAGCGTCGCCGACACGTTGCACAAGGCCAAGGCGAGCGGCGCCACGGTGTTGTGGGGCCCGTACGCCGCGCCTGACGGGCACAGCGCGATCGTGCAGTTCCCCGGTGCATACGTGGTCGAGATCCACGACGGACAAATGCGCTGAGTTCTGCTGCCCGAGAAGATCATTCCTGACAATCCCGACAACACAGGAGACACACCACATGGCCAGTGCCGACCTCAAGGACAGCGAGATCACGTCTGTCATCGCCAAGGAAGACGTGGTACTTCTGCTGATCGACCATCAGCCGCAGATGCTCTTCGGCGCCCGTAGTGCAACGGATCCGCAGAGCCTGGTGAACAGCGTGACAACGTTGGCGAAGCTGGCCCGGCTGTTCGAGATCCCGACCATCCTGACCTCGATCGCCGCCGAAACCTTTGGCGGGCACCTGATTCCCGAGCTACGCGAGGTGTTTCCAGGGCACGGGATCATCGATCGCACGTTCATCAACGCCTGGCAGGACGGTCGCATCCGGGACGCGGTCGCGGCCACCGGCCGCAAGAAACTGATCATCGCTGGTCTCTGGACCGAGGTGTGCGTGGCGCTGCCTGCGTTGTCGGCCAACGAACAGGGCGTCGACGTCTACGCGGTGGTCGACGCATCGGCCGGTTCGTCTCAGGCGGCTCACGACGCCGCTGTCCAGCGCATGATCCAGGCAGGTGTCACGCCGGTGTCGGTGGCACAACTACTCTCCGAGTTCCAGCGTGACTGGGCCCGCGACGAGACCTATGGCCCGATCAACGAGATCATCAGGCAGCACCTGGGTGCGTGGGGCCAAGGCGTGACCTATGTCAAGGAGATGTTCAAGCAGTCTGAGTGAACCTGCCTCCCGGTCAGCGGCCTGCCGCGCGCGCCCGCTCGATGGCCTCGGCACGCATCTGTTCCCGCTCGGCCGGTGTCCATCTGGTGGTGGGCTCCACCACCAGAGTGTCGACGCGGTAGCCCAGCATCCCGAACACATACTCCAGATACGGCTTCTGGAAATCCTGCAGCTCCGGGTGGCGCCCGTCGTACGCGCTGCTGCGGGTCAGGATGAGCTGCAACGGTTTTCCCTCGCCGAGTGTGCCCACGTGCTCACCGCGCTCATTGAGGGTGAAGCTGGCCACCGGTTGGACGATGATGTCGATCCACGCCTTGAGCGCATGCGGCACATGCCAATTCCACATGGGGGAGGACACCACCAGCCGGTCGAAGCCGCGTACCCGCTCGATCTCTCCGAGTACCTGCCACACCGCCTGCTGATCCTCGGTGATCGATTCGCCGAACAGCTGCGCGAACTTCGCGATCGCCGCATCCCGGCCGAACCGCAGCACGTCGTCGTCCCACACCGAGAACCGTTCCACTTCGCCGACCCCGTCGGCGGCTTCCAGATAGGCCTGCGCCAATTGCGAGGACAGCGCGTCGTCCCCTTTGGGGCTGGCCTCGATCCACAGAGTCTTCATCAGATCGGCTCCGTCAGATCATCGATGTCCGGGGGATCTTCATCCCGAGCGCCAGTGCACCGGCCAACTCGCGGCTGGTGTCGTAGTCGAACACCACGTGACCGGACAGGACGTCGACGTCGCGTTTGAACCGCTGCAGCGGACTGGACAGGAAGTGGATGCTCGCCCCGCCCGCGCCCAGCAGGTCGGCGATCACGGCCTTGGACTCGCTGACGATGTGCGCGGCCGCCAGCCGGGCCTGCGCCCGTACCGGTTTGGCCACCGAGTCGCCGGCCGCCGCGATGGCCTCGATCTCGCCCACGGTGTCGGCCAGCAGGGCGCGCAACCCGCGCACCCGCACCTGGGCGCCGGCCAGATGCGCCTGGGCGATCGGCTTGTCCTTCTGTACGACTCCTTCATAGGGCAGCACCCGCTCGCCGAGGCGCTGCGCGTAGATCTCGGTGACCCTCTCCGCGCTGCCCAGGGCGGGCATCGCCGCCAGCAGCGCCAAGGCGGGCACCATCGGCCACCGATAGGCGGAACTGTCATGCAATCCGGCACCGGGAGCCGTGCCGGAATAGATGTCGATCACCTTCACCAGCCGGTGCTCCGGCACGAACACGTCGGTGGCGATGGCGTCGTTGGAGCCGGTGGCCCGCATGCCGTCGGTGTGCCACACGTCGGCCACGGCCACATCGCCGATGGGTAGCAGCGCCAGTGCCGGGTAGAGCGCATCGTCGGCGCCGCACAACGCGGCGACGATGATCCAGTTCCCGTGCATGACGCCGGTGGCCCACGACCACCTGCCGGTCAGGCGGATGCCGCCGTCGACCGGCAGTCCGCGTCCGGTCGGCGCGAGCGGGGCCGGAGCCAGGAACGGTCTGCGCGCGAACGCCTCCTCCTGGGCCTGCTCGCCGAACAGCGACAGCATCCAGTTGTGCAGGGCCAGGAAGCCGATGGTCCAGGCGCTCGACGTGCAGCCGTGGGCCATCCGGCGCACGGGATCCAGGATCTGCGGGAAATCCGCCTGCCGGCCGCCGTACCGCGCGGGCACCAGGAGTTCGGTGAAACCGGAGTCGACGAGGTCGGTCACCGTCGCGTCGGGAAGCCTGCGCAACTCCTCGGCTTCGGCGGCCCGCTCGGCCAGTCGCGCGACGAATTCGTCGGTGATGCAGCAGTCGGTGGTCAGGGGCGAGGTCATGTCCGGGAAGTTACCATACTTTTTAGTATGGTCTGCGTTTGCGGCCCGCCCGAGGGCGCCGGACAGGCATTTCGAAAACTGGTTGGCGACGATCGGATAACCCTCCGGACACCGGATGTGAACAGATAGGCATCGGTGTTCATGGGGCGCCGCGGGCGCGGTCTGGCCCGTCGAGGCGTTTTCGCAGGTAGATCGCTTGTCGGCGGGCGGGAGATAAAGCCGAATTCACTTTTTTGAATCCGTAGATTTGCAGTTCGGCGACGCGCGGCGGGTTTTCCCCCGTCGTGGGCGCGTGCTTTACTCATGGCGCAACAACTGAATTCTTCGGTCCGCTCATCAGAGGCACCGGCTCAGACGAGCGGGCGTGACAGTGCAGCGACCTCGGTCGCCGCGGTGTCGCTTGGCGATGCTGATCGCTGATCGCGCAAATTGGCGTAATTGACCGGAAGACGGATGGATTCGCAGTATGACCTTCATTGACAAGATTCGTGGCCATTGGGCACGCCGCATGACGGTGGCGGCTGTGGCAGCGCTGATGCTGCCTGGCTTGATCGGCGTTACCGGCGGATCGGCAACCGCTGGGGCGTTCTCCCGGCCGGGCCTGCCGGTGGAGTACCTGATGGTCCCGTCGCCGTCGATGGGCCGCGACATCAAGATTCAGTTCCAGAGCGGTGGGCCGGGTTCGCACGCGGTGTACCTGCTCGACGGCCTGCGCGCTCAGGACGACTTCAACGGCTGGGACATCAACACCAACGCGTTCGAGATGTTCCTCAACAGCGGTCTGTCGGTGGTCATGCCCGTCGGTGGCCAGTCCAGCTTCTACACCGACTGGTACTCGCCGGCGTGCGGTAAGGCCGGTTGCGTCACCTACAAGTGGGAGACCTTCCTGACCAGCGAGCTGCCGGCCTGGCTGGCCGCCAACCGCGACGTCGCAGCCAACGGCAACGCCGCCATCGGTCTGTCGATGGCCGGTTCCGCCTCGCTGATCCTGGCGACCTACCACCCCGACCGGTTCATCTACGCCGGTTCGATGTCGGGCTTCCTCAACCCCTCCGAGGGCTGGTGGCCGTTCCTGATCAACATCTCCATGGGTGACGCCGGTGGCTTCAAGGCCAACGACATGTGGGGTCCGACGGAAGACCCGAACAGCGCCTGGAAGCGCAACGATCCGATGCTGCAGATCCCGACGCTTGTCGCGAACAACACCCGCCTCTGGATCTACTGCGGTAACGGCCAGCCCAACGAGCTCGGCGGCGGCGACCTGCCTGCCACCTTCCTCGAAGGCCTGACCATCAAGACCAACCGCACCTTCCAGGACAACTACATCGCCGCAGGTGGCACCAACGGTGTGTTCAACTTCCCGGACAACGGCACGCACAACTGGGCCTACTGGGCCCGGGAGCTGCAGGCCATGGTTCCGGACCTGCAGCGGGTGCTCGGCTGAGCCGAACCCCACGCGATAACGAAATCGCCCAGAACACCTTGTGTTCTGGGCGATTTCGCTATGTGCGGGTAATCCCCGCGTCAGAAGCCGCCGGCCACCTTCACCACCGCGCGTCCGGAGTACCGCCCTGCCCGGACCTCGTCGAGCACCGCGACGACATCCTTGACGTCGACCTCGTGGGTGAGCTCATCGAGGTGGCGTGGTTTGAGCGCTCCGCCCAGCTGCGCCCACAGCTCGCGTCGCGGCTCGATGGGCAGCTGCACCGAATCGATGCCCAGCAGGGCCACGCCACGCAGGATGAACGGCATCACCGTGGTGTTGAGCGCCGCGCCGCCGGTGAGCCCGCTCGCCGCGACCGCGCCGCCGTATTCGAGGGTGCTCAACACCTCGGCCAGGGTGGCGCCGCCCACGCAGTCCACCGCTGCCGCCCACCGTGTCTTGCCCAGCGGCCGAGGCTTCGCGTCGGGATCGGCAGGGAGCCGGCCGATCACCTCCGATGCGCCCAGGGAACGAAGGTGATCGGCTTGATCGGCCTTTCCGGTCGACGCCACGACGTGGTAGCCGGCGGCGGCCAGCAGGTCCACGCTGACCGAACCCACGCCGCCGGTCGCCCCCGTCACCACGATCGGCCCGTGCGGCGGCCTGATACCCCGGCCGACAAGCGCGAGAACGCTCATCGCCGCGGTGAAGCCCGCGGTGCCGATCGCCGCGCCCTCTCGCGGGCTCAGCGCGCCCAGGGCGACGACCTGGTCGGCGGGCAGCCGCACGTATTCGGCGTAGCCGCCGTGATGGCCGGTGCCGATCTGATAGCCGTGGGCCAGCACGAGATCGCCGGGCACGAAGTCGGCGGACTCTGAGCTGACCACCTCACCGGTCAGGTCGATGCCCGGGACGATCGGATACTCGCGCACCACACCGCCTTTGGGGGTCAGTGCCAGTGCGTCCTTGAAGTTGACGCTGCTGTACAGGACCCGGATGGTGACCTCACCGGGCGGCAGTTCGGATGCCTGCAGTGTCTCGACCGCCGCGACGATGCGGTCCCCGTCCTGCCGGGCGACGAGCGCTTGGAATGTGTCCATGGCGTCACCCTATTGGCCCGGCAGACGCAAAACTGCCCCTTTCCCAGTGGAAAGAGGCAGTTTTGCGTCTTGTCGCCGAACGAACTACTTCACTTCAATTCGGCGGAGGACAGGCCGAGCAGGCGGCGGGCGACCACCAGCTGCTGGATCTGCTGCGTGCCCTCGAAGATGTCGAGGATCTTGGAGTCGCGGGCCCACTTCTCCAGCAGGGTCTGCTCGGAATAGCCGACGGTTCCGGCCATTTCGACGGCCTTGAGGGTGATGTCGCTGGCTACCCGGGCGGCCTTGGCCTTACCCATCGAGGCTTCCTTGGAGTTGGGGATGCTGTTGTCGGCCTGCCAGGCGGAGCGGACGGTCAACAGGTACCCGGCCTCCCAGTCGGCCTCCATCCGCAGGAACTCCGCGGCCGGGGCGCTCTGCGCGTGAGCCGGCTTGTCGTAGGAGATCTCGATGCCGGCCTCGGTGAGGATTGCGCGCAGGTCCTCCAGGGCGGCACGGGCGATGCCGACCGCCATGGCCGCCACGATCGGGCGGGTGTTGTCGAAGGTCTCCATGACCCCGGCAAAACCCTTCTCCACGTGGATCTCTGGATCACCCAGCAGGTTGTCCTTGGGGATGCGGGCGTTCTCGAAGCGGATCACCGCGGTGTCGGACGCCTTGATGCCGAGCTTGTGCTCGAGCCGCTCGACGGTGACGCCGGGATGCTCGCGCGGCACGATGAACGACTTGATCGCCGCCCGGCCCAACGACTTGTCGAGCGTCGCCCACACCACGATGTGGGTGGCCCGCGAACCCGCGGTGACGAAGATCTTCTCGCCGTTGATCACGTACTCGTCGCCGTCGAGCGCCGCGGTGGTGGTGACGGCCGCCGAGTCGGAGCCGAAGCCCGGCTCGGTGATGGCCATCGCGGCCCACACGTCCTTGCCGAGGCGCTCGAGCTGCTCGGGTGTGGCCACCGAGGAGATGGCGGCGTTACCCAGGCCCTGACGCGGCACCGAGAGCAGCAGGGCGACATCGCCCCAGCTGATCTCCAGCGCGTTGAGCAGCGCGGACATGTTGGCACCGTTGACGGTGACCTTCTCGCCCTTGGTGTTGGCGTCGTCACGGAACGCCTCGGCGCCCGCGAACGAGATGGTCTTGGCGCTCGAGATGCCTTCGAACAGGGTGGCCAGGGTGTCCAGCTCGACCGGGTAGGCGTGCTCGGCGAGGTCGTACTTGCGCGAGATCGGGCGAAGCATCTCGGCGGCGCCCTGATGGCCCTTCTCGATGACCGCCTGCAGCTTGCGGGGCATTTCTAGATTGATTGCCATGATTAGTCTTTCAGCTCAGGTAAAGGATGGCGCCGGGCTAGATGACGACAACACCCTCGGCGACGCCGATGGCCCGCAGATCGCGGTACCAGCGCTCGACCGGGTGTTCCTTGGTGTAACCGTGACCGCCCAGCAGCTGCACGCCGTCCAGGCCGATCTGCATGCCCTTGTCGGTGCCGAGCTTGCGTGCCAGTGCCGCCTCGCGGGCGAACGGCAGGCCCTGCTCGGCGCGGGCCGCGCCACGCCAGGTGATCAGGCGCAGGCCGTCGAGCTCGATGGCGATGTTGGCGGCCATGAAGGCGACCGACTGGCGGTGGGCGATCGGCTCGCCGAATGCCTGGCGTTCCTTGATGTAGGGGATGACGTAGTCGAGCACCGCGTGCGAGGTGCCGACGGCGAGGGCGGCCCAGCCCAGCCGGGACAACGCGATCGCCTCGCTGTAATCCTGGTCGGTGGCGCCGTCCTCGCCCAACAGGTTGGCAAGCGGCACGGCCACGTTGTCGAGCTCGACCTGGCCGAGGGCGGCCGCGCGGATGCCCATGCTCGGATCGGCCTTGACCGTGAGCCCCGGTGACGAGGCCTCGACGATGAACAGCGCCGGCTTGCCGTTCAATTGTGCTGCCACGATGAACAATTCGGCATCAGCGGCAGCCGGGACCAATGACTTGACCCCGGACAGCCGGTAGCCGCTGGGGGTGCGCACCGCGGTGGTCTTGAGTGCGGTGGGGTCGAACAGTGCGTGCGGCTCTGCGATGGCCACGCAGGCTTGCGGCACGTTCTCGCCGGCGAATTCCTTGAGGTAGGTGGCCTGCTGGCCGGCGCTGCCCCAGTGGGTGAGCGCCGCGGCGACGCCACCGGGCGCCAGGATCGGCAGGGCCAGGCCCATGTCGCCGTAGGCCAGTGCCTCGGCGACCAGGGCATTGGTCACGGTGCTGCGGTGCTCGGCGATGCCCTCGAAGTCCTCGGGCACGTTCACGGCGGTGATGCCCAGCTCAGCTGCCTTGGCGATCAGATCCGCCGGGTAGGTGGCGGCCTCGTCGGCGTCGTGCGCGGCGGGTCGCAGGATCTCGGCCGCGAATTCCTGGACCGTCTCGACGATCATCTGCTGGTCTTGGTCGGGCGTCAGGTCGAAGTAGTCGGCTCCGCTGGCCTTCAGCCGCGTCGGTGCCTTGCCCAGGCTCTGGATCCGCTGGAACTGCCGGGTGGCCGCGCCCGCGGTCGAAAACACCTGCTTCACACCGTATTTCAGGCCGCGGTTGAGCGGGTCGCGCAGGCCGTAACGGTCCAGGAACTCCTGGCCGACGATGGGCGTGATCAGCGCCAACCCGATGTCGGTCGCTGTCCGCTTGTGCTTGTGCAGCCCGACGGCGCTTTGCTTGCCGGAGCTGGAGGGACGGGAGGGGGTGCCGTTCTTGGACGGCAGGGTGTTGGTCATGTCAGCTGCCTCTGTTGGTCGTGGCGACGCATCTGACCGTATCTTACTCCGGAGTAAGGTACGGCATCTGTTACCAACTTCACATCGACTGGGATCAGCGTTCTACTGCCGAAACCTGGTCGTACCGCTCGCGGTTCAGGCGTACCTCGTCCATGTGCGCCTCGGCCCACGATTTGATCCCGGTCATCAGGTGGTGCAGGGAAAAGCCCAGTTCGGTGAGCTCGTAGGTGACCGTGACCGGCACGCTCGGCGTTACCGTCCGGGTGAGCAACCCGTCGCGTTCGAGGGAGCGCAAGGTCTGGGTCAGCATCTTCTGGCTCACTCCGGCGAGGCGGCGGGAGAGCTCGGAATAGCGCATCGGCCGGGGTTCACCGGTGTCGCAGGCCCCGGGGCGCGGACCGTCGCCACCGAGGGCCGCCAGGATCAGCGCAACCCACTTGTCGCTGATCCGGTCGAGTAGTTGACGGCTGGGGCAGTTCGCCAGAAAGGCGTCGTACTCCAGCTTTGCTCGTGCCCGCTGCTGGGCCGCGGTTGTCGTCGGCACGTCCGCTCCTTTCGCTCCGAGGTGAGTTACGCACTTCGAAGTGCGTACTTCCCATTGGAGAGCTACCCCTCCATCGTGGAGTAGGAAAGCAGTTCGCCACAAGGTTCCAGAGGAGTGAATTTTCATGTCTGTCGCCACGTTTCGCGCCGCGGTCGTCCGTACTCCGGGCGGCCCGGATTCGATCGAGATCGTCGATGTTCCACTTGTCGAACCGGGACCGGGCCAGGTCCGGGTGAAGGTCGCCGCAGCGACGGTCAACCCTGTCGACCTCGGTGTGGCCGCCGGTGTATTCCACGATCTCGGGCTGGTGAACCAGCCGAACTGGACCGGGCTCGGCTGGGAGTTCGCGGGCACGGTCGAGTCGGCGGGTCCTGATGTGGATCTGGCCGTGGGCACGCGGGTCGCCGGGGTGGTCGCCGGTTTCGACCGGGACTACGGCACGTACGCCGAGCGCCTGGTGGTAGCTGTCGCCGACGTTGCCGTGGTACCCGACGGGCTGGACTTGAGCACCGCAGCGACGGTGCCGCTCAACGGATTAACCGCGGCACAGATCCTCGATCTGCTCGGCGACCCACCTGCCGGTGGTGCCCGCCTGCTGGTCACCGGCGCGGCCGGTGCGGTCGGGGGTTACCTCATCGTGCTCGCCCAGGAGCGCGGCTGGAAGGTGACCGGTCTGGCCCGCGAGCATGACGAGGACTTCGTCCGCGGTCTCGGGGCGGAGTTCACCGCCGACGCCGAACCGGGGTGGGACGCGGTCGCCGATGCCGGCGCGATGCAGCAGGCGGCGCTCGCGCTCGTCCGCGACGGTGGGCAGTTCGTCGGCGTGCAGCCGAGTGCTCAGCTGCCCGCTGAACGCGGCATCGCCGTCACGGCCGTGGTGGCCCACCCCGACGGCGCCAGGCTTGCCGGACTCCTCGAGCGTGCGGCGGCGGGCCAGATACCGGCCCGGGTGCATGCGGTGCTGCCGCTCGATCAGGTGGCCGAGGCCCACCGGGCGGTCGCCAAGGGCGGAGTACGGGGCCGGTTTGTCATCCAGCCGTGAGCTCAGTTGCTCGCAAGCCGGTCCAGCACGGCGGCGTGCAGCGGCCCGTTGGTGGCCAGCGCGCTGCCGCCGTGCGGACCGGCGGCCCCGTCGATGCTGGTGAACGTGCCGCCGGCCTCGCGGATGAGGATGTCCAGCGGCGCGATGTCCCAGAGCTTCACCTCGGGCTCGCAGGCGATGTCGACCGCGCCTTCGGCGACCATGCAGTACGACCAGAAATCGCCGTAGGCGCGCACCCGCCACACCGCGTCGGTGAGTTCGACGAAACGGTCGCGACGGTGTTCCCATCCGGTCGTCAGGTCCGAGTACGACAGGCTCGCCGCCGCGAGATCGGTAACCCCCGACACCGACAGCGTGCGGGTGGCCCCGGCGAACGAGCCGAACGCGCCCTGGCCCAGCCCGGCCCACCAGCGCCGCGCGAGCGCCGGTGCACTCACCACGCCGACGGTCGGGACGCCGTCTTCGAGCAGCGCGATCAGCGTGCACCACACCGGCACGCCGCGGACGAAGTTCTTGGTTCCGTCGATCGGATCGATCACCCACTGGCGGCCGGTCAAAGTCGTTGTGCCACCGAATTCTTCGCCGAACACCGTGTCGCCCGGGCGGGCCGCGGCCAGCGAGGCCCGCAGTGCTTCCTCGGCGCCGCGGTCGGCATCGGTGACCGGGGTCAGGTCGGGTTTGGTCTCGATGTGCAGATCCAGGGCGCCGAAGCGATCCATGGTCAGGGTGTCGGCCTGGTCGGCCAGTTGGAGGGCCAGTGCCATGTCATCTGCGATGGTGCTCATGGCTGAAGTCCTACCATGGCCTGGTGTGGGAATTCGGAATACTCCTCCTGCTGGTCGGGGCGCTCGTGCTGCTGCTGGCGCCACGGATCATGCAGCGCCGGGGAATTCGCGGTGAACTGGCGCACGGCACGTTGCTGGTGACCGGGGTGAGCCCGCGCCCGGACGCGACGGGGGAGCAGTACGTCACCATCACCGGCGTCATCACCGGGCCGACGGTCAACGAGCACGTCGTCTACCAGCGCATGGCGGTCGACGTGAACGAGTGGCCGGCCATGGGTGCGCTGTTCCCGGTCGTCTACTCGCCGGGCAACCCGGACAAATGGGCGTTCGCGCCGGACGGTCCGCCGCCGGCCTGATCAGGCGTGCGCGATCCGGAGCAATTCGGCCACGCTCGCCAACTTCACGCGTGGGCGGCCGACGGTTTCCCCGGCGGCGCGCTCGTGCGCGTCGATCAGCTGCCAGTGCTCGCCGGTGACGAGCTTCGGCTGGTGCTGCAGCAGCCATTCGGCGAGCTCGATGTCGTACTCGGCGCCGCGCTCGTCGACTCCGCCGGCCCGCAGATCTTCGAGCAGGGTGTCGACGGTGTCCTGTGAGTCCTTCTTGTTGCTGCCGATCACGCCGGACGGTCCACGCTTGATCCAGCCCACCACGTATTCGTTGCGACTGCCGTCGATACGTCCGTCGGTGTGGGGGATCGTCCCGGAGCGTTCGTCGAACGGCAGTCCCGGTGTCGGCACGCCCCGGTAGCCGACCGCCCGGACCACCAGCTGGGCGGGCAGCTCCTCGCGGTCGCCGGTGTCCTTGGCCACCATGCGCCCGTCGGCGTCGCGGACAAGTTCGTTGCGGCCCAGCACGATCGACTCGACGTGATCCTCGCCGCGCAATTCGACGGGGGAGGTGCAGAAGCGGAACACGATGCGCCGCTTGGCTTCTCGCGGTTGCTCGGCGACATACTTGCGCAGCACCTTGATGTTCTGTTTGACGGTCTTGCTCGCCGCCTCCAGATCCTCGTCGGTGATGCCGTCGAAATCGGCCGGGTCGAGGATGACGTCGACGTCGCCCAACCCCTCCAGATCGCCGAGCTCGCGCAATTCCAGGGTGGTGAACGTCGCCTGCAGTGGCCCGCGGCGTCCGATCACCACCACCTCTTCCACCCCGCGGGTGTCCAGCGAGGCCAGCGCGTGGTCGGCGATGTCGGTGTTGGCCAGGGCTTGCGGGTCGCTGACCAGGATGCGGGCCACGTCCAGTGCGACGTTGCCGTTGCCGACCACCACCGCACGTCCACCCGCCAGATTCGGTGCCATGCCGTCGAAATGGGGGTGGGCGTTGTACCAGCCGACGAAATCGACGGCTGCCACGCTGCCAGGCAGGTCTTCGCCGGGGATGTGCAGCGCCCGGTCCGATTGCGCCCCGATGGCGTAGACCACCGCGTCGTAGCGGTCCGCCAACTCTGCCGGCGTGATGTGCTCGCCGACCTTGATGTTGCCGAAGAACCGGAACCGGGCGTCGGCCGCGGTCTTGTCGAACTGCGCGCTGATCGACTTGATCTTCGGATGGTCGGGCGCCACTCCCGAACGCACCAGCCCCCACGGGGTCGGCAGCATCTCGAGCATGTCGACTCGCACGTCGCGATCGGAGTCGGGCGAATCGGCGAACTTCAGCAGCGATGCGGCAGCAAAGAATCCCGAGGGGCCGGAGCCGACGATCGCTACGTGATATGGGCGCATACCCTGCCTTCTTACGAGCCGGAAAAGTCGTCACAGACCCGTACCGAGGCTGTCGGGCCGGGTACCAACCGACTTTAAACACAGATCGTCGGTGCTGCCGCGAGTCGGAGAGAACTGCCGCCGAAATGCCGCCGGGTACCCTGAACATTCGTGGATCCAGACCGCCAAGCCGCCGTAGCCGCACTCGACACCACCCTGACGACCGTGGAGCGGGTGCTCGACATCGATGGCCTGCGCCAGCGGATCGACATGCTCGAGCAGCAGGCCTCCGATCCGAACCTCTGGGACGACCAGTCACGGGCCCAGAAGGTCACCAGTGAGCTCTCGCACGCGCAGAGTGAACTGCGCCGGGTGCAGGAGCTGCGTCAGCGTGTCGATGACCTGCCGGTGCTGTTCGAACTCGCGGCCGAAGAAGGCGGGGAAGACGAACTCGCCGAGGCCGATGCCGAACTCGTCAAGCTTCGCGAGGAGATCGAGACCCTCGAGGTCCGCACCCTGCTCTCGGGTGAGTACGACGAGCGCGAGGCCGTCGTGACGATCCGCTCCGGCGCCGGTGGCGTCGACGCCGCGGACTGGGCCGAGATGCTGATGCGGATGTACATCCGGTGGGCCGAGAAGCATGACTACCCGGTCGAGGTGTTCGACACGTCCTACGCCGAGGAAGCCGGGATCAAGAGCGCGACGTTCGCGGTGCACGCCCCGTTCGCCTACGGCACCCTCTCGGTCGAGCAGGGCACGCATCGGCTGGTGCGCATCAGCCCCTTCGACAACCAGAGCCGCCGTCAGACGTCGTTCGCCGATGTCGAGGTGCTGCCCGTGGTGGAAACCACCGACCACATCGAGATCCCGGAAGGGGATCTGCGCGTCGACGTGTACCGCTCCAGCGGTCCGGGCGGGCAGTCGGTGAACACCACCGACTCCGCGGTCCGGCTCACCCACATCCCCACCGGGATCGTGGTGACCTGTCAGAACGAGAAGTCGCAGCTGCAGAACAAGGTCGCGGCGATGCGGGTGCTGCAGGCCCGGCTCCTGGAACGCAAGCGTCTGGAGGAGCGCGCCGAGATGGATGCGCTCAAGGGAGACGGAGGCAGCTCGTGGGGCAACCAGATGCGGTCCTACGTGCTGCATCCCTATCAGATGGTCAAGGACCTGCGCACCGAGTACGAGGTCGGCAACCCGGCCACGGTGCTGGACGGGGACATCGACGGATTCCTGGAAGCGGGGATCAGATGGCGCAACAGAAAAGATGACGACGACTAATACGGTGCTCGCCCTTCAACTCGCCGACCGCTGGCACTCGTTCTGGCACGGCGAGATCGGCGTCTGGATCCTGACCACGGGTCTTCGGATCGCCCTGCTGCTCATCGGCGGCCTGCTCGCGGCCCGGTTCATCAACTGGGCTGCACAGCGCGTCGTGCGGCGGATCGACGCCGAGTATCAGGAAAGCGATGCGCTGGTCCGCTCGGAGAGTGCCAAGCACCGGCAGGCCGTCGCCTCGGTGATCTCGTGGGTGTCGGTGGCGGTCCTGTTCATCATCGTGCTCGTCGAGGTCACCGATGCCCTCCAGGTGCCGGTCGCCTCCCTGGTCGCCCCGGCCGCAGTGCTCGGTGCCGCGCTGGGTTTCGGTGCGCAGCGCATCGTGCAGGACCTGCTCGCCGGCTTCTTCATCATCACCGAGAAGCAGTACGGCTTCGGTGACCTGGTGCGGCTGACGATCGCCGCCGCCAACGAGGCCGAGGGCACCGTCGAGGACGTCACGCTGCGGGTCACCAAGCTGCGGTCATCCGAAGGTGAGATGTACACCGTGCCCAACGGGCAGATCGTCAAGGCGCTGAACCTGTCCAAGGACTGGGCGCGGGCCGTCGTCGACATCCCCGTCCCGGTCAGCGCCGACCTCAACGTGGTCAACGACGTGCTCAACGACGTCGCAGAGAAGGCGGCCGAGGACGGCGAGCTGTCCAAGCTGCTGCTCGACAAGCCGCAGCTGATGGGTGTCGAGAGCATCGGACTGGACACCGTGAACCTCCGGATGGTCGCGCGCACGCTGCCGGGCAAACAGTTCGACGTGGGCCGACGGCTGCGTGTGCGGGTGGTGCGGGCGCTGCGCCGGGCCGGCGTGGTGACGTCGTCCGACGCGTCGATCGCCGCGGCAGGCGACGTCATTCACCCCGCTGCGGTCGCAGAGACGGTCGCGGCACCCCCGGCCCCGGCTCAGGAGCCGAAGAAGTGAAACTCGACTTCACCCGGGTGACCGAGACGGTCGAAAGGCTGTGGCACAGCCGTGTCGGTCGGCTTCGCACGTCGACCGTCGTGCTGATCATCGTGTTCATCGCGCTGTCGTGGGTGCAGCAGGAGTACGCGCCCAAACAGGCGACGCCGCAGTCACCCGACAGTCAGGTGGTGCCGCCCGGCTTCGTGCCCGATCCCGAGTACACCTGGGTGCCGCGCACGAAGCTGCAAGCTCCCCGCACGACGACGCCGACGGAGACTCCGGAGACCACCGAAACCACGGTCCCGACGACCACGACGCCGACCGAGACTCCGGAGACCACCGAGACCACCACGCCGGGTGCGCCGACGAGCCCGACGACCACGCCGCCGCCGGGGGCTCCGCGGACGACGGTGATCGATCCGGACGGTCCGGGACTGCTCCCGCCTTTCACGTTGCCGGTGTTCCCGGGGCCGGCCCCGAGCCCCGCCGTCGAGCAGCCGCAACCGGGTCAGGAGTCGGTGGCACCGACATTGCCGCGATAGCCTGACCAGCCGGATGCTGTCGCCCCGCTACACTGGCGTGCCGTGATGATCACCCTCGACCACGTGACGAAGCACTACAAGTCTTCGGCGCGCCCAGCGCTCGACGACGTCTCGTTGAAAATCGACAAGGGTGAGTTCGTCTTCCTGATCGGCCCGTCGGGTTCGGGCAAGTCGACGTTCATGCGGCTGCTGCTGGCGGCCGAGACGCCCACCTCCGGCGACATCCGGGTCTCCAAGTTTCACGTCAACAAGCTGGCCGGCCGGCACGTCCCGAGCCTGCGACAGGTCATCGGCTGCGTGTTCCAGGACTTCCGCCTGCTTCAGCAGAAGACCGTGTTCGAGAACGTGGCATTCGCGCTCGAGGTGATCGGCAAGCGCGGCGAGGTGATCAACCGCGTGGTCCCGGACGTGCTGGAGATGGTCGGCCTGTCCGGCAAGGCCAACCGCTTGCCGAGCGAACTGTCCGGTGGTGAGCAGCAGCGCGTCGCCATCGCGCGGGCCTTCGTCAACCGCCCGCTGGTCCTGATCGCCGACGAGCCCACCGGAAACTTGGATCCGGAGACCAGCAAGGACATCATGGATCTGCTGGAACGGATCAACCGCACCGGCACCACGGTGCTGATGGCCACCCACGACCATCACATCGTCGACTCCATGCGTCAGCGGGTCGTCGAACTCGAACTCGGCCGGCTGATCCGTGATGAGCAGCGCGGCGTCTACGGAATGGATCGCTAAGTGCGCTTCGGCTTTCTTGTCAATGAAGTTCTGACCGGGCTTCGTCGCAACGTCACGATGACGGTGGCGATGATCCTGACCACCGCAATCTCGATCGGGTTGTTCGGTGGCGGTCTGCTGGTGGTGCGACTGGCCGACCAGTCCCGCGACATCTATCTGGACCGCGTCGAGAGCCAGGTGTTCCTCACCGACGACATCTCGGCCAACGACCCCAACTGCGACGAAGAAGCGTGCAAAACGCTGTACCGGATGATCGACGACCGCGACGACGTGCGTTCGCTGAGCTTCCTCAATCGCGAGCAGGCCTACGACGACGCGATCAAGAAGTTCCCGCAGTACAAGGATGTCGCGGGCAAGGACGCGTTCCCGGCGTCGTTCATCGTCAAGCTCAACGACCCCGAGCAGCACGAGGCGTTCGACAAGGCCATGCAGGGCCAGCCCGGCGTGCTCAACGTGCTCAACCAGAAGGACCTGATCGACCGCTTGTTCGCGGTGCTCGACGGGCTCAGCAGCGTCGCGTTCGCGGTGGCGCTGGTGCAGGCGATCGGCGCGGTGTTGCTGATCGCCAACATGGTTCAGGTGGCCGCGTACACGCGGCGCACCGAGATCGGCATCATGCGCCTGGTCGGTGCGACCCGTTGGTACACCCAGTTGCCGTTCCTCGTCGAGGCGATGATCGCGGCGCTGATCGGTGTGGTGATCGCCATCGTCGGGCTGATCGTGGTCCGGGCCGTGTTCCTGGAGAAGGCGCTCGACCAGTTTTATCAGTCGAATTTGATTGCCCGGGTCGACTACGCTGACGTGCTCTACTTCAGCGCACCGTGGATGCTGTTCCTCGGCCTGGCGATGTCCGGCATAACCGCGTATGTGACGCTGCGGCTCTACATACGAAGGTAGTCGTGAACTAGTGGCGACCAAGAAGTCCAGCCCCGCCGGCAATAAGCAGATTGTGGCCAGCAATCGCAAGGCGCGGCACAACTACATGATTCTCGATACCTATGAGGCGGGTATCGCGCTGATGGGCACCGAGGTCAAGAGCCTGCGCGAAGGCCAGGCCTCACTGGCCGACGCGTTCGCCACCGTCGACGACGGTGAGATCTGGCTGCGCAACGTGCACATCGCCGAGTACCACCATGGCACCTGGACCAACCACGCGCCGCGGCGCAACCGCAAGCTGCTGTTGCACCGCAGGGAGATCGACAACCTGATCGGCAAGATCCGCGACGGCAACCTGACGCTGGTGCCGCTGTCGATGTACTTCTCCGACGGCAAGGTGAAGGTCGAACTGGCGCTGGCCCGCGGTAAGCAGGCCCACGACAAGCGCCAGGACCTGGCCAAGCGTGACGCCGATCGCGAGATCACCCGCGAGTTGGGTCGCCGAGCCAAGGGCATGTCCTGAAGCACCGCGAGCGTGCGTGTCTGCTGGCCGACACTCCGTGCCGAGCCAGCATTCCACGCACCCTCGGCGCCTCCGAGCGACACGAAAGTGCCGCGGAATAATGGCTTGGCGCTCGCGGTTGGTGTTCGCGTAACATGGATTGTCCTGCCGAAAGTCGGCAGGGATGCGAGGGGCTGATCGGTTTCGACTTCGCGCATCGAATCAAGGGAAGCGTGCCGGTGCAGGCAAGAGACCACCGTAAGCGTCGTTGCAACCAATTAAGCGCCGATTCCAATCAGCGCGACTACGCACTCGCTGCCTAAGCGACTGCGTGTCTGTCAGACCGGGAGCGCCCTCGGCCCGGACCCTGGCATCAGCTAGAGGGACCCACCCACGGGTTCGGTCGCGGGACCCGTGGGGACATCAAACAGCGACTGGGATCGTCATCTCGGCTTGTTCGCGTGACTGAGAGATCCGAGTAGAGGCACAGCGAACTGCGCACGGAGAAGCCTCGAGGACATGCCGTAGGACCCGGGTTCAATTCCCGGCAGCTCCACGAGTAAAGGCCCAGGTCAGAGTAAATCTCAGACCTGGGCCTTTATCGTTGCGTCCCTAGATCACGCAGTGTGACGGGTCTGCCCCGGGAAGCGGGAAGAAGCCGATGCACTCCGGCGGATTGGGCGGCGGCGGGGTAGGCGGAATGTCCAGCGGCATCGGGTGGAAGATCCCGGTACCCAAGTCGATCCAGCCGTACTGGCCGCCCTGTCCGCTGTACTCGTAGCAGGACGACCAGTCGAAGTCGGGCCACGGCGCCGCAGCCGGCCTGGGATCCCCCGGGCACCAGGTCGGCCGGGCCTGCGCGGTGCCCGCCAGCGCCAAACTCGCCAGGCCTGAGCCGGACATCAAGACGGCCGTCATCAACCCAACGGTTCCTCGTTTCAGGATGTCGGTGCTGTTCATGCTCACATCTTCTGGCGCGCGGCCAGCTGTGTATGGAGTAGCGGACTACCCCATGTTTCGGCGGAAGTCAGGGATAGGGGTTAGGTTGAGGCATGTTCTCCAGCCGCAAACACAGCCCTCGGAGGGGCAGTGCGCGGTCAGGTGGTCGCTGGGTCGGGCTTGGCGCTGCTGCACTTCTCACCTCAGGTTTCCCGCTCGTCGCCCTCGCCGCACCGCCGGTGGCGGCCGCCGACGACTGCGCCGATGCGGAGCTCGTCTTCGCGCGCGGTACCGACGAACCGGCGGGTATGGGCCGGGTCGGCGATGCCCTCGCCGACGCGCTGCGCAAGCAGACCCCCGGCATGAACCTCAAGACCTACGGGGTCAACTACAAGGCCAGCAAGCTGCAGCTGCACGGCGGCGACGGCGCCAAAGACGCGATTTCCCACATCAAGTCCACTCTGTCGTCCTGCCCCGACACCCAGATCGTGCTCGGCGGCTATTCGCAGGGTGCGAGCGTGATCAACATCGTGGTCGGTAACCCGGTGGGTGGTATCAAATGGGGCGATTCGCTACCGCCGGAGTTGGCCGACAACGTCAAGGCGATCACCACCTTCGGCGACGTGGCCACCCGCACCAAGCAATCGATAGCAGCCCAGAGCGCACTGTTCGGTGCCAAGGCGATCGACCTCTGTAACCCCATGGATCCGATCTGTCACGAGGGCCAGGGCAACGAATGGAGTGGACACACCGAGGGCTACGTCCCCGTGTACACCACCCAGGCAGCGACCTTCATCGCCGCCAGGTTGCTGACCGGGTCCGGCCAATCGGTGCCAGGGTATGGCCCGGCGCTGCCGGATTACGGTCAGCTGCCTGAGTTCGGCCCGCTGCAGGGGTCCGGCTCAGTGCCGACGTACGGACCGTTGCCGGGTAATGGGCAGACGCCGAGCTACAACCCAGACAACTCTGTGCACGGTCCCTCGCCGGCATACAGCCCCGACACACCGGGTTACGGGCAGCCAGGTCCGTCGACCCCTGCGCCCACCACGCCGTCGGCACCGATCGGCTGGGTCTGAGCGGTCGACCGGCTCACACAGACGGTAGGGAGATCGCGATCTCGGTGCCGCGCGCATCGTGAACGTCGAGCACGCCACCGAGGGCCAATACCTTGGCGCGTATCGACGCGAAGCCGATGTGGCCGGTCTCGACGCTCACCGCGAGGCGTTCCCGTTGGATCCCCACGCCGTCATCGGCGACGCACAGCGTGGCGCGCCCGTCGGAGCGCTGCAGCGTGAATGTCAGGTTCTCGGCCTTGGCGTGCTTGATCGCATTTGTCGAGAACTCCCGTGCCGCACTGTAGAGCAGGTGATCGGCGTCGGTTCGCACATCATCGGGCCAGTTCCGGCAGTCCACGTGGACGGCAAGGTTGGTACGCGCCGCGATGCCCTCGGCCAGTGCGGTGATGGCGGCCCTGAGGCCCGCTCGCGCAAGCACTTCGGGGTGCAGTTCGCGGACCACGTCGCGCAACAGCCGGGAGCACTCGCCGAGCGCCAGGTCGACGCGGTCCATCGATTCGGCGGATCCTTCTCGCACCTCTTCCATCTCGCGGCGCGAAGCCAGGACATACTGCAGCGCTCCGTCGTGCAGTCTTTCGGACAGGGTTTGTCTTTCGCGCTTTTCGAGGGTGACGATCTCTTCGAGCAGCTGGCTGCGTTCCTGGGCCAACCGGGCGATGGTCTGCTCCTTCGACTGCTGGATCCACGACAGCGTGACCGAGCCCGCAGCCAGCCCGAACAGCACTCCCGTCGTGGTGAGAATCGAACCCCACGGCTCGTCGCCGTTGGCGGCCTGGTTCACCCAGAGCACGATGACGTATGCGGCGACGGTGGGGACGGCGATCACCGCACTGACGAACGGATCGAGCTGAGCCGCTGCGATCAGGGGGATCAGAAACAGTCCGTAATGGAGCACATCGGAGGTCCAGGTATTCGGTGAGCTGAGACCCGATTCCACCGAAAGTATCGACACCACAGCGACATCCGCGCACAGCATCAGTAGCGCGACCCAACGCCGGGTCTCGATCCCGGCATGATCGGACCGGCGCAGCGCCCAGAAACCCCAGCATGCGATCGCGGCTATGTAGCCCATCCAGACCAGTGCGTAGGGCCAGCGGTAGGTCTCGGGCGGTTGCAGGAACAAGGCGAAGAATATGAACGCCACCAACAGAACCCGCAGCGCGAGTTGCAGCAGCAACCCGCGAAACGCTGCGCCCTGGGCATACTGCCCCAAAGCCGTTGCCGCGCGCCTGACCATCTTCGACTCCCGCCAACCGCAAGGTTGGCAGGAGTATAGGGCGATTCGATCACGTCCTGAGGCAGGTTAACGAAGTTTCCGCACCCGGTCTGCGATCATGGAAAACAGGTCCCTGCGTGTGACGAGACGGGGAGTTGATCGAATGTTCTCTGCGCAGCGCGAGTTTTCGGCGTATGGCCCCTCGCATCTGATCGTGCTGGCGGTGTTCGCAACGGGCGCCGTGCTTCTGGTGATGATCGGCCGTCGGCAGTCCGAGGCGCAGGCCCGCATCCTGAGCCGGGTCCTCGCGGGACTCCTGGTCGCGGCATTCCTCGTGGCCCTGGTCTACAAGCTGGTCGACCCCACCATCGACACCTCGGTACCGCTGCAGTTGTGTGACCTCGCGGAGCTGGCGGCGGCGTATGCCTTGTGGTCGCAACGGCATTGGGCCTTCGTGCTGACCTACTACTGGGGCCTCGTGCTGAGCTCGCAGGCGTTGATCACCCCGGATATCGGTACGGCCAAGGACGGCGCTCCCGACTTTCCCCACCATCTGTTCGTCACGTTCTTCACGCTGCACGTGCTCGTCGTGCTGGCGGCCATCTACCTGACGTGGGGGAGAGGGATGCGGCCGCGGTGGCGCGACTACCGCTTCGCCGTCATCGCGACCCTGGCCTGGGTGGCGTTCACCTTCACCTTCAACGTGGTCGCGGGTACCAATTACGGCTACCTCAACAGAAAGCCTCCCACCGCGTCCGTGCTGGACGTGCTGGGTCCGTGGCCGGTGTACCTACTGGCCGAGGTCGTGATCGTCCTCATCGTGTGGGCGCTGATGACCTGGCCGTGGGAGCGGGCGAGGCAACGCGCGACGACGGCCGCGTCTCAGCTGTGAAATTGCTGTCAGTTGACGGGCAAAGTGATTATTGACACCGACACTTTGACGGGCTAGGTATATTACGCGCGTTTGCGAATGTGTATCGCTTGCGACCTGTCCCACCGGCGACAGTGGCCTGATCGAAGGGGCGGGTTGTGCAGACCAAGGCACCACATACACGCATAGCCCGGACGATCCGGGCGCTGGCGGTACCCATCGTGCTCGGCTGGGTCCTGCTGACCATCCTGACCAACGTGCTGGTCCCGCCGCTTGAGAAGGTCGGCGAGGAGAACACCGTCGGGCTGAGCGCCAAAGATGCGCCGGCGATGATCGCCATGCGCAAGATCGGTGCCAACTTCCAGGAGTTCGACTCCGACAGCAACGCCATGGTGGTGCTGGAAGGGGAGCAGCCCCTCGGCGACGACGCCCACCATTACTACGACGGCATCGTCGACCAGCTCGAAGCCGACACCGCCCACGTGCAGCACGTTGCCGACTTCTGGGGCGACCCACTGACCGCCTCGGGGGCACAGAGCAACGACGGCAAGTCCGCTTACGTTCAGGTCTATCTGCGCGGCAACCAGGGCGAAACGCTGGCCAACGATTCGGTGGCCGCGGTCCGGGAGATCATCAACCAGTCGTCGCCTCCGGCCGGGATCAAGGTGTACGTGACGGGCGGGGCTCCGCTGGTGTCGGATCAGCACCATGCCGGCGACAAGAGCGTCGCCCGCGTCACCGCCATCACGCTCGTCGTGATCGCGGTGATGTTGCTGATCGTCTACCGGTCGATCGCCACCATGATCCTGGTGCTCGTCATGGTGTTCATGGAGCTCGGCGCGGCCCGCGGCATCGTGGCGTTCCTGGCCCACACCGGGGTGATCGGGTTGTCGACGTTCGCGGTCAACCTGCTGACGTTGATGGTCATCGCGGCAGGCACCGACTATGCGATCTTCGCGATCGGTCGCTATCAGGAGGCGCGTGGTGCCGGCGAAGACCGGGAAGCCGCGTACTACACGATGTTCCGTGGAACCGCGCACGTGGTTCTCGGTTCCGGGATGACGATCGCCGGCGCCATGCTGTGTCTCAGCTTCACGCGCCTGCCGTACTTCCAGACCATGGGTGTGCCGTGTGCTGTCGGTACGTTCGTCGCGGTCATCGCCGCGCTGACGATGGGCCCGGCGGTCATCGTGATCGGCAGCCGGTTCGGACGTTTCGAGCCCAAACGTAGTATCCGGTCACGGGGCTGGCGCCGTGTCGGCATCGCGGTGGTGCGGTGGCCCGGGCCGATCCTGGCCGCCACCCTGGGGCTGGCGCTCATCGGTCTGCTCACCCTGCCGGGGTACAAGACCAATTACGACGCGCGCAAGTACCTGCCCCCGGATCTGGCGGCGAATGTCGGATATGCCGCTGCCGAAAGGCATTTCAGCGCCGCACGGATGAACCCCGAACTGCTGATGATCGAGACCGATCACGACCTGCGGAACCCGGCGGACTTCCTGATCATCGACAAGATCGCCAAGGGGATCGTCCGGGTGCCGGGCATCTCCCGGGTCCAGGCGATCACCCGCCCCAACGGCCGACCGATCGAGCACACCAGTATCCCGTTCCTGCTGAGCCGGCAGGGCACGACCAACACGATGAACCGGAAGTACCAGCAGGACCGGATGGCCGACATGCTGGTACAGGCCGACGAGATGCAGAAGAGTATCGACACTCTGGAGGAGACGGCGCGGCTGACTCAGGAGATGGCCGACACCACGCACTCGATGGTGACCAAGATGAAGGCGATGACGATCGACATCGCCGAATTGCGGGACAACATATCGGATTTCGACGACTGGCTGCGCCCCATCCGCAACTACTTCTACTGGGAGCCGCACTGCGCCGACATCCCGGTGTGCTGGTCGATCCGGTCGATTTTCGACACCCTTGACGGCGTCGACACCATGACCGACGACATTCAGAAGCTCCTGCCCGACATGGAGCGGCTCGACACGCTGATGCCGCAGTTGGTCGCGCTGATGCCCCAGCAGATCGAGTCCATGAAAACCATGAAGACGATGATGCTGACGCAGCGGTCCACGCAGGCCGGTCAGCAGGATCAGATGGCCGCCATGCAGGAGAATTCGACGGCGATGGGCAAGGCCTTCGACGAGGCCCGCAATGACGACACGTTCTATCTTCCGCCGGAAGCCTTCGACAACAAGGACTTCAAGCGTGGCATGAAGAACTTCATCTCGCCCGACGGTAAGTCGGTGCGGTTCATCATCAGCCACGAGGGAGATCCCGCAACGCCGGAGGGCGTCAACCATGTGGAGCCGATCAAGCTGGCGGCGAAGGAAGCGCTCAAGGGCACGCCGCTGGAGGGCTCGAGGATCTATCTGGCCGGCACCGCGGCCACCTACAAGGACATGAAAGACGGGTCGTTCTACGATCTGCTGATCGCCGGAATCGCCGCGGTATCACTGATTTTCATCATCATGCTGCTCATCACCCGGAGCGCGGTGGCCGCGGCGGTGATCGTCGGCACGGTGCTGTTGTCCCTCGGCGCCTCATTCGGATTGTCCGTGCTCGTCTGGCAGCACCTGCTCGGGCTGGAACTGCACTGGATGGTGCTGGCGATGTCGGTCATCCTGCTGCTGGCGGTCGGCTCCGACTACAACCTGCTGCTGGTGTCCCGCTTCAAGGAGGAACTGTCGGGCGGCCTGAAGACCGGCATCATCAGGGCAATGGCGGGAACCGGCTCAGTGGTGACCTCGGCGGGCCTGGTGTTCGCCTTCACCATGGCGTCGTTCGCGTTCAGTGATCTCAAGGTGATGGCACAGGTGGGCACCACCATCGCGCTCGGCCTGCTGTTCGACACCCTTATCGTGAGGTCGTTCATGACCCCGGCGATCGCGGCGTTGATGGGCCGGTGGTTCTGGTGGCCGCAGGTCGTCCAGTCGGCGGCGTCCAAGCGGCGCCTGGCAGCGCTCCGACGGGAGTCCACATACAAAGCCTCTCCACAGCTCTGACTTAATAAGCAGGCCTAATCTAATTGGTGGAAGCCGGAAAGATCTGCTTCCGCTGACTCTGGACCGACGGGGCGATCCACAGTCTGGGTTCTGCAAGTCAGAGGGGTGTGGAAGATGTTGAAGTCCATCGCCATCAGCGCCGTCGCGGCCGGCGCATTGGGCCTGGCCGCGCTGGGTATCGGCACGGGTGTGGCCAATGCCGCGCCTGCTCCGGTCGCCGGACCGGGAGTGGGTTGGGCGGAGCACCCGGGGTGGGGTTACGGCCCCGGCCCGTGGGTGCCGCCGCCACCGCCGCCGGCCTACGGGGCTGGTTGGGGTTACGGCGGCTACGGACCGCCGTCGATCTGTGCCACCGGGCCGTTCCGGTTGGTCCAGGTCTGCAGCTGACCCGCAAACGAAACTGCCCATGTGCGGGCCGGAAACCCTCGCACATGGGCAGTTTCGTCTGAATTACTTCTTGTTGCCTCCAGGCCGCGGAGGTGGCGGCGGCTTGGCTTTGGTGGTCGGCTCGAATTTGCCGCCCTTTTTCGGATCGAAGCTTCCTGCCATGGTGATCCCTCTCGTTCGGTTCGATAGTTCCACCACTGCCCACCGTAACCACGCTGGCAAGGATTGGGGTGGCTTCCCATGATGAACAGCCGAAACCGCACTGCGCACAGCGACGCAACCGGCGAGAATCACGCTGAGCGGAACGTTGCCATCCGTCCTCGGATCAACCGCGTGGCTGCCTGCGCCGCAACACGCCGGGTCGGTTGCGACACGGTCACGGGAAGGTACCTATCAGTGCATCGCTGGTCCCATCGGCAACATTGATCACTAACGTCACATCAGCCAAGTGACGTCATGTCGACGTCCCTGCCTTGGGAAGGTGTGACATGTCGCGACGTCCTCGAGGTGCTTCGACGATGGCAGCGGCGGCCGCAATCGGACTTGTCGTTGCCGTCGGTGTGGCGCCCTCGGCATCGGCAGAACCCTGCGAAGGTGCTGCCGCGGCCGCGCAACCCCTCCCGAATCAGGCCTTTCAGATCCCGAAGCCGTCCCGGCTCGCCCCGCTCAACCGCCCGATCGGACACATGCCCGCCGGGGCCAACGACCGTGCTCCGCTGCCCAAGCTCGGCCAGTTGCCGTTGGCGCTCCTGAAGGCGCTGATGCCGAACAGCGGGCAGGTCAGGCAGAAGGCGGCCGTGGTCCCCGCACCTAATCCCGGTGGCGCCCAGCCCGTCCCGAATGTAGCGCAGCCGGCGCCTGCGGCACCCGAACCCGCGCCGGCCCCCGCGGCGGCGCAACCGGCACCGGGGGCGCCTCCCGGCACCTCGATCGTCGGGTGGGTGACCGGCCCGGACAGCCCCAACCAGACCATCAAACGCTTCGCCATCACCGGCACCGACCTCGGGATCATGTGGGACAACGGGGATCCGGTGAACCGCCAGGTGCTGATGGCGTTCGGCGATACCAACGGCTACTGCGGGATCCCCGGTAAGCAGTGGCGGTACAACGCGCTGTTCCGCAGCCAGGACGGTTCGCTGTCGCGGACCATCGCGGTGCCCGACGGTGTGGTGGCCAACAAGTACTCGGGTTCGCCGGTGTGGCGCCAGGGCATTTCGAAGCAGATCATCAACAGCATCGGCCGGGCGCCGGAGGAGACCGGGATCATTCCGACCGCGGGAATCGCGGTCGGGCGCAACCAGTATCTGAATTTCATGTCGATCCGGAACTGGGACAGCCCGGGAGCGTGGTCGACCAACTTCTCGGCGATCGCGATGTCCCCGGACAACGGTGAGAACTGGGGCGTCTACCCGGGGACCATCCGGACACCGGGCGGAGGCAACGAGAACTTCCAGATGGGCGCCTTCCTCAAGCCGGGCCCGGGTGATCCGTACGTGTACACGTTCGGCACCCCGAACGGACGCGGCGGGTCGGCGTACATCGCGAGGGTGTCCCCGGCGTTCATCCCGGACCTCACCAAGTACGAGTACTGGAATGCCGACAACAACGCATGGGTGCCGGGCAATCCGGCGGCGGCGACACCGGTGATCCCCGGCCCGGTGAGCGAGATGTCGGCCCAGTACAACACGTATCTCAAGCAGTACCTGGTGTTGTACGGCAACGGCGCCAACGATGTGGTGATGCGGACCGCGCCCGCGCCGCAGGGTCCGTGGGGACCCGAGCAGCTGATCGCACCCTCGTCACAGATCCCCGGCGGCATCTACGCGCCGTATCTGCACCCGTGGTCGACGGGCAAGGAGCTGTACTACAACCTGTCGCTGTGGTCGGCCTACAACGTCATGTTGATGAAGACCGTGCTGCCCTGAGCCGTCCGTTGGCACGGGCCGGCACAGCCAGCGGCGCCAACATCGCGTCGAGGCCGTACTCGAACACCGCGTCGTAGTCGGTGGGGGACTGCAGGGCTGCGACGAGTGCCTGATCGGGCCAGTCGGCAGTCCACAGCGACGGGTCCTCCTCCTCGTGCGCGGGGCCCCGCACAGCCGAGAAGAGCATCACTGCAGAGGCGGTCACGTGCACCTGCACGGCCCGTAACACCAGGGCGGCGTGGGTCCCGATGACCCCCGCTTCGGCCAGTTCGGCGGCGAGTTTCTGCTGGACCGGCAGGAACAGCCTCGGTGTGCGGTCCCGCTCATGGGCGATGGCCAGCAGATGCTGGCGGCGGATCAGCAGGCCGCGCTGGTTGCGGGCCAGCGAGGCGATCCGATCGACCGGAGTGTCGCCTTCCATGGGCAGTCCGGCCATCTCGGCGACCAGGCGGTCGACCAGGCTGTCGAAGAGCGCGTCACGGCCGCCGATGTGCCAGTAGATCGAGGTGACGGCCACGCCGATCCGCTCGGCGAGCCCGCGCATCGAGAACGCCTCCACCCCATCGGATTCGATGAGGCTCGCGGCCGCGTCGAGGATGACGTCGGCATCGATCGGCTTTGCCTTGGGACTCATCCGCCGGCTTCCGCCTCGCGGATGCGTTCGGCCTCGGGCAGGTCGAGGTAGCGCTCGAGATTGCGGTGCATGTTGATGATTCTCCGCTCCTCGGCGGACAGCACCAGATGGGTGAACCCCGGCTGGTGCAGCCCGCGTTGCAGGCCGTTCAGCACGGCGATGTCCTGGCTCATCACCAGACCGGGATGGGCCTCCTCGGCGTTCAGCCGGACATCGGTCGGGGTGACCCGCGGTGCCTGTGCAGGCATGCGGGTCATCAGCGTCATCACGAGTTGGCCCCGATCGGGATCGGGGCCCGGCAGGGAGGTCATCACCGTCAGGTGGTCGGCGCTGGCCAGCAGGGTCAGGTTGGGAAAGATGTTGTACTGGTGCAGGCACATCACCTGGTCGGTGCTGGCCCAGCCGATGTCGACGCCGCGACCGGCCGCGAATTCCTTGACCTGCGTGGCGATCACGTCGGCCACGGTCTGGCCGGGCGACTGCCGGTCACGGGGGAACGGCGTGCCCTCGGCGATCCCCATCAGGGCGCCCTGCGTGTCGACATAGGCGTCCCACACCTCGTCGTCGCTCAGCGCCCCGGCCAGGCGCGGACTCGGAACCCCGTAGAGGGATTCGGATTTGCCGGTGTGGCCCCAGATCTTCTGGGGCGCGTACACGTCGTCCATACACCGGTGCAGTTCGGGATGCAGGGTCTGGACATGGTAGGTCTCGCTGTAGCCGTCGGCGATGGTCTTCCAGTTGGCGTCGACGTCGATGGTCATCGTTGCGTAGCAACGGAAGTCGCCGAGCCCGCACCAGGCGATGTCGCCGGGGACCGCCTCAAGGTAGTCGGCCAGCGGCATGGCGCCGGGGTCGAGGTTGACGAACACCAACCGTTCCCAGGTGTCGACCTGTACCGCCGCCAGCGGGAACTCCGACATGTGCACCGTGCCGAATCCCTTGCGGTTCGGGATCCGTTTGAGCGCGCCGGCCAGGTCCCAGGTCCAGCCGTGGTAGCCGCACTTCAATTCCCGCAGCGACGAACCGGCGCCCGTGCACAGGGCGTTGCCGCGGTGGCGGCAGGCATTCTGGAAGGCGCGCAGCTCACCGTCATCGCCGCGGACGATGAGAACGGAGTAGGGGCCGCAACGGTATTCGAAGTAGTCGCCCGGCTCGGCCACATGATCGACCGTGCATGCCTGCTGCCACACGCGCGGCCACATGCGTGCCACTTCGAGTTGGGCGAACGACGGTGAGATGTAGCGGACGGCCGGCACCAGGGTGGGGCGTGCCGGCGGGTCGCCGATCGCATCAGCCCGTCGTGGCGTGTCGGTATCGGTCGAGCCGTGGGTCATGGGCCACCTCCCGCTGAGAAGGACAAACTCGCTACGGTCGCAATGTAACGGTGTTACATTGCGACCGTAGCGGCCTCCACGCCTCAAGGGAGCAAAAACGTGTTCGATCTCAAAATCACCGGCGGCACTGTGGTCGACGGGACCGGCGCTGATCGGTTCACCGCAGATGTCGCGATCAAGGACGGAAAGATCGTCGAGGTGCATCGGCGCGGCGCCGACGGCCCGACTCTGGCCGGTGACGCAGCCGAAACCATCGACGCCACAGGCAAGATCGTCGCCCCCGGCTTCGTCGATATTCACACCCACTACGACGGCCAGGTGTCCTGGGACGCAGTGCTCGAACCATCGAGCAACCACGGTGTCACCACCGTGGTGGCGGGCAACTGCGGCGTCGGCTTCGCCCCGGTCCGGCCCGGCCAGGAGGACTGGCTGATCAAGCTCATGGAGGGCGTCGAGGACATCCCCGGCACCGCGCTGACCGAGGGCATCACCTGGGGTTGGGAGACCTTCGGCGAGTACCTGGACGTGATCGGCCGGCGTGAACTGGCCGTCGACATGGGGACCCAGATTGCTCACGGTGCCGTGCGCGCCTATGCGATGGGAGAGCGCGGCGCCCGCAACGAACCCGCGACGCCCGACGACATCAAGGCGATGGCCGAGTTGGTGCAGGAGGCGATCGAAGCTGGTGCGCTTGGTTTTTCGTCCTCCCGTACCCTTGCCCACCGGGCCATGGACGGCGAGCCCGTCCCCGGCACCTTCGCCGCCGAGGACGAGCTGTTCGCCCTGGGCCGGGCCACCGCCGCCGGTGGTGCGGCGGTGTTCGAGCTGGCTCCGCAGGGTGCTGCAGGCGAAGACATCGTCGCCCCCAAGACGGAACTCGAGTGGATGCGCCGCCTCGGCGAGGAGATCGACTGCGCGCTCAGCTTCGCCCTGATCCAGGTCGACGCCGACCCGAACCTGTGGCGGGAGCAGCTCGACCTGTCGGCCGCCGCGCATCAGGCCGGTAGCCGGTTGTTCCCGCAGGTCGCGGCGCGACCGTTCGGCATGCTGCTGGGCTTTCCCGGTCACCACGCCTTCACCCACCGGCCGACCTACCGGCGCCTGCAGGCCGAATGCACCCGCGAGGAGCTGGCCGAGCGGCTCGCGGACCCGAAGGTACGGGCGGCGATCCTGGCCGAGGAAGACCTGCCGATCGACCCGAACAAGCTCTTCGACGGCATGTTCATGCTCGCGCAGAATGCGGCAAACCGGCTGTACCACATCGGGGAACCGCCGGACTACGAACCGACCGACGAGCGCACCGTCGCGGCGATCGCCAAGCAGCGTGGGGTGGACCCCCTGGCGGCGATGTACGACCTGATGCTCGAGGCCAATGGCGGCGCCATGCTGATGTATCCGATGTTCAACTACTCCGACGGCAACCACGATGCGATCCGGGAGATGCTCACTCACCCGGCCGGCGTGCTGGGCCTGTCCGACGGCGGCGCGCACTGCAGCATGATCTGCGACGCCTCCTACCCGACGTTCCTGCTGACGCACTGGGCGCGCGACCGTCACCGCGGCGAGAAGCTGCCGCTGGAGTACGTCATCCGCAAGCAGTCGCACGACACCGCGCAGCTCTACGGGATGTCGGACCGTGGCGTGATCAGCGTGGGTAAGAAGGCCGACGTCAACGTCATCGACCTGGATGCGCTGACCTTGCATGCGCCGCGCATGGCGTATGACCTGCCTGCCGGCGGAAAGCGGTTGGTGCAGGGCGCGAGTGGTTACGACGCGACGATCGTCAGCGGCACGGTGACCCGCCGTCACGGTGTCGACACCGGTGCCCGCCCGGGTCGTCTGGTGCGCGGGACGCGCTGAGCCGTATGGTCTTCCTCCATGGCGGATTTCCGGTATGACCCGCGTCAGCGGCCGGCGCAGCCTCCGGCACCGGCCGCTGACGCGTTCACCATCCACACTGCCGTTGTCGCCGAAGGGGTTTCGCTGGCATTCGTCCGCGAAGGTATCGGCGGAGTGCCCTTGCTGCTGGTGCACGGGTATCCCGAGACCAAGCGGATCTGGTGGCGCAACATCGAGGCCCTGGCTGCGGCGGGCTTCGAGGTCATCGTGCCGGATCTGCGCGGGATGGGGGACAGTTCGGTCCCGCCCGATGATCAGCACGACATCGTCACGTACTCCCGCGACCTGTACGCGTTGGTGCATGACGAGCTGGGTCACGAGTCCTGCCTGATCGCAGCGAGTGACGTCGGGGCGGTTGTGAGTACCGATCTGATCCATCGGTTCCCCGGATTCGTCAGCCGTTTCTGCGTTTTCAACACGGTGCCGCCCATGGCCGTCGACTACTCGGGTATCGGCACCCGACATCCGGCGTCGGTGGGCGGCGCGGCCGACCCCACCGGCGACTACCGCTGGATGCAGGGTGCCTTCCCCGATGAACTCGCCGCGATGCTGCCCACGCCCGAGGCGCGCAGGCAGTGGGTGGCCGCGATGTACACCAATCGGCTGTGGGGTTCGGCATACGCATTCGCCCAGGCCGACGTGGATTTCATGACCGAGCCGTTCGCCGACGAGGCGCGGCTACGGGCCGGCTGGGCGTCGTATCAACTCGCCTACGGTCGCGCGATGTCCGAGATCCCGCTGATGCACGCCGTGGACGTGCCCACGCTGGTGCTCTACGGCCCCGACGATCATGTGGTCGGCGAGGATTTCGTGCCTCGCTGTGAGCGGGCGTTTCTCAACCGCATTGGGCCACTGGTGGTTCCGGGTGCCGGCCATTTTCTGCAATGGGAGCGCGCCGACATCTTCAACCGGTTGATCCCCGCCGTGTTCGGCGACGTCATCGCTTCCCGTCGGCAGGTTGCGCCAGAATCGACCCGCCCAGCCACCGTCTGACAAAGCGGCGCAGCTCTTCTCGGCTCCGGCCCGGGTCGTTGGGTGCGACGAAGAACGACAGCATGGTGCGGAGCGTGAATTCGACGAGTTCGCGCAGGGCGGCTTCGTCGTATCCGTACTTCTCCCAGTCGACATCGAAGCGGGTGATCATCCGCATACCGAAGGCCTGGCCTTCGTCGGAGGCGACGTTGACCGAGCTGGCGGCGGCCTGCGGCCCGGACAGCATGATGCGCAGGTGCGGTACCCGGGCGACCTCTTCCAGGGTGAACATCACGCCTTCGGTCATCGCCTCGGCCGGGTCGGTGATGCCACGCACGCTCGCCGCGAGCCGGTCGAGAAATCCGTCGACCGTGGCGATCGCCGCCGCGTGCATCAGGGATTCGGCGGTGGGGAAGTAGCGGTACACCGTCTGGCGGATGACGCCGAGCGATGCCGCGACGTCGGCGATGCTGATCCCGGTACCCGTTTCGGCGATCAGCTGCACGGCCGCGGCCACGATGCGTTCGGAGGCTTCCTCGTCGCTGCCGGGCGGTCGCCCGTCCCACCCGCGTCTACGCGCCACGGTCCGGGTTCCTGGCCAGCCACATTCCTGCAGGATATCGCCACCCATCGTTGACGGGCCGCATTCGCGTGTAGTAATCATACAACTCAAGCGTTCTTTGTATGATTGCTCGGACAAGCGAGGTGGCACCGATGACGGATCTGATCGTGCGGAAGATGAGGTTCGCGTTCGCGGATCACCGCGTCCCGTTCCTGTGGAACGAGACCAACCCGGCGTTCTCGTCGATGGCGAACGCGGTGTCGTTCCTGGCCATCGCCTTCGAGAAGATGATCGGTCACATGATCACCGAGGCCATGCCGTACATCACCGATCCGGCGGTGGCCGAGGAGGCTCAGGCCTTCGTGCGGCAGGAAGGCCAGCACGCGATGGCCCACCGACAGCACGCCAAGGGTCTGATCAAGACCTACCCGGGCCTCAAAGAGACCCTCGACGAGGTGGTCAAGGCGTTCGACGACCTGACCGCCGAGACCCCGCTGAAGTATCGGTTGGCCTACACCGCCGATCTGGAGGCGACGTTCACCCCGGTGTTCAAGCTGATGCTCGACCATGACGACACGCTTTTCGCTCCGGGCGACGACCGGGTCGCGTCATTGTTCCTGTGGCACTTCGTCGAAGAGGTCGAGCACCGCAGCTCCGCGCTGATCATCTATGACGCGGTGGCCGACGATCCGTGGTACCGCATGCGGGTCGCTCCGTCGATCTTCAAGCACGTGTGGGCGGTGCTCAAGGTGGCCTGTGAGGGCTTCAACAAGCATGTTCCGCTGGAGGAGCGCAAGCTCGACGCGATGTCGATGTTCGGTATGCAGGCGCGGAAAAAGGCTCTGCTGCAGAAGCTTCCGTTCACCAAGACCCCGTACGACGGACCGGTGGAGAACGCGTTCGCGCATCTGCCGGTGCGCGAGATGCTGACCGCTCTCACCGGCGTCGTGCGCAGCCAGGTCCCGGGCCACAACCCGGCCCACGAGAAGCTGCCGGCATTGGCCGACGAGTGGTTCCGGCGGTACGAGGACGGCTACGAGGTCACCCAGTGGTACACCGCGGGTGACGCCGCCGAGGAGAAAGCAGCCACCGCCGATGTCTGATCTGTGTACCCCGACTTTCGCGGGATTGGCTGAACGACTGGGCTTTTCGTGTGACACTGCGGGTGGTCTGATCGAGTTCCGCAACCCGTTCGGGTTGGAGAACTGGACGCTGCCGGTGCTGGAGATCACGGTGATCGCCGGCGCGGTGCTGGCCCTGGTGTACGCGATCGTGCGGCTGCGCAGGCACAACGATCCCACCAACCTGGTGCTGTGGTTCGGCGCCATCGCCTACCTGCTGATCATCGAACCGCCGCTCTATTTCCCCGGGGCGTTCGGGATCGCCGATCACGTCGACACGATGTTCGCGCACAACGTGTTCACCGTCGACTTCCTCTGGGGCAGGCTGCCGCTCTACATCGTCGCCATCTATCCCATGATGGCCACCGTCGCCTACGAGATCGTCCGCATCCTCGGGGTCTTCCGCAGGCGCGGCGTGCTGGTGGGGGCGGTCTGCGTCGGGTTCGTCCACCATGCCTTCTATGAGATCTTCGATCACCTCGGGCCGCAGCTGCGGTGGTGGGAGTGGACGCTGGATCATCCGATGAACCAGCCGTTCTTCGCTTCGGTGCCGTTGCCCAGTGTGGTGGTGTTCGCGGCGCTGTGGCCGATGTCGCTGGCCTTCTGTGTGCAGCTGTTCGTCGGTCGCCATGTCCAGGACGGCAAGGCCTTCACCGGTCTACAGATCGTGGGTCGCACCATCGTGATCGGCGTCCTGGCATCGATCGGCACGGCGATCCTGCCGCTGCCCGCCACCCTCGCCACGTCGATCTCGGGCAGTACGACGGTGGGCGGCATCGTCTACGCGGCCGAACTGGTCGTGCTCACCGTGGTGGCGATTCCCGTGCTGATCAGTCAATGGTCGAGCCTGCGCAAGGACCGCGATCCCGCGGCCGTGCGCTATGCGAACCCGCTGATCCTGCGATATGCCGCGGTGTACCTGGCGGTGATGACGGTCCTGTGGCTGACAGCCCTGCCGGCGTACTTCGGTGCTGTCGACGGTGTCACCGCCGACGGCGATCCCACCGGGAGCCTCGTCTACACCGTGATCTGCCTGGTGATCGCCGGACTGTCGATCGCCGCGGCCGCCACCGCAAATCCCGCTGGCCTGCAACAACAGCCCGAAGCAGTGCCGGCGGGCGCGGCGGACAACCAGGAATGAGGAGCGAACCCACAGGCGCGCCACACTGCTGACGCGCCGGGCGATGGGGCAGAATTGCGGGGGTGCCGACACCGCCGCAACATCCCGGCGACCCCGGCAGGCGTGGCCGGGGCCCCGTGCCGCCGCCTGATCCGGCCACCCGCAGGCTGCCTCGGCCAGGCCGGCAAGAAGCGCCGACCGAGCAGATCCGGGCCCGCCCTCAGCGACCTGACGCCGCGACGGAGAAGTTCAACCCGCCGGAGGCCGCGACCGAGAAGATCATGCGGAACCGTCCGCCGGTGTCTCCTCGGCCGGCCGGACAGCCGCCGCAGAAACCGCCCGCCGCCGGACCCCGCGAGGCGCAGCCCGAGCTGGCGAAGTCGACTTCCCTGTGGCGCAGTCCTCAGGGGATCATCCTGGCCGCAATCATTGTCGTCGCAGTCGTGGTGATCGGCCTGACCGGCGCCGAACTCTATGCCCGGCACAAGGCCGGTTCGGTACTCGTCGCGGTCGCCGAATGCGTCGTGGAGGACAACGCCTCGGTCTCGTTCGGCGTCAATCCGCCGTTCTTGTGGCAGCACATCAACGGGCACTACACCAACATCTCGGTGGAGACCGGAGGTAAGCAGGTACAGGCCGCGAAGGGGATGACCGCGGATGTGGCGTTGTCGGACATCCGCTTGCAGGGCACCGCGGACTCCAAGGGCACCATCGGATCGTTGAGCGCCACACTGAGTTGGACGTCGGCAGGTATCAAGGACACGGTGGCGGAGAATCTGCCCGGCGTCGGTGCACTGGTCACCGATGTCAGTACCGATCCCGCTGCGGGCACCATCACGATGGCGGCGGTAGGGGACACCAAGGTGACGGCGAAACCGGTGGTGAACAACGGCAATCTCGATCTCCAGGTCACCGATGTCAGCGGCCCGTTCGACAAAGGCACTGTGCAGGCCGCCCTCGACGGCCTGACGACCAAGCTCAACGACGCCTACCCGCTGGGCATTCACGCTGACAGCGTCGCGGTGACCGACACCGGGGTGGTGGGCAAGTTCTCCAGCCAGAACGCGTCCATTCCCAACGACGAATCCGACGACGCCTGCTTCGCCAAGCTCTGATGACGAGCCGAATCGCAACGGTCGGTGCCCTCGCACTCGCGGCGCTGTCCCTCGCACCGATCGCCCGAGCAGAGGGGCCCAGCCCGCTGCAACCGCTGGTCGACGCCGCCGCGCAGCGGCTGCAGACCGCGGATCCGGTGGCCGCCAACAAGTTCCGCACCGGAGGGGCGATCGAGGATCCACGCCGTGAACAACAGGTCATCGACGCCACCACCGCTGAGGCCGGCGACCGGAATATCGATCCGGCCTACGTGAGGGACGTTTTCCGGGATCAGATCGACGCGACCGTCGCGGTGGAGTACGGGCTGTTCTCGCAATGGAAGCTCGATCCCACCACGGCTCCGGTGAGAGCTCCCGACCTGGCCGTGTCGAGGACGACCATCGACGGACTCAACCACGCGATGGTGAACGAGATCGTCAGCCAGTGGCCTGCCCTGCACTCACCGGCCTGCCGGACCGACCTGGCGAACGCGGTTGACGAGGTAGCGGCCGCACGCGATCTGGATCCGCTGTATCGGCGGGCGCTGGACCACGCCACCCGGTCGTATTGCCGCTGACCGCGCTGGCGCGTCCAGGAATTGACGTTTCTGTCGACGGTGCGTGGGTACTCCTGGCCGCAGGAGGTCTGGAAATGCCTACATGGAGTTGGATCGTCATCGTCGTAGTCGCCGTGGTCATCGTGCTGCTCGCGGTGGTCGTGGTCGCAGCGATGATGCGCCAGAAGCGCAGTGAACGACTCAGGGAACAGTTCGGGCCCGAGTATGAGCACGCTGTCGAGACAGCAGGCGGTCAGCGTGCCGCGGAGCGGGAACTGCGTGCGCGCGAACGCAAGCACAACAAGCTCAAGATCAATGAGTTGACCCCGGAATCCCGGGCCAGGTACATCGAGGCATGGGGGGTGACCCAGGCCGGGTTTGTCGACAGCCCGTCGAAGTCGGTCAGCGAGGCAGACCGCCTGGTTACCGAGGTGATGCGTGAACGGGGTTATCCGATCGACGATTTCGAGCAGCGTGCCGCTGACATCTCAGTCGACCACCCCAAGGTGGTCGAGCACTATCGTGCTGCGCACATCCTGCACCTTGCCCAAGAGAAAGGTGAGATCGGTACCGAAGCTCAGCGTGAGGCGATCGTGCACTATCGCGCACTCTTCGAGCAGTTGGTCGGCGCGGTGCCCGAAGCGAGAACCGGACTCGACGACGGGGCCGCCGAACGTGACGCCCTGACCCAGCACGACGCGGGCGGCCGTGAGGCGGACAGGCACGATGCCGGTACGGATTCGACCAAGGAGGCGCGGGCGTGACCACGCACGACGAACACACGACGACGGCCCGACCGGCCGAGGCCCGGGCGGGCAGCGAGGACAACACGTTGTTGTTCGCCGACGAACATCGCTCGGGGCTGCACTCGCGCTGGAATGACGTTCAGGCGGCCTTCGTCGACGATCCGAGAGAGTGTGTGCAGAAAGCGGACAACCTGGTGGCGGAAGTGGTCGAAGAGCTCACCGCGAGCTTCGCCGACACCCGGTCTCGACTTGAGGCGCAATGGTCCCGAGGCGAGGAGGCATCCACCGAAGACCTTCGGGTGGCGCTCACGCGCTATCGCGATTTCTTCCAGAGGTTGCTGTCGGTGTGAGGTTGCCCAAGCACTACAGGCTGTCGACGATCTCGTTCTTGAGTGCCTCGGAACTGGTGCCGAACACCGCCTGAACGCTGTTGCCGACTTCGATGACGCCTGCGGCGCCGAGCGACTTCAGCCGGTCCTGGTCGACCTTGCTCTTGTCGGCGACCTCCATCCGCAGCCGGGTGATGCAGGCGTCGACGTTCACGAGGTTTTCCTGGCCGCCGAATGCGGCGATGATCTGCTCGGCCCGCGTGTCGGCCCGCGCGGGTGCGGTGAGAGTGCCTGCGCCGCCGGCTGTGACGGTAGTCGTGGAGTCGGCGCCCTCGCCGAGGTTGGCCTGTTCCTCGGCTTCGAACTCGGCTTCGGGTTCACGGCCCGGTGTACGCATGTTCCATTTCTTGATGGCGAACCAGAACAGGACGAAGTACACGACCGAGAACGCCAGACCCATCGCGATGAGGAGCCAGATGTTCTTCGCCGCGGGTGCACCGCCGTAGAGCAACAGGTCGAGGAGGCCGGCGGAGAACGAGAAGCCCAGGTGGATGTCGAGCAGGTAGGCGATCGCGAGGGACAGCCCCGTCAGGACCGCATGGATGACGTAGAGCGGGAACGCCACGAACATGAACGCGAACTCCAGCGGTTCGGTCACGCCGGTCAGGAATGCGGTGAGGGCGGCCGCCGAGAGGATGCCGACCGCAACCTTGCGCTGCTTCTTGTTCGCGGCCAGGATCATCGCCAGCGCGGCGGCGGGCAATCCGAACATCAGGACCGGGTAGAACCCCGAGGTGAGGATCCCCGCGGTCGGGTCTCCGGCCGCGAACCGGGTGAGTTCGCCGGTGACCACGTTGCCGTCCGGCGTTTGGTAGTCGCCGTAGATGAACCACACGTACGAGTTCGGGATGTGGTGTAAGCCCAGCGGAATCAGCATGCGGTTGGCGAACCCATAGACGAACGCACCCAACGCACCGCTGCCGCCGATGAACCGGCCGAGACCGGTCAGGCCCGCATCGAAGATCGGATAGAAGTAGCTCATCAGGAAGGCGATGAACAAACTCGCCAGCGACACCACGATCGGGACGAATCGCCGTCCTCCGAAAAAGCCGAGATAGGACGGCAATTGGATGGTGTGGTAGCGGTCGAACAACCAGGCCGTCACCAGACCCACCACGATGCCGGCGAAGACGCTGTAGTTGATCTGCGCCTGGTCGCCCGCCTTGTCCACCTCGCCCGCCAGCACGATCGGGGACATGGTCTTGAAGACCGCTGCCATCACCAGGTAGCCGACCACCGCAGCCAGTGCCGTCGAGCCGTCGGCCTTGCGGGCGAAGCCGATCGCGACACCGACCGCGAAGAGCAGCGGCAGATTGGTGAACAGGGCGTCACCGGCCGCGCTCATCGCCTTGAAGAACGGGCCGATGACGGGGAAGTCGATCCGGCCCAGCAGGTCGGGTTGACCCAGCCGGAGCAGGATGCCCGCGGCGGGCAACACGGCGATGGGCAGCATGAGGCTCTTGCCGAGGCGTTGCAGCTGGGCGAAAGCGGGTATGTTCAGACCGGACTTCTCCTGTGCGCCTTCAGGTTTGGTCGTACCGCTCATAGCCCACCGTCCTCCTGACCACTCGGCGTGAACCGCCGCAAAGCTGTGCGGAAGCTTAGACGAGAACCCGCGAACGCGCGGCCGTCTTTCGGCCACCCTCGTATTGTTGGGTCACGAGCACCCCCGCCCCGCAAAGGAGCCAACACAGTGAGCAGCACGCGAGTTCTCGCCCCCGTCGCGGGGCGCGCAGTGGCACTCCAGGATGTTCCGGACCCGGTGTTCTCGGCGGGCATGGTGGGATATGGCGCGGCCGTGGACCCACCGCGGGGTGTGATCGACGCGATCGCCCCGGTCAGCGGCAAGTTGTTGAAGCTGATGCCGCACGCGTACGTCATCATGACCGCCGACAACGTCGGCGTCCTGGTTCACCTCGGGTTGGATACGGTCGCACTCAACGGTGAAGGATTCACGACGCACGTGAGCCAGGGGGATCAGGTCGACGCCGGCCAGGTGGTGATCACCTACGACGTGCCTGCCATCGAGGCGAAGGGGCTCAATCCGATTGTGCCGGTCGTGGTCATGGACGAGCGTGAACCCGGCAACGTGACCGTGGCTGCACCGGTCGCCTCGGGGCTCGACATCGACTCGGGTGCAGAGCTTTTCACGGCGAACAAGTAAATGGAAGTCATCATCCTGCCCGACGCCGCCACGATCGGCGGTCTGGCCGCCGATGCGATCGGCGCGCTCCTGGTTCGCAAACCCGATGCGGTGCTCGGGCTGGCCACCGGCTCGTCACCGCTGGCGATCTACGACGAGCTCGCCGCACGGCATGCCGCCGGGCGCATCTCCTTCCGGCAGGTTCGGGCGTTCACCCTCGACGAATACGTCGGTCTGCCCGCCGACCATCCCGAGCGCTACCGCAATGTGATCGACACCGTGTTCGTCTCACGCGTCGACTTCGCGCCTGATGCCGTGCTCGGCCCCGATGGCCTGGCGACCGACATTCCGGCGGCGTGCGCGGCGTATGAGGACGCCATTCGCGCCGCCGGCGGCGTGGATCTGCAGATCCTCGGTATCGGCACCGACGGGCACATCGGCTTCAACGAGCCCGGGTCCTCGCTGGCGTCACGCACCCGGATCAAGACGCTGACGCGGCAGACCCGCCTCGACAACGCCCGGTTCTTCGGGGACGACCTCGAAGCCGTGCCGACACACTGCCTGACCCAGGGGCTGGCCACCATCATGGCCGCCCGGCACGTGATCCTGGTGGCGCTCGGTCGCAGCAAGGCCGAAGCCGTGCACCACCTCGTCGAGGGGGCGGTGAGCGCCATGTGGCCGGCGACCATCCTGCAGCATCATCCGCATGTCACCGTTCTGCTGGATGAGGCTGCGGCACAGCGGCTTCAGCTCATCGGCTACTACCGTGAGACCTACCTGTCGAAACCGGACTGGCAGGGCATCTGAATGCTGCTGACCGCCGAAACGCTGATCACGGGCGCAGATCTGTTGCGGCCCGGATGGATTGACGTGTCCGGCGGCCGGGTGCAGGCGCTGGGTGCGGGAGAGCCGCCGCGGCCTGCCGATCGTGCCCTCGGCCCGGTGACGGTGATGCCGGGCTTCGTCGACACTCACACGCACGGCGGTGGCGGTGGCAGTTTCTCGGTGGCATCGGAAGCCGACACGTCGGCCGCGGTGGCACTGCACCGCGCGCACGGAACCACCACCATGATCGCCTCCCTGGTCACCGCGAGCCCGGACGATCTACTGCGTCAGGTCGCCGTGCTCGCCGAGCAGGTGCGGGACGGGCTGATCGACGGAATCCACCTGGAGGGCCCGTGGTTGTCGACCATGCGGTGCGGGGCCCATCAACCTGCGCTCATGCGTGATCCGGATCCGGCGGAGATCGACCGGCTGCTCGACGCCGCCGCGGGAACGATCCGGATGGTGACGATCGCGCCCGAACGGACGGGTGCCCTGGCCGCAATCCGGCGTCTGGTCGATGCCGGCGTCGTCGTCGCCGTCGGGCATACCGAGGCGACGTACGAACAGACCCGCGCCGCGATCGCGGCCGGTGCCACGGTGGGCACACATCTGTTCAATGCAATGCGCCCCATCGACCGGCGGGAGCCGGGTCCGGTGATCGCGCTGCTCGAAGACCCGTCCGTCACCGTTGAACTCATCACCGACGGGGTCCACATCGATCCGGCCATCTACCGGCATGTCACGCGTTCGGTGGGCCCGGATCGCGCTTCGCTGATCACCGACGCGATGGCGGCCACCGGCATGTCCGACGGGCGTTATCACCTGGGGCCGGTGCAGGTCGACGTGGTCGACGGGGTCGCGTTCGTCGGAGGCACCGACACCGTCGCGGGGAGCACGGCGACCATGGACCGCGTAGTCCGATTCGCCGTGGCGCATTGCGGTTTGGCCGGCGAGGAGGAGGCCCTGCTGCTCGCTGTCCGTCAGGCCTCGCTCAACCCGGCCCGGGCGCTGGGGTTTCCCGGTGGCGGCCTGATCCCCGGTGCCGCAGCCGATCTCGTCGTACTCGATGCGGATCTCGCTGTCGCCGCAGTGATGCGGCGCGGCGTATGGGAGCCGCGATCGGCGGCTTAGGCTGCCTGGAGTGAGTGCCGCCGGCGACCGAGAAGTGTTTTCTGAGGCAAAGATTCGTGTCGCGACGGCCGTGAATAGCCGTTACAAATTCTTGTACCGGCGTACCGTCACCCGGGTAAGCCGCGAACCTCTGGGGGTCGTATTTGTCGGACTGGCCATTCGTCGCACGGGATGCCGAACTGCGTGAAGCCACGCAGGCACTGCGGGGCGGCTCCCGCGGTGTGGTGCTGGCCGGAAGAGCCGGGGTGGGCAAGTCGGCGCTGGCCCGGGTGCTGGCCGAGGGTCTGGAGGCCGACGGTTGCCCGGTCCGGTTCGTGCTGGGTACCGAGACCGGGCAGGCGGTGCCGCTGGGGGCATTTCGTCACGCACTGACCCTCACCGATGCACACGACCCGACGGTGATGCTCGCCGTCGCACACGAGATGATGGCAGCCGATCCTGACCTGGTCATCGTGGCCGATGACGCGCAGTACCTGGACCCGTTGTCGGCCCTGTTGGTCCAGCAGCTCGCGGTGCACGGCGCGCCGAGGCTGATCGTCACGATCGGGAACGGCGCGGCCACATCCGATGCGGTGACGGCGTTGTGGAAGGAACAGCTGCTGCTGCGGTTGGACCTCGAACCCTTCACACGCGAGCAGACGGGCGAGTTGGCGGCGGCCGTGTTGGGCGGCGAGGTCGAGGCGCATGCGGTCGCAGAACTGCACCGGTTCTCCTCGGGAAGTCCGCTCTACCTCCGGGGTGCGCTCAACGCGGCCCTGAGCGATTCGGCGTTTGTCTGCGATCAGGGCCGGTGGCGGTTGCGCGGGCAGCTACGGGCGAGTGCCGATCTGCACGCGCTCATCGAGTCACGATTCGACACGGTGACGCCGGACGAACGTGATGTGCTTGAGGTCGTGTCCACCGCGGAGGTACTCGACTGGGACGTGCTGGTGGGCGCCTGCGACCTCGACGCGATCGCCAGGCTCGAGCGCAGGGGAGCGATCCAGGTGCTGAATGACGCGACCTGCACCGTCGTGCAGCCAGGCCATCCCATCATCGGTGAAGTGGCCCGTAGTCGATGCTCGAAAACCCGTTCCCGGCAGATCAATACGCTCCTGGCCGCGCTGTTGGGGCAACACCTGGCGTCGCCGAACCACGTCGGGCCCGCTGACGTACGTGGGCGTATTCAGCTGGCGCGATTCATGACAGGGGGCGACGGTCCGGCGGATGCGGAGGTTGTCGCCGACGCCGCTGCCAGTGCCGTCACCATGTCCAACCTGGCCCTGGGAGAAGAGCTGGCCCGATACGCCCTGGATCACGGCGCCGGGGTGCCTGCGGCGATGGTGCTGGCCGACGCGATGAGCTGGCAGGGGCGTGGCGAGCAGGCCGAGGAACTGCTGGCCCGTTCGGTGCCGCAGGCCGACGACGAGCCGATGCTGGCGCGTTGGGGTTGCCTGCGGGCCTCCAACCTGTTCTTCGGGTGTGCCCGTCCTGACGCCGCGCGGGCCGTACTCGCCCTGGTTCGCCGGCAGCTGCACTGCCCGCGGACGTTGGGACTGGTGGTGGCGATGGAGGCGGTTTTCGCGTTCTTCGCCGGTGGGCTTGCCGATGCGATCTCGATGGGTACCGAGATACTCGGCGTTGAGACTATGTCGACGGCCAATGTGTGGGCAGCGCTGGCCGGCTCGGGCGCGCTGGCCCTGTCGGGGCGCTGGGACGAGGTCTCCGCCGTTGCACAGGTGGGCGAATTGGCCGCCGAGGATTGCGAGTCAGGGCCGCAGCGTTACTGGCTGGCCTTCGCGCAGGTGTCTGCGGCGGCGGCGGAAGGGGAGCTGGCGCGGGCCCAGCGGGTCTGCGACCGCTACGCCGTGCTGGCCGCCGGTTCTCCGCAGGGCGAGGCTGTCGTCGCGGCGCTGAGTGGGCGGGTGGCGCTGGCCCACGGATGCCTTCCCTCGGCATGTGAAGCGTTTCAGGCCGCGGTATGGGCGACGCCTCATGGATTGCCGCCGGGCTGGCTCATGGTGGTCGCGTCATGGCTGGCTCAGGCCGAGGGGATGCGGGGCAACGGGCCTGGTGCACGCGCTGCGCTGCTGCGCGCCGAGGCCGCCGCGGTCGGGCCACTGGAGGTGTTCAGGCCGGACCTGGAGCTGGCGAGAGCCTGGGCGGCGGCTGCCAATGGCGACACGAGATCAGCCGTCGGTCATGCCGCCCGGGCAGCGCAGTGCGCCAAGGCGCACGAGATGGACGCAGTCGAGCTCACAGCCCTGCACACCGCGCTGAGATTCGGGGAACCGTCAGGTCACCGCAGGATCCGGCAACTGGCGCACCGCCTCGGTGGCAGGCTGACCGAGGCCATCACCGCGCACAGCGTCGGCCTGGCTCAGCATGATCCCGAACAACTTGTCGCTGCCACGGACCGTTTCGAGGCGATCGGCGCGCTGGCATTGGCCGCGGATGCAGCGGCCCACGCGGCCCGGCAGTTCGCCCAGACCGGTTGCCGGGGAGGTGAATTGGAGTCCGCTGCGAGGGCTTTGTGGCTGTCGGGTCAGACCGGTGCGCGGACGCCTGCCCTGTGCTGTGCGGGCGGCCCGCTGCCGCTCACCGAGCGGGAATGGGAGATAGCCCACCTCGTCGGCGTCGGGATGAGCAACCGCGAGATCGCAGGCAAGCTGTGCCTGTCGGTGCGCACCGTAGACGGGCATCTCTATCGCATGTTCGCCAAGCTCGGTGTGGACGACCGCGACCATCTGGCCCGGCTGGCGCGATTCGGCCCGGTCACGTGATCAGACGGGATGTTCCGGGTCCTCGCTCGTGTTGCGGTCACCCACGAAATCGAGGAGGCGCGGATCGGTGGAGGTGAACTGGTCCACTTCCTCGCCGCCGTCGCATCGCAGCAACGCGATCGTGAGGCTGTCCGGGGTACGGGTGAGCACGCGCCAGTGCGCACCGGAATCTTCCCAGCGCTGCAAATCCTGCACCCGATCCACGGTCATGCCTCCTACCATGGCATGTCATGGCCGAGAAACACCGTGTCCGGCTGGCCCGGGTGTACACCGAACCCGAACCGGACGAGGGGCAGCGGATTCTGGTCGACCGACTCTGGCCCAGGGGCATGAAGAAGACCGATCCGCGGGTGGGGCACTGGCTACCGGCGGTGGCCCCGTCCACGGAATTGCGACACTGGTACGACCACAAGCCGGAACGCTACGACGAGTTCGTCGCTCGCTATACCCAGGAGTTGCAGTCCGGCGAGGAGGCCGCGGCCTTCGATGAGCTGCGGGCGATGGCCGGCAACGGCCCGGTGACCTTGGTGACCGCGACCCGTGAAGTCGAGCTCAGCCACCTGACCGTGCTGGCCAAGCTACTGGTCTGACATCGATCGCGAGGAGGAAGGTAAACCTACCCTCACTCGCTACGGTAGGCTCGGCGCTCAAATGAGCGATATCGATACCGACGTGACTGACTTGCCCGGGGCCGCCGTACTCAAGCGCGAGCTGACTGACATCACCGACCAGGTGCGCGCCGTCGACGCTCCGCCCACCCCCGTGCTGGCCGAGCCGTACGACATCCGGGTCGCCGACGCCGACGCCGACGCCGAGCTGGTGTCGGAATGGATGAACCGTCCGCACCTGGTGGAAGCCTGGGAGTACGACTGGGAGCCGGAGCGCTGGCGCCGATACCTGCAGGCTCAGCTCGACGGTCAGTACTCGCGGCCGTTCATCGCGAGCTTCCGCGGCAAGCCTGTCGGCTACATCGAGCTGTATCGGGCGGCCAAGGATTCCATCGCGCCCCGCTATGCCGCCGATCCGCATGACATCGGCATGCACGCCGCGATTGCCGATCTCAGATTCGTCAACCGCGGAATCGGCCCGATCCTGTTGCCGCGCATCGTGGCCAACGTGTTCGAACTCGAACCGAACTGCCGGAGGGTCATGTTCGATCCGGATCATCGAAATGCCGGCGCCCGGCGGGTGTGCGAATGGGCCGGATGCGAGTTCCTGGGCGAGCACCAGATGTCCAACCGGCGGATGGCCCTCTATGCGCTGCCGCGCACACCCGACGACGCCTTCGGCGCCGCCGGGTAACCGGAGAATCGGTTCAGGCTCCGGCGAATTCGGCGTAGCCGTCGTAATCGGGCTTCATCGCCGCGGCCACCAGCTCCCACAGCACCTCATCGGTGCCGCCGCCGACGCGGGCCAGCTTCATGTCGCGCCACCACTTGCCCAGCGGCGTCTCGTCGACGAGATAGCCTGAGCCGCCGAAGATGTGCATGCACTCCGATGCCACCTCTTCGCCCAACCGCGCCGCGGTCACCTTGAAGGCCGCGGCAGCCCGGAGATCGAGCTTGCCCTGCGTCGCCGCCCCGGCCAGTGCGTAACGCAGCAGATCGACGCGGGCCTGCAGATCGGCGATCCGCATCCGCAGTGCCTGGTGCTCGTAGAGGGTGTGACCGAACTGCCGGCGTTTCATCATGCGCGCCAATGTGATTCCCAGGATCCGCTGCGATCCGGCGGCGACCTGTCCGGCGATCGACATGCGCTCGTGGGCCAGGCCCCAGGAGATCGCTGCCAGCCCGGTGCCGGCCCGCGCCACCAGATGATCGGTGGGCACCCACGTGTCGATGTGCACGGCGGCCGTGGCCAGCGGCCCGTTGCCGACCTTGCGGTAGGGCGTCTGGATCTCGACCGCCGACGTCGGGACCGCGATGACGACGACGTTGCCGTGCCGGCTGGTCGGATCGTGGTCGACGTTGCGGGCAACCACCATGATGTGATCGGCGATCGTCGACAGGGAGACGAACTTCTTGATGCCCTTTATCTCGAATCCGTCGCGGGCCGTGCGGACTTCGGTCTCCACGATCTGCAGGTCCGAACCCCCGGATTCCTCGGAGGCCGCGATGCACAGCACGGCTTCACCGCGGATGGCCTGCTCGCAGATGGTGCGGAGATGGTCCGATTTGCCGAAGCGACGTAGCAGGGCGATCGCCGAATCGTGCAGGCTGACACCCACACCGATGCCCGAAGACCCGGTCCGTCCCAGCGCGAGGGCCAGTTCGACCAGCTTGGCCACATCGGGTTGCTGCCCGTCGCCCCACTTCTCGCTGAACACCCCGTTGCGGCCGAGATGCTCGATGAGCGAGCGCGGAAAGCTCTCGGTCTCTTCGGCTTCGGCGGTCCAGGCCTTGACCTGCTCGTCGAACACCCGATCCAGCAGGTCGCGGTACTCCTCGAGCGACGTGGTGGCCGGCGCCGGCGTGGGCGTGCTCATGACTTCGCTGCCTCCAATTGTCGTTTGACCTCCAGGCGGCGCAGCTTGCCCGAGGAGGTGCGGGGGAGTGACCCCGGCGTCAGGAACACCACGTCGGCGGGCACGATGCCGCACTCGGATGCCACCTGCTGGATCACCTGGCTGCGGGCCCCGGCCTCGTCAGTTCCACGGAACTCCGCCGCGATCACCAGGCCGGAGCGCACCGATTTCTCGCCGGCGCCCACGGCCACGACGGCGCCTTCGCGAACACCCTTGACCTGAGCGGCAACCCGCTCGATCTCGGTGGGGAAGATGTTGCGCCCGGCCACCGTGATCAGTTCCTTGGTGCGCCCGCACACCACCAGGCCGCCGTCGACGAAATAGCCGAGATCGCCGGTGGCGAACCAGTCGCCGGGGTTCAGAGCCGTCTGGCCGAGGTAGCCCGACATCATCGACGTGCCGCGGATTTCCACCTCGCCCACCTCGCGGCCGACGATGCCCGCGTTGTCCTCGCTGGGCCGCAGGCGCACTTCCATCCCGGGGATGGCGTCACCGAGGACCGCGAGTTGCTGCTGGTGGGATCCGGCGTCCGTGGTGACGGTGATCTCGTCCAGCACCACCCCGAGCCCGGGTACGGGAACGGTGACCGCACAAGATGATTCGGCCATCCCGTACGACGGTGACAGGGCGCCGGGATTGAATCCGAAGCGCGACAGCTCGGTTCCGAACCGGATGGTCGCCTCGCAATCCACCGGCTCGCCTCCGTTGAGCGCGAACCGAACCGCCGACAGGTCCAGATCGGTCAGGCGTTTGGAGTACTTGCCGATCAGGCCGTAAGCCATGTTCGGTGCGGCGGTCAGGCTGGCGCGGCTCTCGGTCAGCCAGCGCACCCAGCTGAACGGTGAGGCCGCGAATGCGATGGTCGGGGCCTGCCACACCTCGATGCCGCCGAGCGCTCCGGCCAGCAGGAAGGTCAGTCCCATGTCGTGGTACAACGGCAGCCACGAGCATCCGATATCGCTGTGCGACAAGCTGATCCGCTCGCTGAGCCCACGAAGGTTGGCCAGTACCGCCGCCGGCGTCAGCTGCGCGGTGCGGGGCGTGCCGGTCGAGCCGGCGGTGCCCTGCAATACGGCGAACCGGCCGGTTCCCAGCGGCAGTGTGGTGGAGCGTTGAGCGTGCGCGACGACGGCGTCGTCGTGGATCTTCAGCGGGGTCGCGACCGTCCGTAGCAGCTCCAGGTAGCCGCCGTGGCTGAACACGGTACCCACGCCGATTCCGGCGAATCGGTTCACGGTGGATTGCGCCCAGGTGTCGGCATCTGCGCCCCGGATCGGGCCGGGCAGCACGGACACGGCTGCACCGGCCAGAACTGCGCCGAGGACCGCCGCGATGCTCTCAACGGTGGGCTCACCGACCACACCGACTGCCGTCGAACCGTCCTGGCCGATCTGTTCGGCGACGTTCTCGGCGCGCGCGTATACCTGCCCCCACGGATGGCGCGTCCAGTCGCGGGTCTCGAGGTCGTAGACCACGAGGTCGGCGTCGGTGGTGGTCAGCGACGCGGCGAGCGCCGTGGCCAGCACACTCACTGGCTGCTCTGTGCGGCAGGCACTTTCGCCAGGATGGCCGCCTCGAGATCGCCGACGGTGTCGCAGCTGAGCAGGTCCTCTTCGGACAGGGCAACCCCGAGCTTGTCCTCGATCGCCACCATGCCGACGGCGAACGCCACCGAGTCCAGGCCGACGTCGTCGATGAGTCGGGATTCCCTGGTCACCCGGCGGACATCGACGTTCATGTCGTCGCGAAGGATCTCGGTGAGGGCGGCGCTGACCGCTTCGGGTGTTGTCGACTGCATGGGGTGGCACGGTACACGGCAGAGGAAAGATAGGCTAGCCTTACCCAGACGCCTGTGAAATCAATAACTGAAGCGCGCCAGACCGGTCCCGCCGTGTCGGCGTCCGGCGTCGACAACTGTTGCCGAAGGCACCATCTCGGCGCTCACCACACCGCTCTCGCGGGTGATTTCATCGATGATCTCGAAGGCTCCCGCGATCCGGCGCGGGGTGTCCACCACGATGGTCGTCACCGGCACCTGCCGTCCGAATTGAAACAGCCGGTCCCCGTGCGGCTTGTCGTGGCCGCTGAACCCCCACACCGCGCGCAGCACGGTGGCACCTCCTGCCGCGCCCGTCTGCATCAGCCTGCGGACGATCGCCCGGTGGACGGGGACACCGTCGTGGTGCGCGGTCTCGGAGGTGTGCACCATCAGCTTCTGCCACAGCGGCAGGCCCTGGGCATCGGTGTCCGGAAGCTCGGCAGGACGGGCCAGCAGTTGACCGTCCTGCTTACACAGCTGCGCGCGCTCCACGGTGAACAGCGGGTTGTTCTCCAGAAGTTCGGTGAGCTCACCCAGCACGGCGTTCACCTGCGCCCCGGTGCCCAGTCCGATGATCATGAGCGGTACTTCGGTGTTGCGGCTGAAGAACGCGGCGCGTCGACGCCGGCCGTGCGCGGTGCCATCGACCCCGAGGAACACGGTCGCTCCCGCGAAACCGCGCCGGTGCAGCAGATCGCACACCGCGCGGTAGGCCGGCACGCCACGGATCCGCTGATGACGGCCGACGTACACGGTCAGCTTGCAGGTGTCGGTCACGGTCGGCGCGGGCGACTCGCGGCGGATCAGTTGGGCGCGTTCCACGGTGATCAGGCCACGGGGGATCAGCGCCACGGTCTGTTCGGCCAGTCCGGAGATCTTGTCTGCGGCATCGACGGCGGCGATGGCGATCGGGGGATCCTCCGAGGCGCTCAGCGTCTCGTCGGTGCGCAGGTGATGGTGTGGGCCGAAGCTGGAGATCCCGCGCAGCATCACGCTGATCGCGATGTCGCTTTCGCCGTACAGGTCCAACAGCGCATCGGCGACGAAGCGTTGCTCGTGGCGGAGCCGCTCGGCGAAGTACGCGGTCAGCTTGAGGTAATCGGTGGTGGTCACAACCGGCCTCCCACCGACATGCCCAGCCACGCCGCGACCAGGCCGAGCGCCACGCTGACGACGATATTGCTCACCGCGGGCCCGATCCGGCGCTCCTCGCCCAGCCGTTGCGTCTCCAACATCCAGGTGGAGAACGTCGTATAGGAACCGACGAATGCGGTACCGGCCAACAGTGCGGCGTGCCGGTCCAGGGCCAGGCCGCCCAGGAACCCGAGCAGGAATGCGCCGCTGAGGTTGACCGCCAGGGTGCCGAACGGGAACCCCCGGGTGTGCCGGGCGGACACCGCGCGGTCGAGCAGGAACCGGCAGACCGCCCCGACGCCGCCCAGCAGCAGGACGCCGGTCCACACCATCACGGTCGTCATCCGCGCACCGCGGCCCGGCGCACCATCGCGGTCGCGATCGCCACCGCGAGCAGACCGGCGGCGATGCTGGCCGCGGTATAGCCCGCCGCCAACGCCCAGTTTCCGTGCTCGAGCATCGTCACCGTCTCGACCTGCATCGTGGAGAACGTGGTCAACCCGCCGCACACGCCGGTGCCCAACAGTGGCCGGCGGTAACTGGACACCGGCAGTCGTTCCAGCAGCCGCGTGGTGAAGTACCCCAGCAGAAACGCGCCGACGATGTTCACGATGAACGTCGGCCACGGCCAATGTCCGGGTTGAGGTGCCGCCAGCACAGCCAGGCCGGCGCGGGCGAGGGTGCCCACGGCGCCGCCGACGAAAACCGCGGCCAATTCTCGGGGGTCATGGCCAAACATGAAGTAAAAGTATGGCGTCTGGTGTGCGAGTGCCGGGCATCGACATCCGTTCCGGAGCACAATCGGGTCCATGGCTGCCAATCCCCGCGCCGGACAACCGGCTCAACCCGAGGATCTGATCGACATCGCCGCGGTGGTGACCGCCTACTACACCCGGCGGCCCGACCCCGACGACATTGCGCAGCAGGTGGTGTTCGGAACCTCCGGGCACCGCGGCTCCAGCCTCGACACCGCGTTCAACGAAGGCCACATCCTGGCCACCACCCAGGCCATCGTCGAATACCGCGCCGCGCAGGGCACCACGGGCCCGCTGTTCCTCGGCCGTGACACCCATGCCCTGTCGGAACCGGCCTGGGCCTCGGCACTGGAGGTGCTGGCCGCCAACGATGTTGTGGCGATGATCGATTCGGCCGACCGCTACACCCCGACACCCGCCGTCAGCCACGCCATCCTGACCTTCAACCAGGGCCGGGATGCGGATCTGGCGGACGGGATCGTCGTCACCCCATCCCACAACCCGCCGCGCGACGGTGGCTTCAAATACAACCCGCCCAACGGCGGTCCCGCCGACACCGAGGCGACCAGCTGGATTGCCAAGCGCGCCAACGAGATCCTGCGTGACGGGTTCAAGGAAGTGAAACGCATGCCGCTGTCGCGGGCGTTGCAGATCGCCCAGCGGCATGACTACCTCGACGCGTATGTCGCGGATCTGGCCAATGTGGTGGACCTGCATGCGATCCGGGCCGAGGGCATTCGCATCGGTGCCGACCCGCTGGGCGGGGCCAGCGTGGACTACTGGGGCGCGATCGCCGAGCGGTACAACCTGGACCTCACGGTGGTTAACCCGCTGGTCGACGCGACGTGGCGATTCATGACCCTGGACACCGACGGCAAGATCCGGATGGACTGCAGCTCACCGAACGCCATGGCATCGCTCATCGCCAATCGAGACGAGTACCAGATCGCCACCGGCAACGACGCCGACTCTGACCGGCACGGCATCGTCACCCCGGACGGCGGGCTGATGAACCCCAACCACTATCTGGCCGTTGCCATCGACTACCTCTACACCCACCGGCCCAACTGGCCGGCAGACACCGCGGTGGGCAAGACCGCGGTGAGCAGTTCGATCATCGACCGCGTGGTGGCCGGGCTGGATCGCAAGCTGGTCGAGGTGCCGGTCGGGTTCAAGTGGTTCGTCGACGGGCTGATCGGCGGCGGTATCGGCTTCGGCGGCGAGGAGAGTGCGGGGGCCTCGTTCCTGCGCACCGACGGGTCGACCTGGACCACCGATAAGGACGGCATCATCCTGGCGCTGCTGGCCTCGGAGATCCTGGCGGTCACCGGGTCGACGCCCTCGCAGCGGTACGCCGAACTGGCCGAACGCTACGGGTCTCCTACCTATGCACGCATCGACGCGCCGGCCGACCGGGAGCAGAAGGCCCGGCTGGCCAAGTTGTCGCCCGAGCAGGTCAGCGCCACCGAGCTGGCCGGTGAGCCCATCACCGCCAAGCTGACCTCAGCACCGGGCAACGGCGCAGCGCTGGGCGGGCTGAAGGTGACGACGGAGAACGCCTGGTTCACCGCACGGCCGTCGGGCACCGAGGACGTCTACAAGATCTACGCCGAGTCTTTCCTCGGCCCCGACCATCTTGCGGAGGTGCAGGAAGCCGCCAAGGACGTGGTTAATACAGTCATTGGGTGAGCCTTACGGAGGACGACTGTCAGAGCGTCACCAAGTCGAAGCTGCCTGGTGAAGTCTGGGTCCTGATCGTCGCCAACGCGGTCATCGCGCTCGGCTACGGCGTGGTGGCGCCCGTGCTGCCGGCCTATGCGCGGCACTTCGGCGTCAGCATCAGCGCCGCGACCTTCGTCATCACCGCGTTCGCGCTGATGAGGCTGTGTTTCGCGCCGGCCACCGGCATCTTGATCCAGCGGCTGGGGGAGCGCCGGATCTATGTGTGGGGCCTGCTGATCGTTGCCGTCACCACGGGTGCCTGCGCGTTCGCGCAGACGTATTGGCAGCTGTTGTTGTTCCGGTCGCTGGGCGGTGTCGGGTCGACGATGTTCTTCGTCTCAGCCCTGGGCCTGATGATCCGCGTGAGCCCGGAGGACGCCCGCGGCCGGGTGGCCGGCATGTTCTCCTCGGCGTTCCTGGTCGGGTCGGTCGGTGGGCCGGTCCTCGGCAGCCTCACCGCTGGGCTCGGCCTGAACGCACCGTTCGTGATCTACGGCGCCGCCCTGTTGGTGGCCGCCGCGGTGGTGTTCATCAGCCTGCGCCACTCGTCGCTGGCCGCGCCCGCCCCGGACGAAGGCCCGAAGGTGACCGTGCGCACCGCGCTGCGCAACTCCGCCTACCGGGCAGCGCTGTTGTCGAACTTCGCCACCGGCTGGTCGGCCTTCGGGCTCCGAATTGCCTTGGTGCCGTTGTTCATCGTCGACGTGCTCCATCGCGGTCCTGGGATGGCGGGCCTGGCGCTGGCCACCTTCGCCGTCGGCAATGTGTCCGCGGTGATCCCCAGCGGCTACCTGTCCGACCGGGTGGGGCGACGGGTGCTGCTGATCGTCGGGCTCACCGCGGCCGGGATATCGACCGTGATGGTCGGGTTCACCGACGGGCTGACGCTGTTTCTGGTGAGCGCCTACATCGCCGGCTTCTCGACCGGAATCTTCACCGCGCCACAGCAGGCCGCGGTGGCCGACATCATCGGCAACAAGGCCCGCGGCGGCACCGCAGTGGCGACGTTCCAGATGATGGCCGACGTCGGATCGGTCGGCGGTTCACTGCTGGTGGGGCTGATCGCGCAGTACCTGTCGTTCTCGTGGGCCTTCGTGATCAGCGGGGTGATCCTGCTGGTCGCCGCCGTGGGCTGGATCTTCGCTCCGGAGACCCGCGGACGGCCCTCCGCAGAGCACACTCCGGCCCGCGCGCTGGGCCCGGAGGCCGGTGGAGAGGTCCCCTGAGCAGCGATTTTGAACCTGGGGTAGCGGTGGTGTAACTTCGTGGGGCACGACAAACGGGGCTATGGCGCAGTTGGTAGCGCACCACACTGGCAGTGTGGGGGTCAGGGGTTCGAATCCCCTTAGCTCCACGTTTGGAAAACCCGCTCTGACTTCGGTCGGGGCGGGTTTTTTGGTTTGCTGGCGGGTTGGAGTCCAGTCGAATTTTCCACGTTCGCCACCAGCGTGTGAGTGGGTTTCGTCGACCTACCTCGGCCTCGCGACCACTTCGCGCTCGACGTTGACGGACGACACCCACGATTCGACCTTCATGGGCTACATGAGCGCAGATCCGGGATGGGTGCCGGCCATTGCGTGAGGCAAGTGGCCGTCGCTCAATCACAAAATTGACGATCCAGTCAGATTATTAGTTGAAAAGCCACAGAGAAGTCTGATTGGACCGGTACCGTTCCGCTCGTGAAAAGCCAAGCGGTCAGCCGCCGCATCAAGCTATCGATCGCCGTCGCAGCAAGTTTCGCGTCCGTAGCGATGGTGGTGCCGGGAAGCGCTCACGCCGATGAGCGGAGTTACCTGGCGGCGCTGGGGCCCCAACTCTTGCCCACGACATCCTTGCTGACGCTCGGTCGTACCATCTGCGACAAGCTCCGCTACGGGGGTTCAACGCCCGAAAACGTCCTGATGTCGTGGGAGTTGGTCGGCTGGGCAAATCCTCAGATGGTGGAGGCCGCACAGCATGAGTTGTGTCCGGACACGCTCGCGCCCGCGCCCTGACGAAAGGCGGTTCTGGCCGACTTGAAGTGCCTCACTTCAAGTCGGAGAGGCCAATTCACGTGGCGGGCCCTCCGGCACACCGTTCACGGCCGATCGTCAAAAAACTTGACGATCGGCCAGATGAACAGTTGTGCGGCCTCCGCAACCCCGGACCGGGCCGGTTCGAACATGGCCGCCCGATGGCAATGCCGACCTCACTCCAAGTCGGACAACACTTTTCGCGCAGCTTCGAGTTCGGCTTCGAGCGCGGCCACCTTGGCGGCCTGCTGTGAGCGGGCCTCCTCGATGACTTCGTCGATGGGCGTGGAGAGGTCCTCGTGCAGCTCCTTGGCTGCGCGCGAGACCGCGGCGGCTGCGACCGCCACGTTGCGGGCCAGGTAGGTGGTGCCCTGCTTGAGTTCTGCGTGCCATTCGCCGTCGGCGGTACCCGTGACAGTCAGGGTCAGCTCGATGGTCTTGGCTTTCTTGCCCGGTGCCTTTTTGGCCGGCGCTTTCTTGGGCTTGTCGTCGGCAGGCGCTTCGGAGGCGGGCGCTTCGGAGGCGGGCGCGTTGCTCTCGGGTGTGCTCTCGGCCGGGGAGGTCAATGCGTCGGGAGTGTCGGCGTCGATGGTCAACGTTTCTGGCGCCTGAGTGTCTACAGTCATCGTCACGACGAACTCCTTCTAAGCATCGCTTGCGCTGGGCGGGCTGGCGGTCGCAGATATTAGAACACACGTTCGATGTGAATGGTCAAGTCGACGCGCCCACCGCGCTCACTTCGCCCGTTGGACAGCCTCGCTGATTCGAGCGCCGATGACAGAGCTCTCCAAGTGCTGGAGCAGGTCGCGCGGATCGTCGAAAATTCCCTGCGCACCGGCCTTTTCGAGCTCAGAGTCGGCAACGCCACCGCATCGCAGACCGATGAAGGGCACCCCGGCGCGGGTGGCGGCTTCCCCGTCCCACACCGCGTCACCGACGAAGACCGCCCGACCGGCGGATACGCCGGCGCGTTCGAGGGCCACCTCGACGATGCCAGGGTCGGGCTTGGCGGTGTCCACGTCCCTCGATGACGTTGCCGCCGCGATGGCGTCGTCGCTGTCGAGAATCTTTCGGGTGATGGCGAGTTCGTCTTCAGGTGCGGAACTGGCCAGCACGATCCGCACCCCGTTCTCGGCGAGTTGGTGTAGCAAGTCGCGGGCCCCGGGAAGTCGGACGATCAGGTCCGCGCTGTCTCTGTAGAGGCTGCTGTGCCGGTCCTTGAGCCGTTGCTGCACAGCATCACTGGCGTTCCCGGACAGAGTCCTCACGAGGGTGCTGCCGTCCATGCCGATACTGCGATGTATTCGCCAGGACTCCACGTCGATGTTCTCCTCGCGGAACGCCTGGGCCCAGGCGTGCACGTGAAGGTAGTTCGAGTCGACGAGCGTTCCGTCGACGTCGAACAGCACCGCAAGGGGATTGCTCGACGCACTTGGCATGCTGCGCGGTGTACCCGTCTGACAGTGGGGCAAACGGGGCGCTGGTTGCGCTCAGTCCTCAAGCCCGTATTCGTCGAACCAGTAGGCGAGCTTGCCGCGCCGGCTCACCGCGCGCAGCCGGGCTTCGGCGTCGTGCCGTGTCTTGCTGGTGGTGACGATCAGCAATTCGTCGCCGACCGCGATGCGGGTGTCCGGTAGCGGGACGAACGTGCGGCCGTTGCGGATGATCAGTGTGATGACCGCCGGGTCGGGAAGTCGCAGTTCGAGGATCGTCACATTGTGTAAGCGGGAATGAGGCTGCACGGTCATGGTCAGCAGCTCGGCGTCGAGCACGTCCAACGGTGCGGCTTCGACCTGGATCTCGCGGGTGATGTCGCGGGTGATCAACCCCAGCGCGTTCGCCACGAATTTGATACTGGGCGCCTGCACCAGGGTGAAGATCACCACGAGGACGAACACGATGTTGAGCAGCCGGTAGCTGTCCGGCACGCCTGCCACGATCGGGAACGTGGCCAGCACGATCGGCACCGCACCGCGCAGCCCCGCCCACGACAGGAAGAGCTGTTCGCGTAACGGGATCCGGAATCCCGCCAGCGACAGCACCACGGACACCGGCCGGGCGATCAGCAGCAGCACGAGCCCGATGACGATCGCTGGGATGATGTCGCCGGCGAGATCGTGCGGGTTGACCAGCAGCCCGAGCAGTACGAACAGCCCGATCTGGGCCAGCCAGCCCACCCCTTCGGCGAAGGACCGGGTGGCGGACTTGTGCGGCAGACCCGAGTTGGCCAGGACCACCGCGGACAGGTATGCGGCGATGAAACCGCTCGCATGGGCACTGCCCGCGGCGGCGAACGCGATGAAGCCCAGCCCGAAGGTGGCGATCGGGTAGAGACCCGAGGCGGGCAGCGCGATACGGCGCAAGGCGAACGCTCCGGCGAAACCCACGCCGAGGCCCAGTAGGGAACCGGTGATCAGTTCGTAGAGCAGGTCGGTGATGGCGCCTTCGGGGTGGAACACGAATGGCACCACGCTGAACATCAGCACGAGGATGACTGCCGGCGCGTCGTTGAAACCGGATTCGGCCTCCAGCAGCCCGGCTAGACGCCGCGGTAGCGGCAGGATCCGAAGCACCGAGAACACGGCCGCCGCGTCGGTCGAGGCGACGATCGCCCCGAGCAGCAGCGCGAGTTGCCAGTCCATGCCCAGCAGCAGGTGGGCGCCGACGGCGGTGATGACGGTGCTGACCACCACGCCGACGGTGGCCAGCGCCGAGGCGGGCGCCAGCACGCCGCGGATATCGGAGAACCTCGTGGTCAAACCACCTTCGACCAGCACGATCGCCAGTGCCGTCGTGCAGACGTTGCGGGCCAGCTCGACGTTGTCGAATTCCAGCCCGATCCCGTCGACACCCAGCACCATGCCGACCAGCAGGAAGAACAGCAGGCTGGGGAAGCCGATGCGGGTTGCCACGCGCGTGCCGATGATGCTCGCCAGCAGCACGATGCCGCCGGTGAGCAAGGTCAGGTACAGCTGGTTCAGGCTCATCGAGAATTAGTTAATCAGGACGAAGGGCCGTGAGTGTGCCGTGCGAATAGGCGAAAATGACTGAGTGGCGGAACGGAATATGCGAGTAGTGGTTGCCGGCGCAGGCAATGTGGGCCGTTCCGTTGCGCGCGAATTGCTCGAGAACGGCCACAAGGTCTTGCTGATCGAGCAGCTGCACCGCCGATACGAGCCGCACACGGTGCCGGGCGCCGACTGGTTGCTCGCCGATGCCTGCGAACTCTCCGCGATGGAGGAGGCCGGCATCGAAACCTGCGACGTGTTGATAGCTGCCACCGGTGACGACAAGTCCAATCTCGTGGTCGGGTTGCTGGCCAAGTCCGAGTTCGGCGTGCCGCGGGTGGTGGCCCGCATCAACGACATCCGCAACCAGTGGTTGTTCGGTCAGGAGTGGGGTATCGACGTGGCGGTGTCGACGCCGGGGTCCCTGGTGGCCGGTATCGAGGGCGCCATCGACGTCGGGCATCTGGTGCGGTTGATGACGCTGCGCGGGGGTCGCGTCGAGCTGACCAAACTCACGCTGCCCGAAGACAACCCCGTGGTCGGTCAGCGGGTGGACCGCTTGGATCTGCCGGTCGACACCGCGCTGGTCACCGTCGTGCGTGGCAACAAGGTGCGCCTTCCCAAGCCAGACGACGTGCTGGAGGCCGGCGACGAGTTGCTGTTCACCGCCAATCGCACCTCCGAGAACTCACTGCTGGCCGCCATCCATGGCGGGGAGTTCCTCCGGGAAGTGGTTTCCGACGAGCCCTAGGCTCGTGGCATGGATGCCGAAGACGCCGAAGCGCCGGAACGCCGGCTGGTCATCAGGGTCAACTCGAACACCAAGATGTCACGCGGCAAGGCTGCCGCACACGCGGTGCACGCCGCGCTGAAGCTCTACGGCATCGAGTACGACCATCCGGTCATCGTGATCGGCGGCAAGCCCGACGAGATCTTGGCGCAGACGGTGCATGTCCGCGACGCCGGGCGTACCGAACTGGAACCCGGCACGCTGACCGCGGGGGCGAGCTGGGAGTACAAGGACCGCACCGACCCCGACGAGGAGGTGTAGGCGCTATCCCGTTGCGGCCGTGTGTTCTTCGCGCCCGGAAAGGTTGGGGAGAGCCAGGCCCAGATGCTCACGTAGCGTCGTTCCTTCGTAGTCGGTGCGGAACACCCCGCGTTCCTGCAGCAGCGGCACCGCGCGGTCGACGAACGGGTCGAGCCCGCCCGGGGTGACGTGGGGGACCAGGATGAACCCGTCGCTGGCATCGGATTGCACCAGATGATTGATGGACTCGGCGATCGTGGTGGCCGAGCCGACGAAGTTCTGTCGCCCGGTGACCTCGATGATGAGCTCGCGGGTGGAGAGGTTCTCGGCTTCGGCCTTGGCGCGCCATTCGTTGGCGACCGCGACCGGGTCCCGGTGGATCCGCACGCTGGCCCGGCCCTTGGCGATGGTGTTCTCTCCGACCACCGGGTCGACGGTGGGCAGCGGCCCGTCCGGATCGTGATCGGAAAGGTCTCGGTTCCAGAGTTGTTCGAGGAATTTGATCGCGGTGGCGGGGGAGACTTGTGCCAGTCGCACCTCGTGGGCCAGCTCGGCGGCTTCGTCGTCGGTGTCCCCCAGGACGAACGTGGCTGCGGGCAGGATCAGCAACTGGTCGTGGCGGCGGCCGTACTTGGCCAGGCGGCCCTTGACGTCGGCATAGAACTTCTGGCCGTCCGCCAGCGTCCCGTATCGCGAGAAGATGGCGTCGGCGGCCGCTGCGGCGAATTCGCGGCCCCGGTCGGAGTCGCCGGCTTGGAAGATCACCGGGCGCCCCTGTGGGCTGCGCGGCACGTTGAACCGGCCACTGATGTCGAAATGGTCGTTGCGGTAGGCGAATTGGCCGGCACCGGGATCGGACAGGAACACGCCGTTTTCCTTGTCCGCGACGATCTCGTCACCGCGCCAGGAGTCGAACAGCGTATGGGCCGCGGCCAGGAAGCTCTCGGCCCGCTCGTAGCGCTGGTTCTCGGGCAGGAAGCCGCCGCGGCGGAAGTTCTCTCCGGTGAACGCATCCCATGAGGTGACGACGTTCCAGGCGGCCCGGCCTTCGGAGAGGTGATCCAGTGAGGCGAATTGCCGTGCCACCTCGTAGGGCTCGTTGAACGTCGAGTTGATGGTTCCGGTCAGTCCGAGCCGGTCGGTCACCGCCGCCAGCGCCGCCAGCACCGTGAAGGTGTCCGGGCGCCCCACGACATCGAGATCATAGATTTCGCCGCCCTGTTCGCGTAGCCGCAGCCCCTCGGCCAGGAACAGGAAATCGAACTTGCCGCGTTCGGCGGTCTCTGCGAACCGCACGAACGAATCGAACTCGATATGGCTGCCGGATTCGGGATCGCTCCACACCGTGGTGTTGTTGACCCCGGGGAAATGCGCGGCCAGATGAATCTGCTTGACGGGCTTGCTCATGGGCGTTTCCTGCTCGTGTCAGACGGTCGAGTAGCGGTTGGCGGGACGCGTGAGCCCGAGCAGGCCACGCAGCGTGGACGCTTCGTACGACTCGCGGAACAGGCCGCGGCGTTGCAGCTCGGGCACCAGCGCATCGGTGATCTGCTGTAGGTCGTGCGGCAGGGATGCCGGTCGCAGCCGGAAACCGGTGACCCCGGCGGTCTGCCAGGACTGCAACAGATCAGCCAGCTGATCCGGGGTGCCGACGAAAATCTCTGCATCACTGCGGTATTCGGTGCCGGCCAGTTCGTCGAGCCGGTCTCGCCGGGCTCGCGCGGCGTCGGGCGTGTCGTCGAGGAACACCGCCAGATCGGCGAATACCCGCACGGGCGGAAGCTGCGTGGGCCGGAGCGCCGCAATGGTGTCGACCAGGGCGGTGGCCTCGTCGCCGCTGTGCGGGGTGATGAACCCGACGTCGGTGCTGCCCGCGATGAGCTGGTAGGCAGGGTCGACGTGGCCGAGGGCTGCCACGATGGGTTGACCCTGCGGCGGCCGCGGGGTGATCGACGGCCCCTTCACGGAGAACGTCGCACCTTCGAAATCGATGTAGTGCAGTTTGTTCCGGTCGATGAACCGCCCACTGGCCACGTCCCGGATCTCGGCGTCGTCCTCCCAGCTGTCCCACAGCCGGCGCAGCACTTCCACGTAATCCGCTGCCTCGCCGAACAATTCGGCGGTGAGGGCGGCACGGTCCTCGGGCAGCTCGCGTCGACCGAAGTGGGCCGCGGCATCCCGGCGGGAGGACACCTGGACTCGCACCCCAGCCCGGCCCGTGCTCACATAGTCGAGGGTGGCGATGGATTTGGACGCATGGAACGGCTCGGTGTGGGTGGTGATGATGGTGGGCACCAGGCCGATGTGGCGGGTACGGGGTGCAACGCGGGACGCGATGAGCACGGCGTCGAGGCGCCCGCGCAGTCGGTCGGTGCGGTCATCGGGGCGGAACGGATGATCGGACTGCAGGGTGAGCCCGTCTTCGATGGTGACGAAGTCCAGTAGGCCGCGTTCGGCCTGGCTCACCAGGTCGGTCCAGTACCGCGGCGAGAGCGTGTCGCTCGCGCGGGCCGACGGCTCCCGCCAGGATGCCGGGTGCCAGCCGGTGCCATCGAGTGCGACGGCGAGGTGCAGTGGGGTGCCCATCGACGGTTCTCACTTTCAGTCGCGGTCTCTGGCGACAACGCGAGCTCACACCCGAGTAATCCCGAGCGGGAGCTGTCGCGACTGTCCAACCCAGTCTGACCTGCCTGAAGAGATCGACGCAGGGTGATGCGAAAGTGCGATTGGTCGCTGTCCACCGGCCTCGGGAGGCGAGCGACCGGGCGGACGATGTGTCAGCCCGGCCGTTTGGACCCCATGGGCTACTGCGGAGCTGCGGTTGCCCGCTGACGTGTGGATTTGATGGAGTCGGACAGCGTCCAGAAGGAAAGACCGAGCAGTGGAATGTCTTTCAAGAGGAACTCGCCGGTGAGTGAAAGCGCGGGAAACCCGCCGCCCTTGGGTTCGGTGACGCCGGGTGTGGTGAACAGAAAGCTGACCGTGGCGAGGAACAGCAGTATCGCCAACAGGCTGCCGACTATGGACAGCTTGGGCGCGATCGGCTTGACCGCGATGAGTACGGCTGCGGTGAGTTCGAATACGCCGAGCAGCGCAGAGAACGGGTAGATCGGGAGAAAGTTGTACAGCCACCCCATGAAGGGGCTGTGGGCAACCAGGGGCTGGATCTGATGAGCCTCGAAGTTCGCGAACTTGAGGGCGCCGATCCACCCGATGACCACTACGAGGCCATAACGGCCAAGAATTGCCGCGATAGTGTCGATCGTCGAAATATGGACTGCATCAAGTAGTTTCGTTCGGTTTGCCGATGTCGTCATGGTGATTCCCTTGCTAGTTGGCCGTGCCGATGGGTGTTGTGGATCAACGTAACTCAAAATGGGTTACACAACCCAAATATAATCACCAGGGCGGAGAAGACGTGGCGGTCCTGGTGTGGCCCATGTCGAAGAATGCGTTCGCACGCGGCGTCGGTGCGCGCTCTTGGGGGAAGTATTGGGTTAAGTGACCCAATCGGGTTATGATTCGAGCATCACAGGGTCCGGGTGGGCGGAGGGTGCCGCGTTGACTGTGCAGCGATCACGCCCGGAGCGGGTGGCCTTGTTCTCCGATGCCGTGTTCGCGGTGCTCATCACCATCCTGGTGCTGGAGTTGAAACCCCCGGCCGTGGACACTTTCGGAGCGCTGCTGACGCTGTGGCCCACGGCGTTGAGCTATGCGGTCAGCTACCTTTTCATCGCGATTGTCTGGATGAACCATCACCATCTGTTGAGCTATGCGCAGGCAACGACGCCTCGGCTGGTCTGGTCCAATTTCCTACACCTGTTCGCGGTGTCGTTGATTCCGTTCAGCACGGAGTGGATCGCGGATACTCAGCTGGCGTCGGCCCCCGTCACCCTTTACGCGCTGATCTTTGTCGTCGTCAACGTGACCTGTGTGGCGTTGTGTTGGGAGGCCGTCGACCAACCGTCGCACGAGGCGGCCTCCGCCAGGCTGCGGCGCCTACTGCGCATGCGTTCAGTGGTCACGATCGGGGTATTCGGCGCTTCCGCTGTGGTGGCGGTCTGGTTCCCGGCAACGGCGATGGTCCTGATCTGCGCCTGCCTGGTCCTTTATCTGCGTCCTGACCCGGTGCGGGCAGAGGGGCGGCAGGCGGTCGAGCGAGCGTGAGACCGATCCTCGTGGGTCGCTGGGACTGCCCTGGCGGTTTTACAGGTCCAAGACCAGATCACTGGCGGGCGCAGCGCAGCAGATGAGGGCCGACCCGGGTGCGGGTGGGTCAAGTGGATCGGTCACGTAATCGAAGCTGCCGGTGATCACCTCGGTCGCGCAGAGATGACATACGCCGCTCCGGCAGGAGTACCGCGTAGGGACGTCGCAGGCCTCGGCCAGTTCCAACACGGTGCGGTGTCGCGGCGACCAGGGCACAGTCAGCCCTGAGCGGGCGTAGGTCACCGCGACGCCGCTTCCGGGTTCGCCCGCTGGAGGGTGCGGGCGGCGTGTCTGCGCTGTCGGCAGGGATCCCGGATTCACCGCCTGCCGGGCACCGAACAATTCCGAGTGGATACGCGTGATTCCGGCAGCGGTCAGCGCAGCGGCCATGTCTTCCATGAACTTCGACGGTCCGCAGAGGAATGCGGTGGCGTCTACTGGCAACGCGAGCGCGGCGACCTGCACGTCGTCGAGGTGTCCGCCGGGCGCCGCGGTGTAGAAGTCGTGCCGTTCGGCATTCGGCAGTGCTGTCAACAGCGTGGTGATCTCGTCGCGGAACGCATGCGAGGACTCGTCACGCGTGGTGTGGACCCAGATGACGCGCCGGGAGCTGGACGTGGTCGCCAGGTGATGCAGCATCGCCAGCACTGGTGTGACACCGATGCCTGCCGACATCAGGATGAGTGGGCCCGGGGAATCGACAAGGCGGAAATCCCCACGCGGGGCCCCGACGTCTACAGACGTTCCGATGGTCGCCGTGTGATGGAACCACTGGCTGACGAAGCCGAGAGGCTCTCGCTTCACACTGATTCGGTACCTGTCGCCCGTTGGGGCTCCCGATAGTGAATAGCTGCGTAGGGCCGGGGGTTGCCCGAGTGCAGTGACGCGGATAGTCACGTACTGGCCGGGCAGCGGAGCAGGGAGGGGGTCGTCCGCCCGCAACTCGAATGACGCTACATCGCTGGTCTCGCGGTGGATGGCGCCGATGCGCATCGGACGAAAGCCTCGCCAAGCCGATTGGGGTTCGGCGGGGGGATCGGCCGACAGCAGCTCATGAAACGACTGTGCCCATCCAGGGCTCAATGCGGGGATTTCGGCGGCCAGGCGCATGCCGTCTTTGTCGGGATCTGGAAGGTAGAGCATTGCGTCGACCGCCGCGACGGACAACCGGTGACGGCCTTGTCGGGTTTGGACGATGTGATCGCCGGCGCAGACCCGTCCTTCGGTGATGACCCGGAAGTAGAACCCCGGGCGGTGATGGGCTACCAGAAGTCTCGGCATGTCCGCTATTCCGAGGCGCATACCCACCCTGAAACAGGTGACGCGGGGTTGGGTGACCTCGAATTCCGCGTCGCCGATCCGATATCGATCTCCGATGCACACGGTGTCGTCCGGCAGTCCGGATACGGTGAAGTTTTCGCCGAATTGCCCGGGTGACAGGTCATCGCGCCCCAACTCGCGTCGCCAGTAGTCATAGGACTCGGTCTGATAAACCATGACCGCACGGTTCTCGCCGCCGTGACCGTTGAGATCGCCCTGCCCATCGCCGTCGACATTGAGGCGGCGGACCTGAACGGGTCCCTCGACGGGCTCCTTGTAGATCGCGGTATGGATCGTCTTGCCCTGCCACGAAATATCTTTGGGCATTCCGACATTCACAGAGAGCAGCCGTGCCATGGCGCTCCTTCCCGATGCCGGTGCTGCGCGCTCGACGAGTCACCAAAGGGCCAGGACGGGCGGTAGGCAATTTTGGGTTTCCTACCCCAATATTGCACCGCAGGAGGGTGGCGTCAATCGCTGGTCGATCAGCCGGTCTGGGCGGCGCCACGGCGCGCTGACTCAATCGTGAATCTCATAATGTGGGAGGGCGGTAGACTGGTCGGCAAATGTACACCGCAGGCCCTTCCACAGGATTTACGGCCAAGGGCCGTGCTACCCGCGAACGCATCCTGCAGTCCGCCGCTCGGGTCATCCTCGATGATGGTCTGTCCGGGCTGAGCCTCGACAAAGTCCGGCAGGCCGCCTCGGTCAGCGGTTCGCAACTCAGCCACTACTACACCGACAAGCAGGCGTTGATCCGGGCGGTGATGGAACGGCAGATGGAGGTCGTGCTCGGGTTTCACCGCCAACCGGTGCTCGGCGGGCTGGACACTTTCGACGACTTCGAGCGCTGGCTCGACCTCAACATGCGCTACCTGCGCAAGATCGGTTACACCGGAACACCGACCTACCACGCGCTGGCAGGTCAGCTGATGAAGTCCGATGAGCAAACCCGGCGCGCGCTGGCGGCCGGGTATGAACAGTGGATCTCCCAGCTGGAGCAGTCGTTTCAGCGGATGCTGGATCGCGGGGTGCTGGTGACATCGGCGGACCCCAAGGCGCTGGCGATGGTCGTGGTCGCCGGCCATCAGGGCGCGGGCACACTCACATTCGCCTACCGCCAGGAGTGGCCGCTGAGTGACACGCTCCGGTTTGTCGTCAATTACCTGCGCCTGTTCGCCGCCGATCCCGCCGAACGGGTCGCACGTCCTCCGCGCCGGCAACGGGACCGGCGGAAGCCGGCAATTGCGGCTGACGACGCGTCGCAGCGATTCACGAGCAAAGGCCTTGCGACCAGGGCTCGCATCATCGACGGTGCCGCTGAATTGATGTTCCGGGACGGGGTCGGCGGCACCAGTCTCGATGATGTGCGCCGGGCGGTCGGAGTGAGCGGGTCGCAGATCGCCCACTACTTCACCGACAAGCGGGACCTGACCCGGCAGGTGATCGCGGCACGCGCAGACGATGTCCTTGAGTTTCACCGGCAGCCGGAGTTGTCGGCGCTCGGCAGCCTCGCCGCGATTCGTTCCTGGGCCAAAGCTTGTGAACGCCAACTGGAAACGGTCTACCTCCGCGGTGGATGCATCTACGGCTCATTGACCGGCGAGCTTCTCGAAGACGCCCAAGTTCTTGATGACCTGGCCGCGGGCTACGAGAAGTGGATCGACCTGTTCTGCTCCGGGCTGAGCGCGATGCGCAGTAAGGGCGAACTCGTTGAGCAAGCCGACCCGCATCACCTGGCAGTGGCGCTGGTCGCGGCGCATCAGGGCGGAACCATGCTGGCTTTCGCCACCGGTAGGCCAGAGCCGTTCCGTGCGGTGGTCGGAGCGGCGGTCGACTATGTCGCATCCTTCAGTTCCGCACCCGAGAAGCGTTCACGACGAGTGGCTCCGCGGCGCACCGCCACGTCCTAGCCGACATCGAATTCTGGCCGGTTGCAGGTCGCCCTGGACAAAATGGGTGATATGACCCAGAATATTGGGGTGTAAGACCCAATGAGCAAATGTGTTGTCTGCGGGCTGCGATCGGTCGAGCGGAACGGTCAACTCGAAGAGCGGGGAAGACTCCATGGGACTGGCTTGGCAACAGGGCCCACTGGCCTCCGGGTCCGTCGGCCAGTTTCTGACTCCGCAACCGTTGCCAGAACGGCTACTGTTCGCTGAGCCGCTGCGACGCCGAATGCGGGTCAAGTTGGGCGACAAGTGGATTGCCGACAGTCAAGACGTCGTCTTGCTGCACGAGCCCGGCCGCTACCCGGTCGCCTACTTTCCGGTGGAGGACCTCAGCCCGGGAGTCCTTGATGCCGAAGGGGTTATCACCGAACACCCCGACCTGGGCCAGGTGGAATGGTTCAGTGCCCAGTCCGCAGATCGCGCAGTCAAACGGGCCGCCTGGCGATTCAGTTCCCTCCCTTCGCACGCCGGTGTGCTCGAGAACCGGTTCGCCTTTGCCTGGCGGGCGATGGATGCGTTCTTCGAAGAGAATGAGCGCGTCGTCGGTCACGCGGCAGATGCGTACCACCGCATCGACATCCGGTCGACGTCCCGGAACCTGATCGTCCGTCACGGTGACCGGGTGATCGCCGAGACGAGCCGGCCCCTGGCGCTGTATGAATCGGGATTCGCGGTCCGCTGGTACGTTCCCCGTGCGGACATCGACGAATCCGCCCTGAAACCTGTTGAGGGGCAGACATTCTGCCCATACAAGGGGCTGGCCAGCTACTACGACATCGGCGACACGCGCCGGGCGGCATGGTCGTATACAGAGGCATGGACCGAGGTTGCCAGAGTGCGCAACCTCATCTCGTTCGAGCCGGACAAGATCGAAGTCCACCTCGACGGAAGGCGGCTGGAACTGGAGCCCGGACAGAACGTCATGCCGCACGGCGTCGACCGCGGGTTGGACCCCGCAGAGATTCTCGGCCGGTCAGAAGACGAACGGTGACGATCCAGGCCAGGCTCGAAGTCATCACCGTGCCGGTGTCCGACCCGGACCGGTCGTTGCGCTTCTATCGGGATCAGGTCGGTTTCGTACTCGATGTGGACTACGCACCGACGCCTGAATTTCGCGTGGTCCAACTGACGCCGCCCGGGTCAGGCACCTCAATCCAGTTCGGAGTCGGATTGACAGACGCCGTGCCGGGCAGCCAACGCGGCATCTACCTGGTGGTATCGGATATCGAAGGCTATCGGGACGAGCTCATCGGACGCGGTGTCGCCGTCGGTGACATCGTGCACAAAGACGCCGACGGCGGGTGGCGTGGTGGCTTCCGGCCTGGTGTTGATCCGAACCGGTCGGATTACGCGAGCTTCGCCGACTTCCTTGACCCCGACGGCAACTCCTGGGTGCTACAGGAACGTGACCACCACCCAACGACTACACACGGAACGGATTGACCATTGACCATCCAGAACTCCGAATCACACCCGCCAGACGAGGACTCCGACACCGGTATCTACGACGTCATCGTTCTGGGGGCCGGCCCGGTGGGCCAAACCGTCGCCGCCCGGGCACACGCCGCAGGCCTGACCGTTGCGGTCATCGAGCGCGAACTCGTCGGCGGTGAATGTTCTTATTGGGGTTGCGTTCCGAGCAAGGCGCTCTTGCGCCCGGTACTCGCGGTCGCCGACGCCCAACGCATAGACGGTGCGCGGGAGGCGGTTTCGGAACCCATCAACGTGAAGGGCGTGTTCGGCCGTCGGGACCGTTATGTGACCGAGTGGAATGACGGCGGCCAGGCCGAAACGGTTGCCGCCATGGGTGTCGACCTGATCCGGGGGCACGGGCGTCTCGACGGCCCGCGCCGTGTCACGGTCGCCGCGTCCGGCCGGGAGGCCCGAGTGTTGACGGCCCGCCGCGCGGTGGCGGTGTGCACGGGTAGCACGGCGGCGCTGCCTGACATACCCGGTGTGGCCGAGGCGAAGCCGTGGACGAATCGCAAAGCCACTGACAGCAGTGAGGTCCCCCCGCGGTTGGCGGTCGTGGGTGGCGGGGGAGTCGGAGTGGAGATGGCGACGGCCTGGCGCGGCCTCGGATCCGAGGTCACGTTGTTGGTGCGGACTGCCGCCCTACTGCCCAGAATGGAGACTTTCGTCGGCGAGCATGTCCTCCAGGGGCTTTCGGCATCCGGCGTCGACGTGCGCACTCAGGTCACAGTCGCCGAGCTGCGGCGCAACTCACCGGCAGAGCCCGTCGAAGTGATCCTGAATGACGGGGACCGTCTCGAAGTCGATGAGATCCTCTTCGCGACCGGACGTACGCCGAACACTGCCGACATCGGACTGGAGACGGTCGGTCTGTTGCCCGGGTCATGGCTCGACGTCGACGACACATGCACTGTCCGCGGGGTCGGAGGCGACTGGTTGTACGGACTGGGCGATGCGAACCACCGCGCGTTGCTGACCCACCAGGGCAAATATCAGGCGCGCATCGTTGGCAACGTCATCGGCGCACGGGCACAAGGGCTTCCGCTCGACGCGTCACCCTGGGGTCCGCATCTCGCCACGGCGGACGCCGTCGCCGTGCCGCAGGCATTCTTCACCGATCCTGAAGCCGGCTCGGTGGGACTGACCTACGCGCAGGCTGCCCAACAACTACGTCGAGTGAAGGCCGTCGATGTCAACATCGGTCAAACCGTTCCCGGAGCGAACTTCTACGCTGACGGCTATACCGGACAGGCCCGGCTCGTCGTAGACCTCGAACGCGAAATCCTGGTCGGAGCCAGCTTTGTCGGCCCCGGGGTGGTCGAATTGCTGCACGCGGCCACGGTCGCGGTCGCCGGGGAGGTCCCCATCGACCGCCTCTGGCATGCGGTGCCCTGCTTCCCGACCATCAGTGAGGTGTGGCTGCGGCTGCTGGAAGCGCACCGCGACTCCGACCCGTCAGACTGAGGCCACGGCCCACGGTGTCGGGGCGTTCGGGCATCCGCTCACGTCGCCTACGCGATGTGCTCTCCGGCCGTGGGGGCGGTGAAGGTGTCGTCGAGATAGCCGCGGAGTTCGCGGACGTCGGCGTCGAGCAGGGCGAGGTAGCCGTCGGGACGCACGAGTGTCAGTCCCGCGCCGCCTGCCGGAGCGGTGTCCTGCCGGATATCGATCAGGGCGGCATGGGGCCCGATGGCGGCGTGGAGTCCGCGCGGCTTCGGACCGGAATGCAGCAGGGTGAACCTGGTTGAGTCGAGGACATCGGTGCGTGGGAAGCGGTCGCCGACTTCCAGATGCGCGTCTTCGGTACCTCCGGTGCCGTCGCGGTAGGAGACGTCGAGCTGAGTCAGGGCGCGCCCCAAGACTCGCTGAACAGTGGGCCGCGCGGTGACGTGAGGTGCCAGATGACGGCGACCGAAAGCAGCAATGGGGTTGCGCAGCAGGGTCATCCGGGTTGCTCGCCGAGTGCCCTTGACCAGCCGGTGCGCCACCGGAGAGCGTTCGGCGGCGTAACTGTCCAGCAGCTCGGGTGCAGCCTGGCCGTGTACCACGGCCGCCAGTTTCCAGCCCAGGTTGAACGCGTCTTGAATGCCCGTGTTCATTCCCTGCCCGCCCACCACGGAATGCACATGCGCGGCGTCGCCGGCGAGGAACACTCGTCCGACAGAATGCCGGGCGACCTTGCGCTGGTTGATGCGAAATCGGCCGGCATAGCTGACTTGGGCGACGCGGGCCCCTGCCGGCGCACACCGGTCCACCGCCGTCTGCAGTTCCTCGAAAGTCACGTCGCCGACGGGGGATTGACCGGGCCGGTACGCGATGGTGAGGCGGTGCCGGTTGCCGGGCATCGGGAAGTAGGCGACGAATCGGCCCCGGTTGAGGAACGAGTAGAAGATGTCGTACGGCAGCGTCCAGTCCATGTGGACATCGGCGACGGCGAAGTTCTCCTCGAAAGCCGCGCCGACGAACGGTACCCCGAGCTGGTGCCGCACGGTGCTGTGGGCGCCGTCGCAGCCGATGACCCACGGCGCGTGGGCCTGCTCGGTCAGGCCGGTGCGGTGCTGCAGGGTGATTCGGACGTCGTCGGCTGACTGGGTGAGGGCGGTCAGTTCGACGCCACGTTCGACCGCCACGCCGTGCTCGGCCAGGCGGGCGGTCAGCAGTGCTTCCACCTGTGGTTGCGGCAGCATCAGCAGGTAGGGATGAGGCGTGGCCAGCGTGCCGATGTCCAGGTGCAGGAATCGCTTTCCCTCGCTGAAGACGTTGAATTGGGTGACCGGGACCCCGTCGGCCACCGACGCTTTCGCAAGGCCCAACTTCTCGAACAACTCCAGCGTTCTCGGCTGTACGCCCAGCGCGCGGGTCTCGGTCGTCGGTGCGGCAGCGCCGTCGACGATGCGGACGGCGACGCCACGCCGGGCCAACTCGATCGCCATCGTGAGCCCGGTCGGACCGGCGCCGACGATCAGAACCGCTGAAGTCATCGAGCCTGGCCGTGCGCTGGGGTGGAATCCAGGCCGGGGTACTCGGGAACCCAGGCGGTCGGACGCGGAATCCATCGTGGAACGTTGCGCCGGAATTCGTCGTACGGGGCACCGAACCGGCGGCGTAGGTGAGGTTCCTCGAAGGCCGGAATCGCGATCACCGTCAGCGTGCAGAACAGCGCGAACCAGCCGAACAGCCAGGGCGAGGCCATGACGACGGCGGTACCGAGCTGGATGCAGAACACCGCCGTCATCATCGGGTTGCGGACGTGCCGGTAGGGGCCTTCCACCACCAGGTTGACCGGTGAGCCGATGGCCAGGGCGCCCTTGCCGATGCGGTCGAACAGGATGACCGTCCACACCAGGAACCACAGCCCGAACGCGATCAACGCACTGCCCGCGATGGTGCACAGCCAGCCCGACGTGGTGCCCAGGTCGGGGGCTTCTGCGCCGGTCAGCCAGATGATCAGGCCCGGAATGAAGATTGTCATCGTTGCCGGGGCGATCAGCACAGAGATCGTGTGCCGCCACCAGAGTCGCCGTTGCGTCATGTCGAACCCCTTTCTTCAACCACTGTTGAAGAAAACGCTACGCCCTGACTTCCACATAGGTCAACGGTTGTTGAACTAAACTTCTGGGCATGTCAGAGTCCGGGCGCAGCGGCCGGTGGCGCACGGGCCAACAGAACAAGCAGCGGATCGTCGAGGCGGCCCGGGAACACTTCATGCGCGACGGCTACGAACGAGCGACCGTGCGCGGCATCGCCGCCGACGCCGGGGTGGACGTCGCAATGGTCTACTACCACTTCGGCAACAAAGAGGGGCTGTTCACCGCCTCGGTGCTCGATACTCCCCAGCACCCGTTGCACCAGCTGGCGCACCTGCTCGACGAGGGGCCCGACGAGATCGGCGCACGCCTGGTGCGCGATGTCGTCGAGCGGTGGGACGCGGGGGCGTCCTTCGACCCCCTGTTGACAGTGTTCCGGTCAGCCGAGATTCAACCGTTGGCGCGCAAGCTCTTACACGATTCCCTGGCGGGGCCGGTGGCTCAGCGGGTTTCGGCGGAATTCGGTGTCGACAACGCCGAGTTGCGGGCCGAGCTGGTGACCGTGCACCTGGTCGGTCTGGCATTCGCGCGGTATCAGCTCAAGATTGAACCGATGGCTTCGGCGAGTATCGATGATCTGGTGGCCTGGATCGGGCCGACGGTACAGCGCTATCTGACCGATCCGAATCCCTGAATGCGTAAACGCCCGCGCAGCACCGCCACGAACGGCCGCGGGTCGGCCCGCCCGTCGCGCCGGAACGGCATCGAGTCCCGCGATGCACCGATCCATTCGGAACGGGACATGTCGTCGAGGTGTAGCCGGCGCCCAGCCCTGCCGGCGAGCAGGTGCAGCAACAGGGTTCCGGTGCGCCCGTTGCCTTCTCGGAACGGATGGATCTGGTTGTAGTCGGCATAGATTCGGGCCAGCCGATAGGTCAATGTGCCGTCGTCGAGCTCGCGACCTTCGTCGGCCAGCCTGCCGATCTCAAGTTGCAGTTCCTCGAGGGCATGGGGAATGCGAGCACACGCCCAGAAATTGCTGTCGCCCTTGCGGAGTTCGACGATGCGGGGCTCGCCCGCCCACGCGTACACATCGCCGAAGACGTGTTGATGTAGTGAACGGACATCGAGATCCGTGTCCTGGTTGCGCAGGTGGACCTGAAGGATTCGGCCGGCGGTCGCCACGAACTCCAGCTGCGCGAGCGCGTCGGCGTCCTGAACGCCGAAGCTGTTGCGCAGCAGCGAGGTTCCCGGGATGAGATATGGCCGCCTGCGGGCGAACACTCGTCGCCGCGGCGGTGGGGTAGGGCCCGGAAGGTGCCGGCCGAGATACTCGCCGTACGTCTGTGCGCCCGTGAGCAGCCCGGTCAGGGATTCGATCTGGTCGGGAGTGGGCCGCCAGCCCTCCAGGCGTTCGGCGGCGACGGTCTGGGCCAGGGCGTGACACCCGGCCTCGGTCACCACGACGAGAACGTCGAGGTCGACGCCAGGTAGTCGAGTTTGCGCCGGACGCCGGTGAGTTCGCGGCCGATGCTGCGCAGGGCGGTGCGGTCCTGCGGGGGGAGATCGGACAGTTCGACGCGCTCATCGACATCGACGTCGGAATTCCAGCTGGCGGCCCGTACCCGCCAGCGGATGCTCGACCCGATGGCGTGACATTTCGCGAGCACCCGGGCGTCGTCGGCGTCGAGGTAGCGGGTGCCGGCCGCCGCCGCGATCCGGTCGGCGGTCGGCAGCGCGTCGGATCCGCAACTGAGTGCGGCCCAGCGCGCGATGCGCACGACGGGGTCGACGGCGGCGAGCTTGATGTCGACGCCGGCGTCACCGGACGTCAGCACCCGTAGCCGGGACGGGATGTAGGCGCGGGCGAAGGTGGAATCCTGCAGCATCGCCGTCAGCGAGACGGGCTGCGCCCGCGCCGCAATGCCGACCTGATCGCGTAGGTCCATGTTGCCGCCGAGGACCGGCTCGACGGGGACGGCGTCGGCCAGCAGACCGATCATCACCACGCCCCGGTCGGCGGCCGGGTCGGAGGCCCACCGTCCGATGCCGATCGCCCAGTCCTGGGCGGTGCGGTTGAACCGCACCCGTGAAGCGATCGCACCGTTGTCGTCCGCACGCAAACCGCAGCAGGCCAGCAGATCGTGGACATGCGCAGCCTGGGCCAGTGCCGACTCCGCGGTGGCTTCAGAGCTGCGGACCACGACGGTTTCCAGGTCTGATCCGGGTAGTGCGTCGCCGCGGCCGACGCTGCCCGAGGCATACCAGTCCATCCCGGGGGCCACCAGCCGCGCCGCGGTCGACAGCGCAGCGCGGGCGACGGCCGACCACGCCTCGGCGACCGAGGCTGCCCCGACCCGGGTGTCGATCACCTGCTTCACCGCATCGTGGGCGGTGGCCGCGGCCGTCACCAGGTCGCTTTCGGTGGCCGCCGCCGCAATGCGTCGGCGGGCATCGTCCAACGGAGCCACGGCCATGTCGGCGATTGTGACAGGCGATGGGTCCGGTGAGGATTCGGCAACCCAATGCTTACCGCTGGCTACATGAACGAAACACGTGGGTGACAGCTCGGACACTCCGACACGCTTATCTATCAAGTGACAGTTAAGGAGCTGGCGGCACCGCCCCGAGCCTGAGAGAAACGCCTATGACCAGCAGCGCTACCGAGCGACGGAAAGATGTGACCGCCGACCGTTCCAGCGACCACGACGACCTGGCCGAATTCGGTTATGACCAGCAGTTGCACCGTCGGCTCGGAAAGTTCGAATCCTTCGCCGCCGGCTTCTCGTTCGTGTCCATTCTGACCACGATCTTCCAGTTGTTCGGCCTTGGGTTCGGCTTCGGCGGACCCGCCTTCTTCTGGACCTGGCCCGCGGTGTTCCTCGGCCAGTTCCTCGTCGCACTGTGTTTTGCCGAGCTGGCCGCGCGCTACCCGATCTCGGGCGCCATCTATCAGTGGTCCCGTCGGATGGGCGGTGAGGTGGTCGGCTGGTTCGGCGGCTGGTTCATGATCCTGGCCCAGATCGTCACCGCGTCGGCCGCCGCGATCGCTCTGCAAGTGGTGCTGCCGTCGATCTGGTCAGGCTTCCAGGTGATCGGGGACGACCCGGCATTGACCTCGCCCAGTGGCGCGGCCAACGCGGTACTGCTCGGCACCGTTCTGCTGGTGCTCACCACCACGATCAACTGCCTTGGCGTCAAATGGATGTCACGCGTCAACAGCGCCGGGGTGATCTGCGAGATCGTCGGCGTCATCGCGGTCATCGGGGTGTTCTTCACCCATGCCCAGCGCGGCCCGCAGGTCGTGTTCGACACCGGACACGCCGGCGGCCAACCCGGTTACGTCTGGGCCTGGATCATGTCGGGCCTGATGGCGGCCTACGTCATGGTCGGTTTCGGTTCTGCCGGCGAACTCGCCGAGGAGACCCGCAACCCGCGTCGTGTCGCGCCCCGCACCATCCGTCTGGCCCTGTCGGTCTCCGCGCTCGGCGGCGGGCTGATGATCCTGGGCGCTCTGATGGCGGCCCCGAGCCTGACCGACGGACGCCTGGCCACGGAAGGCCTGCCGTACGTGCTCGACACCGTCTTGTCCTCGCCGTGGGGCACAGTGCTGCTGATCGACGTGTCCATCGCGATCACTATCTGCACCTTGGCAATTCAGACCGCCGCGTCCCGGCTGATGTTCTCGATGGCGCGCGACGGGCGGTTGCCGGCCTCGTCGATCCTGTCCCGGGTCAACAGCCACACCGGCACCCCGATCTGGCCTTCGGTGCTCATCGGCCTGCTGTGCATCGGGGTGCTGCTGGTCAACGTCGGCAACTCGGCCATTTTCGCGACCCTGGCCAGCGTCTGCATCATCCTGATCTACCTGGCCTACCTCCTGGTGACCGCGCCGCTGCTGTACCGCCGGCTCAAAGGCTGGCCCGCCCAGCGCAACCAGGTCGACGCCGAGGGCCTGCCGCTGTTCTCACTCGGCAAGTTCGGTATCGCGGTGAACATCCTGGCGGTGCTCTACGGCGCGGTGATGATCGTCAACCTCGGCTGGCCACGCGCGGAGATCTTCAACCCCACCGGCGACATGCCGATCCTGCAATGGGCCGGACCGCTGAGCATCGCCGCCGCGGTCGTCCTCGGCGCCCTGTGCTTCCCGCGCGGCAAGACCCACCCCAATCCCGTCACGATCGGAGCCTGAGATGACCACCGCGACCACCGCCGGCGCCCGCGACCATGCCCGGGCGCAGGCCGGCACCATCACCGACTCGATGCCCGTCGTACCGGCGTCGAAGTGGCCCACACCGCCGCAGGGTGTTCCATCCGAGCAATTGACCTGGGCCGAAACGGTTCCCGGCGGCCGCTACACGAGCAAGGTGCTGGCCCGCGGCACCCGGCTGCGCCTGCGCGACCTGGACGGCACCGCGTGTGCCCACCTGCTGCTGTGGCGCGCCGACGCGCCCTGGGAACGACTCAACGTCGCCGACACCGTGAAAGTGCCCTGGCAGGCCTACCTTTCGGCAGGCCATCCGCTGCTCAGCGACCAGGGACGCGTGCTGGCCACCCTGGGGTCGGACACCTCGGGTCACCATGACGCGCTGTGCGGCACCACGACCCTGTCCGGCAATACGGCCAAATACGGTGCGGGCGAGGTGGAGTCGGCCAGTCCAGCGGGACGTGAACTGCTCGTGCTGGCCGCTCTCAAGAATGGACTGACCCGACGCGACGTGGCGCCGAGCCTGTCGTTCTTCCACGGCGTGCGGGTCGAATCCGACGGCGCACTGGTTTCCACCGGATCGGCCGGCGCCGGTACCGCCGTCGAGCTGATCATCCATCTCCCGCTGATCGTGGCGATCGCCAACACTGCGCATCCGTTGGATCCGGCGCCGCAGTTCACCGTCGGCTCGCTCGAGGTGCTGGCCTGGTCGGCCCCCGGCGACCTGGCCGAGATCGATGCCACGGTCGGCGAGCGCGATCCCGAATACCAACGTGCCTACCTGAATTCCGAAGACGTCTGGAGTGCCCGATGACCATCACCGCCGCCCACACCGTTGTCGATGAAATCGTCGCGCCCCGCGCCCCGTGGTCGAAGGTCGTGCGTGCCGGCGACGTGCTCACCATCGTCGACCTGCACGGCAACCAGGCTGTGGACACCCTGTTCTACGGAGCCGACGATCACACCGTGCGCTACAGCGCACCGGCCACGATCGCGGCGCAGGGCAATATCTTCCTGACCACCGGATCGGTGCTGCGCGACAGCGACGGTGCGGCGATGCTGACCATCGTCGACGACGAGGTCGGCAACCACGACACCCTCGGCGGGGCCTGCTCGCAGGAATCGAACACCCTGCGCTACGGGCACCACACCAAACACCAGCACGCCTGCGTGGAGAACTTCATCGGCGAAGGCGCCCGCTGGGGGCTGACCAAGGCCGACGTTGTCAGCAACATCAACTTCTTCATGAACGTCCCGGTGGACCCCGACGGCTCGCTGGGCATCGTCGACGGACTATCGGCGCCAGGCAAGACAGTGTCACTGCGCGCCGAGATCGACACCCTGGTCCTGGTGTCGAACTGCCCGCAGATCAACAACCCCTGCAACGGGTTTGACCCGACGGCCGTGCGAATGATCGTGACGCGCCCATGAGGGAGTCTTCTTCAGATCCTCGCGTGCGCACCCTGGAGATCGTTCGGCCCGGAATGGCCACCACGGTCCAGGATTGGCCGGGCCGGACGGGGTACTGGCAGATCGGGGTGCCGCCGTCGGGACCGATGGACGACGTGTCCTTCCGGCTCGCCAACATCGCGGTCGGCAATCCGGAGGGCGCGCCCGGTCTGGAGGCCACGATGGGCGGACCGGCGTTACGGTTCGACACCGACACCTGGGTATGCGTCACGGGCGCGCCCGCGCCGGTGACCGTCGACGGGGCGCGGGTCGCGCAGTGGGTGCCGGTCCTGGTCGAGGCCGGTCAGATCCTTGACGTGGGGATGGTCGACGGCCCGGGTCTGCGGATCTACATCGCGGTCGAGGGTGGCCTCCAAGCCGACGAATACCTGGGCAGCGCATCGACATTCACCCTGGGCCGGTTCGGCGGCCACGAGGGCCGGACGCTGACGGTGGGGGACAAGCTGGAAACCCGCGACGCCGTGGGCGGTGTCCGCCGGCGCATCCTGTTCGAGGAACAACCGGCCATCGGCAGCCACTGGTACATCGCGGTGACCGTCGGCCCGCACTCCGCGCCGGAGTTCTTCACGCGCAACGACATCGGCACGCTGCTCGATCACGACTACGAGGTGCACTTCAACTCCGACCGCACCGGTGTGCGACTGATCGGGCCGAAGCCGGAATGGGCCCGCCCCGACGGCGGGGAAGCCGGGCTGCATCCGTCGAACATTCACGACAACGCCTATTCGGTGGGTTCGCTCGACTTCACCGGGGATACCCCGATCCTGCTCGGTCCCGATGGCCCGAGCCTCGGCGGTTTCGTCTGCCCGGTCACCGTCACCGCCGCCGACCGCTGGAAACTGGGTCAGCTCGCCCCCGGCGCCACCATCCGGTTCGTGCCGGTCCGCGCGTCGGCGGCACCGGCACCGGGCACCGTCGGCCCGGCCCGGCGTGCCTCCATCCCGGCGGTGTTCTCGCCAGGAGGCGACGAGGACGACGGAATCATCTCCGGCACAACCTCATCGGACGGCAGCACCACCGTCACCTACCGCCGGATCGGAGACGACAACGTCCTGGTCGAGTACGGCGAGATGCGACTGGACCTGGCATTGCGAGCCCGTGCGCATGCCCTGCACCACGCGCTGGAACAGCATCGGCCGGACGGGCTGATCGACCTCACGCCCGGAATCCGTTCGCTGCAGGTCAAGGTGGACCCGGCCCGGCTTCCGCAGTCGAGGCTGGTGCCGCTGCTGGCTGAGCTCGAGGCCTCGCTGCCTGCCGCGCAGGACCTCGTGGTGCCCAGCCGGACCGTACGGTTGCCGCTCAGCTGGGATGACCCGTCGACCCGGGAGGCAATCGAACGCTACATGCACGGTGTACGCGCCGACGCGCCGTGGTGCCCGTGGAACATCGAGTTCATCCGGCGGATGAACGGCCTGGCCTCGGTCGACGACGTGCACCGAATCGTCTATGACGCCGACTATCTGGTGCTTGGCCTCGGTGACGTGTATCTCGGAGCTCCGGTTGCCACGCCGCTGGATCCGCGGCACCGCCTGGTGACCACCAAATACAACCCGGCCCGGACCTGGACGCCGGAGAACGCGGTCGGCATCGGCGGGGCCTACCTGTGCATCTACGGGATGGAGGGGCCGGGCGGATACCAGTTCGTCGGCCGCACCACCCAGATCTGGAACCACCGTCACCCACTGACGGCCCAGGGATTCGATCCCGAACACCCTTGGCTGTTGCGGTTTTTCGATCGAATCCAGTGGTATCCGGTGTCCGCCGACGAGCTACTGGACCTGCGGGCCGACATGGCCGCGGGCCGTGGTCATGTCGAGATCACCGACGGAACGTTCTCACTGGCCGAGCACGACGAGTTCCTCGCCGCCAATGCCGAGGACATCGCCGCGACCCGCGCCGCGATGGAGGCGGCACGGTCCGAGGAGCGCGAGCGTTGGGCAGCAGCAGGAGAATTCGCACGAAAGGAGTCTGCGTGAGCAAGATCGCCCAGATCTATCGGAGCATCGAAGCCAGTGGACGCGACGAAGTGTTCATCCACCTGCGCCCGCAGGCCGAGGTAGAGGACGACCACCGCGCTGCGCTTGCCGATGACGGCCCACTGGCCGGTTTGGTGCTCGCCGTCAAGGACAACGTCGACGTGGCCGGGATACCGACCACTGCGGCGTGCCCAGATTTCAGCTATATTCCCGATGCCGACGCACCGGCGGTGACCGCTCTCAAGGCCGCCGGTGCTGTCGTCATCGGCAAGACCAACCTCGACCAGTTCGCCACCGGATTGGTCGGGACCCGCAGTCCCTATGGCGCCGTGCGGGATTCCCGTCGTCCGGACTACATATCCGGCGGTTCGAGTTCAGGGTCGGCGGTGGCCGTTGCGCTCGGTTTCGCCGACATCGCCATCGGCACCGACACCGCAGGGTCGGGTCGCGTTCCGGCCGGACTGCAGGGCATCGTCGGAATCAAGGCCACGGTCGGCCTCGTCTCCACCGAGGGCGTCGTCCCGGCATGTGCGAGCTATGACTGCGTGACGATATTCGCTGCCGACCTGGCCACGGCCCAGTCGGCGATGGCCGTGATGACTGCCGGTGCACCGCAACGCCAGTGGCCGGCTGACGTGCCCTTCGCGGCGCCGGTGACGCCCAGAATCGCCATCCCGGAGACCTTGACCGGGCTCGACGACGCGTGGCAGGCCGCGTTCGGTGAGGCCGTGCGGCAGGCGAAGGCTGCCGGATTCGATACGGTACCGATCCCGATGGACGACTTCTTCGCCGCGGCCGGCCTTCTCTACAACGGCGCGTTGGTCGCCGAAAGATGGGACGCGGTGGGAGAGTTCGTCAGCACGGCCGGTCCCGATGCGAAGCTGGACCCGACCGTGGCGGCTATCGTCACCGCGGCCGGAACGTACTCGGCGGCAGACCTGCTGCGAGACCGGCGGCGGGTGGAGGAATTGCGTCGCATCGCCTTGGCAGAGCTCGGGGACTGCCACGCGCTGATGGTCCCGACGGCTCCTGAGCATCCGCGCATCGACGCGGTGGCGGCGGACCCGGTCGCGGTGAACTCCCGGATGGGCCGGTACACAAACTTCTGCAACCTGTTCGACATGTGTGCGATCGCGGTTCCCGCCGGCACGGTGTCCGATGGCGCGCAGTTCGGAATCACCCTGCTGGCACCGGGATTCCACGACGGCGTCATCGCGGATCTGGCGGCTCGGTTCCTCGATGTGCCGTCAACCGAGACCTGGCCCGAATCGGGCGGCGCACCGCTGACCGAGCTCGCGGTGTTCGGCGCGCACTTGCGCGGGCAGCCGCTGGAGCATCAGCTCACCGGCCGGGGTGCACGGTGGGCCGGGCCCATCACCACCGCGCCGCACTACCGCCTCTATGCCCTCGACACGGTTCCCCCCAAGCCGGGACTGACCCGTGTTGACGAGGGCGGGGCACCGATCGTGGGTGAACGGTGGCTGTTGTCCCCGGCCGCGCTGGGGGAGTTCCTGGCCGAGTTGCCTGCGCCGATGCTGCTCGGAAAGGTGGAGCTCGACGACGGCCGCTGGATCACCGGTTTCGGTTGTGACCACATCGCTCCCGCGCATGGACGGGACATCACCGAGTACCGGGGTTGGTTGGCTGCGATGGCGTGAGTGCCTCAGTGCTGGATTTCGAGCCCGCCTGGGTGGTTCCGTCGGGCATCTGGTGAACCACAGCCCGATTCATCCCCCGGGGACGATCAGCGACACCATGGTCTCGAGCTGGCGGGCCATCTGCCGGTAGCTCATCGCACCGGTTTGTGCCTGCAACAGCGCTCCCCAGAACACCGCCTCCAGGGTGGCGAGTACTTCCGGCCAGGCTCCGCCGCCCAGAGCCGTGGAGATCCGGCGGTTGACCTCGGCAGCGATCCGGGAGCGGACGTCCTCGACCACGTCGTCGTCGGTGCTCATCAGCGCCTGGGTGCAGGCTCGGGCCAATCGCGGCTCATCGGCCATCAGCAGCGTGAGCGCGGTGAGTTGCTCGGTGACGCGGCTGGTGGGTCTGGCCGCGGGATCGATGACGAGGGGCAGCTGAATGACCCGATCCAGGTACAGCTCGGCGAAGACCACCTCGATGGACGGGAAATGCGCGTAGAGAGCTGCGGGCGCCATCTTCGCGCGTGCGGCCAGCGCCGGCACCGAGATGACGTTGTGCGCATCGAGAAGTTGCGTGGCCGCACCGAAGACACGGCGGTGCGTGCGGACGCGCTGACCGTGTGCGTCTCGTAGGCGAGTGACCGTAGCCACCGCTGGCCTGGACATGTGTCCAAGATATAGATCGGCGTAACGATCCGCAATCGTCGGATGAAACTGCCTGTATCAACACATTTTTTGTTCTGTCATTTCGGCAGTTCGTGCGCTGGTAGGCGGATCGCTGTGGTTTTCGAATCGATAAACCGGACAGGTGTCCAGTAGGATTTGTGCAGATCTGAAAGGGGAGGTCCGATGGCTTACGTGATCACGCAGAACTGCTGCAAGGACGCCAGCTGTGTTCCGGTGTGCCCGGTGGACTGCATCCGGCCGGCTGAGGACGGGCTGGAATCAGCGTCTGCCGAGATGCTCTACATCGATCCGGAATCGTGCATCGACTGCGGGGCCTGCTTCGAGGAGTGCCCGGTCGGCGCGATCCACTACGAAGAGGACCTGCCCGGCGAACTGCAGCGGTTCAAGGAGCTCAACGCCGCCTATTTCGAGCGCCATCCGCTTGAGCCGGCGTCCATACCGGTGGCCGCCTCCCGCGCACGCATCGAACCGGGATCGCTGCGGGTCGCGATCGTCGGATCCGGGCCGGCGGCCTGCTATGCCGCCGCCGAGCTGATCGGTGTGGACGGGGTGGAGATCAACCTGTTCGAGCGGCTGCCCACGCCGTTCGGATTGATCCGGGCCGGCGTGGCGCCCGATCATCAGCACACCAAGTCGGTCGTCGACATGTTCGAGCGGGTGTTCACCAATCCGCGGTTCGCCAGCCATTTCAACGTCGAGGTCGGCCGCACCATCAACCACGACGAGCTGCTGGCCCATCACCACGCGGTGATCTACGCGGTGGGTGCGGCCACCAGCCGGCGCTTGGGAATCGAAGGCGAGGACCTCATCGGGCACCACGCCGCAGCCGAGTTCGTCGGTTGGTACAACGGCCACCCCGACCACGCCGCGCACCGGTTCGACCTGTCGGGCGAGCGTGCGGTCATCGTCGGCAACGGCAATGTCGCCCTCGATGTCGCCCGGGTGCTGTTGACGGACCGGGCCGCGCTGGCTGCCACCGATATCGCCCAGCACACCCTGGATGCGTTGGCCGACAGTGCAATCCGGGAGGTGGTGATCCTGGCCCGCCGCGATATCGGGCACGCGGCGTTCTCGGCGGGGGAGTTCCTGGCCCTGGGGCACCTCGACGGGGTCGACGTGATCATCGACCCCGCGGATCTTCCTGCCGATGACGAGCACGACGACGTCGAAACCTCATTCAAGCTCGCCATCGCCCGTGAATATGCGCAGCGCAACCCGACCCCCGGCAACAAGCAGGTGGTGTTCCGCTTCGGTGTCACCCCGCTCGCCATCCTCGGCGCCGACCGCGCCGAAGGCCTGGAGATCGCCGGCGAGCGGGGGACCGAAGTGATCCAGACGCCGCTGATCCTGCGGTCGATCGGTTATCGCGGCGCGCCCGTCGCCGGACTGCCCTACGACGAGGACTCCGGGACGGTGCCCAACGAGGCGGGTCGCGTCGTCGACGATGCTCCGGTGCCCGGCACCTACGTGACCGGGTGGATCAAACGCGGACCCCGCGGAGTGATCGGCACGAATCGGCTGTGCGCCGAGCAGACCGTCGCGCAGCTGTGGGCGGATTTCGACGCGGGCCTGCTGACCCGTGAGGTCGCGGGCCGCGAGTCCCTCGACGCGCTGTTGGCCGGCCGGGGCGCCGAGCCGGTGGGGTGGCCGGGGTGGCGCGCGATCGACGCCGCCGAACGGGACCGCGGTGTGCAGGCGGCCCGGCCCCGGGTGAAGTTCGTGTCGATCGAGGAGATGCTCAGCGCGGGCCTGCGCGGCTGACTTCCTCGGGTTCGATCTGCGGGTCGGGGTCGCGTGAGGTGCGGGTCGCCAGGATCGAACCGGCGAGGATCAATGCCAGCCCGGCGACGTTGTACACGGTCAGCGGCTCACCGAGCACGATCACGCCGGCGGCCAGGGCAACGGCCGGGTTGACGTAGGTGAACACCAGCGCCCGTGCGCCTCCGACTTCGCGGATCAGCGCGAAGAACACCACGAACGCCAGCGCGGTGCAGATCACGGCGAGTGCCGTCAGCGCGATCAGCACGCGTCGCGACGGCATCTGGTCGGGCCAGGTCAGCAGCGCCGGGGTGGTGTAGATCAGGGCCGCGACCGTCAGGCATGCCGCCGTCAGCGGAAGGGTCGGGACGTCACCCAGATACCGCGCGGCGATCAGCGGAGCGATCGCGTAACAGGTTGCCACCAGCAGAACTTCGGCGATCGGCCAGCCGTGCCCACCGGCGAGACCGGGGCCCGCGAGCACCGCCACCCCGGCCAGCCCGACACCGAGGCCGGTGATCCGCTTGGCGCTCAACCGTTCTCCACCCGTGAGCCGGTCGAGCACCGCGGCGATGATCGGGGCGGTCGCGATCAGCAGACCCGTCAGCGAGCTGCTCAGGTGGCGTTCGGCGTCCGACAGCAGGAACCATGCCGCGATGATCTCGAAGAACGCGAAGGCCAGCACCGGCCGCCAGTGCCGCAGCACCGGCTCCCAGGCGGCGCGCGACATCACCAGCGGCAGCAGCACGGCCGCGCCGACGGCGGTGCGGGCCAGGACCAGCACGGGCACCGAGACACCCTCGACAGCGATCTTGATCAGCAGGTACGGGATACCCCAGATGAGGCTCATGGCGCCCAACAACAGCCATCCCCGCACGCTCACCCGGTCCAGACTACGGATGGTGCGATGTCCGTGCCCGAGGCATTCTCATGACGCGGTGAGATCGAGCGCGATGTCGACGAGCATGTCCTCCTGGCCGCCGACCATGCCCCGGCGGCCCGCCTCTTCGAGCAATGAGCGCGCGTCGACGCCGTAGCGTTCCGCGGCGACCTCGGCGTGACGCAGGAAACTCGAGTACACGCCGGCGTATCCGAGGGTGAGGGTTTCGCGGTCGACCCGGACCGGACGGTCCTGCAACGGGCGCACGATGTCATCGGCAGCGTCCTCGAGCGCGTGCAGGTCGCAGCCGTGCAGCCAGCCCAGTTTGTCGGCGGCCGCGATGAACACCTCGAGCGGGGCATTACCGGCCCCGGCGCCCATGCCGGTCAGCGAAGCGTCGACCCGGTTGGCGCCGTGCTCCACTGCGACGATCGAGTTGGCCACGCCCAGCGACAGATTGTGATGGGCATGAATGCCGATCTCGGTGGTGGGGGACAGGGCCTCGCGGAGCGCATCGACCCGGTCGGCGACATCGCGCATGGTCATCGCGCCGCCGGAGTCGACGACGTAAACGCAGGTGGCCCCGTAGCTTTCCATGAGTTCGGCTTGCCCGGCCAGCTCCGCCGGTGTGGCCATGTGGCTCATCATCAGGAAGCCGACCGTGTCCATTCCGAGATCCCTTGCGGCAGCGATGTGCTGGGCCGAGATGTCGGCTTCGGTGCAGTGCGTGGCGACGCGCACGACGGACGCGCCGGCGCGGTGGGCGTCCTTGAGGTTGTGCACGCTGCCGATCCCGGGCAACAGCAGCGTGGCGACCCGGGCGTTGCACACGACCGCGGCGACCGCTTCGATCCACTCCAGGTCGGTGTGCGCCCCGAAGCCGTAGACGCAACTCGATCCACCGAGACCGTCGCCGTGGGCGACCTCGATGGAACCCACCCCGGCCGTATCGAGGGCAGCGGCAATGGTGGTCGCCTGGTCGAGGCTGTACTGGTGGCGTACTGCGTGCATGCCGTCACGCAGCGTGACGTCGCTGACGTACAAGTCGTGAATCATGGTTGGGTGATCACGCTTTCGGAGGAGGCGATGCGTTCGGCGGTTGCCTTGGCGGCAGAGGTCATGATGTCGAGATTGCCCGCGTAGGCGGGAAGATAGTCCGCGGCGCCGGTGACTTCGAGCATCACCGTGACCTGGGTTCCGGTGAACTTCCCGGTTTCGGGGATGTGCAATGGTCGCGCGGCACTGAATGTCTCGAACTGGATCCGTTGCTTGAGCCGGTATCCCGGTACATAGCCGCTGACCTTCTCGACCACCGCCGCCACGTCATTCTCGATGGTCTGTCGGTCGGCGTCGCCGTCGACCAGGCAGTGCACGGTGTTGCGCATCAGCACCGGCGGGTCGGCCGGGTTCAGAATCATCACCGTCTTGCTCCGCTGCGCGCCTCCGACGATTTGGAGTGCAGCGGAGGTGGTTTCGGTGAACTCGTCGATATTTGCGCGAGTTCCCGGGCCTGCTGACCGTGACGAGATCGACGAGATGACCTCGGCGTAGGACACGATGCCCGACTGTGCGACGGCGGCCACGATCGGAACGGTGGCCTGGCCACCGCACGTCACCATGTTGAGATTGGGGGCGTCGAGGTGCTCGTCCAGGTTCACCACCGGCACGCAGTACGGTCCGATTGCGGCAGGCGTGAGATCGATCATCCGGACCCCCTGTTGGGACAGGCGGGCCGAGTTGGCGCGATGTGCGCCTGCCGAGGTGGCGTCGAAAACCAGTTTGACATCGGCGAATTCGGGCGTTGCGAGCAGCCCGTCGATACCGTCCGCGGTAGTCGCCACCCCGAGGCGGGCGGCGCGCGCCAGACCGTCGGACTGCGGGTCGATGCCGGCCATTGCGGCCACGGCCAGCCGCCCATCGCCGCGCAGGATCTTGATCATCAGATCGGTGCCGATGTTGCCCGAGCCGATGATGGCGACCGGATAGCGGCTCATCGACCGTCCCCGTTGTCGACCAGTCGGCGGGCCGCCTCGATCACGTTGCGTGCATGCAACTCGAACAGCGCGATCAGATCCACCGAATCGCCACCGATCTCCTTGGCGATGAACAGCCCGTCGGCGCCGGCGATGGTGTAGGTGGCCAGGTGGTGGACCTGGGCGTCGCTCAGGTCGGGCGCCCAGTCCCGAACGGTGTCGACGAGTTGGGTGAACGCCTGAGCGCGTGCCTGCAGGAACATCGCCCGGGCGCGTGGCTCGACGGGGCGGCGCTCCAGGGCGAGCATGAGGCCGAGCCGGATGAAGTCAGGGGAATCGACCAGTGCTTTGGCGACGTTCGCGCCGAATGCAGTGGCTCGTTCTTCGGCGGTCCCGTCGGCCGGCACCTGCCATGCCGTCAACCAGGTCCCGAAGCTGCGTTCGATCACCGCAGCGATCAGGTCGTCCTTGTCCTTGAAATGCCAGTAGATCGAGCTGGCGGGTAACCCGCACTTCTTGCTCACCAGCGCGATGCTGGTGCCTTCGTAACCGCGCTCGGCGGCGATCTCGGTGGCGGCGTCGAGGATCCGCTCCCGCGACTGCTCGCCGTCGAGGCGGCGGCGGCGCGGCTTGGGCTGCTCATCAGCGGGCATTTGGACTCCCGTCATTTTGCTTATTGACTCCGTAGTGATCGCTACATTACCGTAGCGATCACTACAGGACAACCTTCGATGACGAGAGAGGCCCCCGTGACTGCAGACCTCTACGACGTGGCGGTAGTCGGCTGTGGGCCGACCGGCGCCACGGCTGCCAATCTGTTGGGCCGCCAGGGATTGAAAGTGCTTGTCATCGAGCGTGATCCAGATGTTTACGGCAGAGCCCGCGCGATCAGTACCGATGAAGAGGTGCTGCGCATCTGGCAGTCTGTTGGCCTGGCGGACCGCCTGCAGCAGGACATGCTGCCCGATCGGCCCGCGGCATTCGTCGACGCCGATGGCGTGCCGTTCATCGAGACGACGATCTTCGCGCGAGGTTCGGGCCACCCGCCCCAGCAGTTCATCTACCAGCCCGCGGTCGACCATGTCCTGCGGGAGGGCGTGGCACGCTTCGACACGGTCGAGGTGCTGCTGGAACACGAATGTCTGCGGGTGCTGACCAAATCGGACCACGTCGAGCTGATGCTGGCCGACCTCCGCAACGACACCTTCAAAAGGGTGCGGGCCTCCTATGTCATCGCCGCCGACGGTGGGTCTTCCCCGACGCGCGGCCAGTTGGGCATCGGCTATTCGGGCAACACCTATGCCGAACGATGGGTTGTGATCGATACCAAGGTGCACAAGCAATGGGATGCCCACGACCGCCTCCGTTTCCACTGCAATCCGGACCGTCCTACTGTCGACTGCCCGACGCCACTGGGGCACCACCGGTGGGAGTGCCCGGCCCGAGCCGGTGAGGACGAGCAGAAACTGGTCAGCGAGCCCGAGATCTGGAAGGTGTTGGAGGACCAGGGCATCACTCGCGATAACGTCGAGATCCTCCGGGCTGTGGTCTACAGCCACCATGTCCGGGTTGCCGACCGCTGGCGGGCCGGGCGGATCTTTCTGGCCGGCGACGCCGCGCACGCCATGCCACCCTGGATCGGCCAGGGCATGTCGGCCGGCGTGCGCGACGCGGCCAACTTGTGCTGGAAACTGGCCGCCGTGCTGGCCGGCCGGGCCCCGGAAGCGCTCCTCGATTCCTATGAGGCGGAACGCAAACCGCACGTCGTCGAAGTCACCCGCCGGGCCTGTCTCGTCGGCCGGGTGATCACCGAGCGCAACCGGATGATCGCGGCCGTCCGCAACCACACCCTCAGGGCACTGACCAAGCTGCCCGGGGTGCTGCGCAGCGGACAGAAGCTCTACTGGATCCCGGATGCGCGTTACGGCGCCGGGTTTTTCGCCGGGGCCGGAAATGGCGCGGCCGGCTGGCAGATCCCGCAGCCGTGGGTCATCGACGACGCGGGCGCCACCGTCCGGCTCGACGACGTGCTGGCCGGGCGATGGGCAGTGCTCCACACCGGCGTCGCGCCGGCAGGCGCGCGGGCATGGACCGACCTGGGTGTGCCTGCCATCGCGTTGACCGGTCCCGGGGAGGGCGCCAAACCCGGCGCGATCCGCGATCTCGACGGCACCCTCGTCGCCTGGTTGCACCGCAAGAAGGCAGCCGCCGTGGTGCTGCGCCCCGACGGATTCATCTACGCCGCAGCCGAATCCGGTCAGCGGCTACCCATGCCACCGCCCGGCCACGAGCTGGCGCCGACCAGAACTGGAGCCCACACATGACCACCACCGAACTTGCCGAACACACCGTGACCGTCGCGGGCCGGCCGATCTTCTACGCCGAGGCGGGCGCCGGGCCCGTCGTGGTGATGCTGCACGGCGGCGGGCCTGGAGCCTCCGGGGTGTCCAATTACGGACGCAACATCGACGCTCTCGCCGCGCACTTCCGGGTCATCGTTCCAGACATGCCTGGCTATGGCCGCTCGGGGAAGGGCATCGACAAGGACGATCCGTTCGGGTTCCTCGCCGACATGATCCGTGGCCTGCTCGACGAATTGGGCATCGAGGCAGCGCATCTGATCGGCAACTCCTACGGCGGTGCCGCGGCGTTGCGGCTGGCGCTGGACACCCCACATCGGGTGAAAAAGCTGGTGCTGATGGGTCCCGGCGGAATCGGTACCACCCGTGCACTGCCGACGGCGGGGCTCAACAGCCTGCTGTCGTATTACACCGGCGACGGCCCGAGCCGCGACAAGCTGGGCACCTTCATCCGCAATTACCTGGTGTACGACGGCAGTTCGGTGCCCGACGAGCTGATCGACCTGCGCTACCGAGCTTCCATCGATCCCGAGGTGGTGGCCGATCCACCGCTGACCCGGCCGTCGGGGCCGAAGGCCTTGCGCACGCTGTGGCGCATGGACCTCACCCGCGACAGTCGCCTCAAGAACCTGCAGACTCCCACGCTGATCCTGTGGGGCCGTGACGACAAGGTGAACCGGCCGTCCGGCGGCCCGATGCTGCTCAATGCCATGCCCAACGCCGAACTGGTGATGACCTCACACACCGGCCATTGGATGCAGTGGGAGCGCTCCGCGCTGTTCAACCAACTCGTCACCGAGTTTCTCGGGCCGGACTCGAAGCTCGCTCATGCCTAGCGTATTCGGCAATGTCCAACTCGGATACGTCGTCATCGAAACCGAGAAGTTCGGTGATTGGCGGCGTTTCGGCCGCGATGGGGTCGGCATGCACGTCGACGACATTGCGCCCGGTGTCCTTCGATTCCGGCTGGACGAGCACGAATGCCGCTTTCTGTTGCAGCGTGGACCGGCCGAGGATGTGACCGCGCTCGGCTGGCAGCTCGACGACCACGTTACGTTCGACGACATCGTCGGACGTGTGGTGAGCCACGGGGTGCGGGTCGCAGAGGGCAGTGCAGAAGAAGCCGCACTGCGCGGGGTCGAGCGGCTGGTGCGGTTTCCCGGCCCCAACGGGTTGACCCAGGAGATATTCGTGCGTGCCCACACCGGTCAGGAACCGCTGCGGATGACTGCGCGCGGCGGGTTCGTGACCGGCGATTACGGCATCGGGCACGTGGCGATCACGACGAAGAAGCCGCAGCAGGTGCGTGGCTATTACAGCACCGTGTTCGATGCCCGGCTGTCCGATTTCATCGATGAGACCATCAGCGGCGTCAAGTTCAAGATCCGGTTCCTGCGGGTCAATCAGCGCCACCACTCGGTGGCCATCGCTTCGGTGAACCGCCTGCCCGTCAACCCGATCCGCACCCGTGTGCAGCATCTCAACATCCAGGTCGCGGAGCTCGACGACATGACCACGTCCTACCAGCGGATCAAGGAACTCGGTTTCGATATGGCGTTGGGAGTCGGGCAGCACACCAACGACCGGGAACTGTCCTATTACGCGATGACCCCATCCGGGTTTGAATGGGAGGTGGGGTGGAACCCGCTGGTCGTCGACGAGACGACCTGGGAGCCCACCACCCACCAGGGCATCAGTATCTGGGGCCACACCCCGGAAGGACGGACGGTCATCGACAAGCTCACCCAGTTCAGGACCGGCGCTCGCTCGCTGCTGCGGTCCGAGGACAGCGTCGCAGAGCTGGCCGGCGCCGGCATCGCCGACCGTTAGGGAAGGAAGATCATGAACCGAATCGACACCCACCACCACATGCTTCCCCCGGACTATCGAAAGGCGTTGCAGAAAGCCGGGATCGAGGACGCCGGGGGTAGAGCGATGCCGGACTGGAGCCCAGAAGGCTCGTTGCACACCATGGCGGAACTCGATGTCGCCACCGCAGTGCTGTCCGTATCCGCCCCGGGCACCACCTTCCTGCCGAACCCGGCCGATGCCGCCGCGCTGGCTGCCGACGTCAATGACTATGCAGCCGACATGGTGGCCTCCCAGCCCGACCGGTTCGGTTTCTTCGCCACCGTGCCGATGCCGCATGTCGACGCCGCGGTCGCCGAATCGGTGCGCGCCCTCGACCAGCGCAACGCCGACGGCATCGTCCTGCTGGCCAACCATGCCGGAACGTACCTCGGGGAGGATGGCCAGGATGACCTGTGGGCTGCCCTGGACGCCAGGTCCGCGGTGGTGTTCATCCATCCGGCCGAGTTGCCAGGGCCGACGGTCCCCGGCGTCGTTCCGTTCGCCACCGACTTCCTGCTCGACACCACCCGTGCGGCGTATCTATTGGTACGCAACGGGATACGTCGCAAGTACCCGAACATAAAATTCATCCTCAGCCACGCCGGCGGGTTCGTCCCGTACGCGTCGCACCGCATGGCGGTGGCGATCATGGGGGATACCGGCCGCAGCCCAGCCGACATCCTCGACGACTTCGCGAGTTTCTACTTCGACACCGCGCTGTCGTCGAGCGCGGCAGCGCTACCCACCCTGCTCGCGTTCGCCAAACCCGGCCACATCACGTTCGGTTCCGACTGGCCGTTCGCCCCGCTGCCGGCGAGCCAGCTGTTCGCCGCAGGCCTGGACACGTACGACGGACTCGATTCCGTTGCCCGCCAGGCGATCAACCGCAACAATGCGCTGGCGCTGTTCCCACGGCTCGGCACCGCGCCGGCGGCCCCGGCCCCCTCACCGCTGGATCAGGTGCGGCATCAGGCCACCCGGGTGGTGATGCGCGGAGTTGCCCGCCTCATCAACACCAAGTAGGCGAAACTGAAACCAGGGACAAAAGCGAGGCGTTGATTCTGTCCCTGGTTTCAGTTTCGGTGCGTGCCGGGCCGCTTCAGCTCCGGGTGAGCTCCGCGTAGCGGCCGACGTGGTAATCGGTTGAGCCGAACTCGTACTGCACCGCGGTGAGGCGCTTGAAGTAGTGACCGATCGCGAGTTCCTCGGTCATGCCCATGCCACCGTGCAACTGCACGGAGTTCTGCCCGACGAATCGCGCTGCCCGGCCGATGGTGGCCTTGGCCGCCGATACCGCCCTGGCCCGCTGCGCGGGCTCGGCATCGAGGTTCAGCACCGCGAGATAGACTGCCGCCGAAGCCTGTTCGACCTCCATGTGCATGTCGACCATCCGGTGCTGCAGCGCCTGGAAGCTGCCGATGGGCAGGCCGAACTGCTGGCGTTGTTTGCAGTACTCGACCGTGTCGGCCAGCACCTTGCGCATACCGCCGACGGCCTCGGCGCACACCGCCGCCGCTCCTTCGTCCCGGGCCAGGTCCAGCGACGGCCAGGCCTGCCCTTCGGTCCCCAGCAACGCCGAGGCAGGGACCCGGACATCGGAGAATGTCAGGTCCGATGCCCGTCGGTCGTCCACGGTGCGGTACGGGTGTGCGGTGAATCCCGTCGACAACGAGGCGATATCGACCAGGAACAGCGAGATTCCGTCGGTGTCGGCATGTTCCCCCGAGGTACGTGCGGTCACCAGCAGGTGTGTGGCCAGCGGTGCGTCGACGGCCATCACCTTGGCGCCGTCGAGCACCCATTCGTCGCCGTCACGGCGCGCGGTGGTGCAGACGTCGCGCCAGTTGTCCCCGGAGGTCGGTTCGGTGGCCGCCAGTGCGACGATGGCCGAACCCGCCACGATGTCCTCCAGCAGGGCCGCAGCCGCCGCGTCCCCGGACCGGTGCAGCAGGCCACCGGCGACCACCACGGTGTCCACGAACGGCTCGATCACCAGGGCGTGGCCCAAAGCCTCGGCGATGACCATGGTTTCGACCGGGCCGCCGCCGATACCGCCGGCCTCCTCGGGCAGGGTGGCGCCCAGGATGCCCAACTCTTCGGCGAAGCCCCGCCAGATCTCGGGTTGCCAGCCGGGGCCGGTCTTGGCCGCGGCACGGCTGGATGCCAGATCGTAGCGACTGGCCAGGAACTTGGTCAGCCCGTCGCGCAGCAGTTCCTGTTCGTTGGTCAGGTTGAAGTCCATCTAGAGCCCCAGTTCTGCCTTGGCGAGGATGTTTCGCTGAATCTCGTTGCTTCCGGCGTAGATCGAGCCCGCCCGGTCATTGAAGTAGCGCAGCGGAGCGACCGCCTGCCACGGTGCGCCGCTGTGATAGCCGTCGGCAGGCGGTTCGTACTCGGCCACCGGGCCGCCCGGGAAGGTGGCGTGCGGCTGGTAGGCGCGGGCGAGCGGGCCCGCGGCCTCCATGGACAGCTCGGTCAGGGTTTGGCTCAGTTCGGTGCTCAAGATCTTGAGCATCGACGATGCCGTGCCGGGATGGCCCCCGTCGGCGACCGCGGCCAGCACCTGGTACTCCAGGATTTCCAGTACATCGGTGCGCAGACGGGCGTCGGCGAGCCTGCGGCTGAAGGCCGCGTCGTCGATCAGCCTGCCGCCGTTGGGTCCGGGCATTTCGGCGGCAACCTCGGAGATTTCGTCGCCGAGCACCTGCAATGCCGGCGCGTTGGCACCCCCGCCGCGCTCGAACTCCAGCAGATACTTGGCAACCGTCCAGCCATCGTCGATCCTGCCGATCACGTTCGACTTCGGGACCCGGACCTCGTCGAAGAAGACCTGGTTCTGTACCTCTTCGCCGGAAGTCATGACCAGTGGCCGGATTTCGATGCCGGGGGAGGTCATGTCGATCAGGACGAACGTGATGCCCTGCTGCTTCTTGGCGCCGCGCGTGGTGCGCACGAGCGCGAACATCCAGTTGGCTTCCTGGGCGTGGGTGGTCCAGATCTTGCTGCCGGTGCAGACGAGGTCGTCTCCATCGGACACCGCCGCCATGGAAAGCGCGGCCAGGTCCGAGCCGGCCTCGGGCTCGGAGTAGCCCTGGCAGAAGAACACCTCGCCGGTCAGGATGCCGGGCAGGAAATAGTCCTTCTGCGCCTGCGTCCCGAATTTGATGATCGCGTGGGCCACCATCCGGATGCCCATGGGTGACAACGACGGGGCGCCGGCCAGCGTCGATTCACGGCTGAAGATGTAGTGCTGCGTGAGGCTCCAGTCGCAGCCGCCGTGTTCCACCGGCCACGCCGGGGCAGCCCAGCCACGCTCGTGGAGGATCTTCTGCCACGCCATGCTGGCGTCGTGATCGGCATACACGCTGGTCATCAGCTGGCCGGCACGCCGGAGCTCGGGCGTCAGATTCTTGGCGAGAAAGTCGCGCACCTCGTCGCGGAATTCCTGGTCGGTCGTCGACCACTTCAGGTCCATGCCTGCCCCTTCTGCTGGTGTCGCTCCACAGAGTAAACCTAGTTAGTCAAGTGGCGTAGGCCACCCCGGGCGCCTGCGCGCCGGACCGGAGCGGGGCGTCGTGACGTCACGTTGCTGGACGGTGGTGGCACCCGGCTGGGGCCGCAGGCGATAATCGGACTCGTGGAGCGTCGCCAGAGCGGTCAGGACCCCCAATCTCCGATGGCACTGCTGCAGAACATTCCTGCGCTGGTGGTGCTGGAGCGGTTCCCGGTGCCGGTGTTGGCAATCGCCGAAGACGGCACGATCCTCTTCGCCAACACCGCTTTCGGCGAGATGGTCGGCCGCGACACCGATGCGGTCAAGAGCATGAAGTTTGCTGAGGTGTTCCACTCGCTGCCGGCCGACGAGTCGGCGGTCTCGGTGATGCGGGCCAATGCGGGGCTGCTGGTCGACCTGGTTCACGACGACGGCTCGATCGTGCGGGCGCGGATGAGCAAGTCGGCATTGCTGCGCGGCGACGATCCGGTGGCGCTGGCGACGTTCCAGGACCTCACCGAACGGTTGTGGGCCGAAGAACTGTAGGGCTATCCCGCGGCCGGGGCTCGGCGCAGTGATTCGCGGGCCAGGAACTCGCGGAAGTAATCCAGCGATTCGCCGTTCACGATCGAGGGCAGCAACAGGTCCCACGTGGCGGCTACCCGTTCGCGCAAGTCGGTGCCGGTGGCGTTCGCCCGGGAGAGGGCCTCGGCGCCCAGCATGGACCCCAGGATCACCTCGGCCGCGCCGGCGATGTCGAGGCTGTCTCGTAGGTCGCCTTCGTCGGCGGCCTGGGTCAACTGATCCCTGAGCTCATCGAGCCAGCTCGTGTAGACGCGGGTGGCGGCGGCGTTGATGCCACTGAACGTCCGCAGCAACTGCATGCCGATCTGTGCGACCTTGTCCGAACGGGCGAAATCGGCCACCACGAACAACCCGTGGATGGTGTTTTCCAAAGCCGGCGAAGAGGATTCGGCGATGGCGCGGAAGGCGCCCAGCATCGCGGTGCCGCCGTCACTGATGATCGCCTCGGCCAGCGATTCCTTCGAGCCGAAGTGGTAGTAGAGGGCGCCCTTGGTCATCTCGGCCCGCGCGATGATGTCACCCAGCCCGGTTGCCGGGTAGCCGTGCTCGCTGAACAGGTCGACGGCGGCGTTGATGATCTTCTGCCGGGTCAGTTCGGACCGCGCCTGGCGCGCCATGTCAGGCCCGCCCGACGGCTGCGTCGGGTGCGGCGTCCGGCGAGTGCGGGTGCAGGGGCACGACCTTCTTGACGCCCACCGCGGTGCGGCGCCGGATGAACTGCTTGAGGTAGGCGAGCCGCTCGGGTTCGACGAATCCGGGCAGCGCCAGCCGCCAGCTGTGCTCGAGGTCGGTGAGGAAACGCGGGGGATCGTCGAGGTCGCTGGTCTGGCGCACCCCGAGATAGATCGACACCAACAACCGGGCGATCGTTTCCGGGTCGCTGTCGGCGGTGAAATCGCCCTCGCCGATGGCACGTTTGGCGATGCCTGCGAAACCCTGCACCCACGCATCGAGCGCCCGGCGACCCAGGCCGTCGGTCCGACCGATGGATTCGACCAGGTTCAGGCATGCCCGGGCCATCGGGTCGCCGATGTCTTCGGCGGCCACCAGGCAGGAGAGGTCGATCAAGGTCTCGGCTCCGGACAGATTGCGAGCCAGAACGTCCTCGACAGCCTGGGTGCCCCGCGCGGTGCGGTGCTCGACGATCGATACCGCCAGCGCGTGCTTGGACCGGAAGTGGAAGTACAGCGCACCCTTGGTCACCGCGGCGTCGGCCAGGATGTCGTCGAGGCTGACCAGGCTGTATGGCGTGTGAGCGAACTGGCGCGCCGCCGCCTGCAGGATCTGGAGACGGGTCAGCTCTGCTCGTCGGTCGAGCTGCTCAGTCACCTCGGGGCCTTCCTGACTCTGATTCGCCGGCGACCATGTTCTGTTCGCCGCCGTCACCAGCAGACTCAAAGTCTTCGCCGTACGTGCATAACATTCTAAAGGTATGTATCGTGCTTAGCGTGATAACTCTTGGTTCGTCGCGGTTTACCCGCCCGGCAGCGGCGCATGCCGCAGCCGCGGGCACTGTGGCGAGCGCCACCATTTGGCGGTCGGCAGTAGCCAAGGGCTATCCTGGAAGCGTTGTCATGGCCTGCACCGGCAATCCCCCTCGAATCCCGGTGCGGGCCATGACGACCTCAATTTCTGGTGCATCCCAATATGATTCGATCTTGATCGGGTTCCGCGCCGTTCGGTCGGAGTGTCGCTAGACGATGTGGGATGACGAAGTCGACGTCGTTTGCTGTGGCTCGGGCTTCGGAGCGCTGGCCGCAGCTGTTGCGGCGGCGGATGCCGGGCTCGACGTGCACCTGATCACCCCGGGGACTGCGGGCCGCACCCAATCGGTGACATCCGGTGTCGAGACACCGTGGTTGGGCGCTGGCATCGAGGATCCCGAGACCCGGGACTACCTCGACGCGTTGTCGGCGGATCTGCAGCCGGTCGACGATGCCGACTACGACAGCGCTCTGACGGTTCGGCCGGTGAGCGATTGGACCCCGGTTTCCGGACGCGGCCGGATCGCGCCTTTCTATGGCGCCCGGCTCCAGGACTGGGCGCAGGACTGCCTGACATCCCCCTACGGCGTGCTCTACACCCGGTTGGCGGACCGGGGCACAACCTCGATGAAGACCCGCGCCGGCGAGGAGATCCAGGTCAAGGTGCTCGGGACGATGAACGTCGAGAGCGAGGCCGGGGCCGTCTCCGCGCTCGGTGACTGGCTGTCGGCGCAGGCACTCGACAAGCAGATCCACACCCTGGACCGGGGCACGCTGCAACGCATCGTGTTCGAGGAGGGCGAGGTTCTCGGGGCCGTCATCGACACCGCCGACGGTCCGCTGGCGCTGCGGGCGCGCCATGGCGTGGCGCTCTCGACCGAACCCCGTGGCGGGGCACCGGCGGCGCCGGACGGTCAGGTCATCGAGCCGGGAAAGCCCCTTCAGATCGGCCTGGTCGGCTACAGCGCGAGCAGGTTCGGTCGTGTCGAACTGCTCGACCATCAGCCGGACTCCGGACGGTCGGACTACTGCCGAGCCGGGGGAGCGCACGATTCACCGCGTGAGTCGTATCGATCACGTGCGCGGCGCGGCTGAGAAATGCACGGGCACCCGCCCTTTGGCCAGTAGCGCGGCCATCTCGTGTCCGAGGATCGGCTTGGACAGCAAGAAGCCCTGAGCGCGGTAGCAGCCGTGCCGCAACAGCGTCAGCGCGGCCCGTTCCGTCTCCACGCCTTCTGCGACCAGCTGCAGGCCGAAGGCCCCGGCCAGGGCAATCACCGCGCGCACGATCGGCAGGTCGCCCGGGTCTGACCCGAGTCCGGCGACAAAGCTCCGGTCGATCTTGAGGGTGTCCACCGGGAGTGACTTGAGCAGCGACAGCGCACTGTAGCCGGTGCCGAAGTCGTCGATGGCCACCTGCACGCCCACCTTGTGCAGGCCGGTCAACGTCGAGCGGGTGGTTTCGATGTCCTGCACGACGATGCTCTCGGTGATCTCAAGGCAGACCGACCCGCGAGGCAGGCGGAATTCCTTCATGATGCCGGCCACCGAGGCGACGAATCCGTCCGTCACCAATTGCACCGGGGACACATTGATCCGCAGCACGATGTTGCGGCCGACGCCGTTGGACCGCCATCGGGCGAACTCGGCGCACGCGGTCCGCAGCACCCAGCGGCCCAGCTCGCCTGCCAGGTTTATGGATTCGGCCACCCCGATGAACGAATCGGGGGACAGCAGGCCGCGCGTCGGATGCTGCCAGCGCACCAGAGCCTCGGCCGCCAGCACCTCGCCCGTCCGCATGTCGATCTCGGGCAGGTAGTGCAGCACCAGCGCGCCGCTCTCGATCACGCTCTGCAGGTGCAGCTCGATGTCGTTGCGGAAGTCGATCTCCATCGCCATCGCATCGGAGAACACCGCTACCCGGTTGCCGCCGGAGTTCTTCGCGGTGAGCACCGCGTGATCGGCCCGGTTGAGCAGATCCGAGGTGGAGTCGCGGCCCGGAATGCCTTGGGCCAGACCGATGCTGACGGTACGGGTGAGCATCTCCCCGTCGATGGTCACCCGCTCGCGCAGCACCGACTGGAGTCGGTAGGCCAACGCGGTGGCCGCCTCGGCCGTCATCGACGCCGCGGGCACCACGACGAACTCGTCGCCGCCGAGTCGCGCGATGAGCTTGGGTGAGTCGTCCCCGCGTTGCAACCGTTCGGCCAGGATGCTGATGAAGGCATCACCGGCGGTGTGGCCCAGATAGTCGTTGATCGCCTTGAGCCGGTCCAGGTCGAAGAACATCACCACAACCGGGCCGGGCTGGCCGGGAGCCAGCCGGGCCTCCAGATGGGCCATGAGCGCCCTGCGGTTGTGCAGCCCGGTGAGATGGTCGTGATCGGCCAGGTAGCGCAGCCGGTCCTCGGCCTCGATGCGGGCCTGCACCTGGGCGAACAACGAGGCAATGGCCTTGAGTGCATTGAGCTCTGCGGGTAGCCACTCGCGGTCGCCGAATTTGACGAACCCCAGGACGCCGGTGGTGATGTCGCCGGACAGCAGCGGCACACAGGCCATCGACGTGCTCGCGATGTGCCGTCCCGCCTCGATCGTGCGCTGGTAGTCGTCGGTGGCCGGCTCCGGACGGAACACCGCCGGCTCCTTGAGGTGTTCGGCCATCGCGAACACCGGATCGGCATCGGCGAAGTGGATGACCGCGATCGGGTCGGTCTGAGTGTCCGGTGGGCGCGGCGGCCACTCGGCCACCAACCGTGTCGCGTGTGCCTCGTGATCGTTGTGCCGCAGGAAGCTCACGTCCACGTCGAAGAACGAGACCAGCTCGGCGAGCACCTGCTGGCTCACCGTGACCGAGGTCGCGGCGTCGACCGCCATCAGTTGCGTGGCAACCGATGTGACGAGCAGTTCGAGGCTGCCTGGCACCAGATACCTCCGCGTATACCTCAGCACTTTGACTCAGCCGTACCGCAGCGTCGAACCCGTATGGGCTCGGCGCCGGCTGCGTACGGTCGGGCGCGGCGCATAGGACAACCTGAGCACCAGCGCTTGTGACTCGTCGCGCTCGGTGGTGGTCAACCTGCGAAAAGCGTACTGCAGGTCGCGTAGCGCATCGGCGTGACCAGGAGAGAGTTCCTGGCGGTCCCGGTCGTCGTGGGCGTAGAGGAACACCGGCGACACGGGTTGAACGGCCAGGCCGCGGCGCTGGGCGTCGACCCAGACGGCCTCCACCGCAGATCCGGCCACGGCGTAGTCGGTGAGTCGGCGGCCCCGGATCGAGACGACCGCCAGTGCCGAACTCGACGTCACCCGCTCGTAGGTGTCGTCGCCGAGTGCCGTGCCGACGTCCCAGTCGGCGAGGTTCGCCATCACCTCGGGCCGGCGCAGGATGTCGAGTATCACCAGGTCCGCCGGGTCCAACCCGAGCGTCGTGACGTCGATACCGGTGTCGGGGTCTGAATCACCGGGCCACCGGAGCTCCGACATCATCTCGCGGTGCAGCGTCGGGGTCAGGTAGCGGATCCGATCCGCCGCCGCGAGCAGGCGTGCGGCGGTTTCGATCTCGGCCCGATCATCGAGGATCGTCAGTTTGGCGCCCTCGCCACGGGCGGCGGCCCGCAACCCGTCGAGCACGTCGGCAGCGATCGGCGTCGCCGTCCCGCGGAGCCGGTTGGTCTCCCGGGCCAGCATCGGCTCGTAGAGAGCGGCCAACTCCGGTGCGCTACCCACCGAGAATTCCGCGATCCCGTACAACGGCGTGCCTTCGTCGCCGCGGGACCACCGCAGCCGGCCGGTCAGGCCGTGGGCAGCCGCGGCGACCCGCGCGTTGAACGCGGCCGCACCGAGTGCCACCGCGCTGCCGCGGTACCCGACGTCCATCGCCGTGGTGTACTTCGTCGCCAACCGGAGGTTGATCCGATCGTCGCTCGCCTCGATCTGCCACGGCTGGACGTTGCCGCCCGAGGGTGCGCGGGTCGCCGCGTCGGTCAGGATGTCGGCGATCCCGGCCGGCTCGGCGTGCGTTTCAGCGGGGCGGGGCGCAGGTGCCGGTGCGGGCGCCTTGCCGAGAGGATCGCCGATGCGGTCCAGCGCGTCGGCGACGTCGACACGAATCCGCCCCGACGGCATCGGCTCACCCAGACCGATGCGCCGCACGGCATTGGCCACGACGGTCGCCCCGAGAACGACCTCGGAGGCGAGTTGGGGCCAGGTGCTCAAGGTCTTGCCGACCTCGACCAGCGAGGCCGCCATGCGAGGTGAGAGCTGGGGCGCGTCGAGAATGCGCAGAACATACGGAACCTTGTCCTTGCTGCTGAGCCCGGCCAGGTCTCGTGCGGCGATGTCGCCGAGCAGACCGTGAAGCACCGGCCGCGCGGGTTCCAGGTCGAACCGTTCGACGTCGAGAAGTCCACGGTCGCCCGTGGTCATCAACACCGGCAGCCGGTGGGCCCGGGCCGCCTCCCGGACAAGGACTTTCGCGTCGAGCGAGTCGCATTCCTCGACGACGACATCGAGCCCGCGCAGAAAGGCGTCGATGGATTCGGCGGCGGCACCATTGCGGTCGATGTGCACCCTGATGTACGGGTCGATCTCGGCAATCCTGCGTGCTGCCACCACCGCCTTGTTCAACCCCAGGTCGAACACGGTGCCCGGGACCCGGTTGAGGTTCGCCAACTCGAGCTCGTCGAAGTCGGTCAGATGGATCTCGCCGCACAGTCCCTCGGTGGCGAGGTTGTGGGCGATGGCGTGGCCCACGCTGAGCCCGATGACGCCGATCTTCAGCTGCGACAGTCGTCGCTGCTCATCGGCGGTGACGAGGTTGCGGTTGCGATCCAGCCGTAACCGGCCGAAGGCGGCAGGCCCCAGAATGTGGACCAGGCTCCGACGCCACGGGTAATAAGCCCACCGGGTCGGCTCGTCGAGCAATTCCTGGCCGACCGCGGGGACGAGGGTACGCAGTGCGGACTGCTGCTCGCCGCATTCATCGATGACGGTGATACGTGGGTCCGCGCGGAGCTGGTCGAGGGTGAATTGGTCGTCGATGAAGATCGCGCGATGCTGATCGGCGTCGTTGAGTTCGGTCAATTTGGAATTCTCATTGCTTGTGAGCGGGATTTCTTGGGTCATCGTCCTGCCGCGGTCCTGGTGTGTCCGTCGAAGCCGGCGGCGGCCGGGTGCGTGCCGATTCGCTGGGCCTCGGCGAAGTAGCGCGACAGCTGGGTCGGGTCGGCGTGGTGGGCGAATGTTCTGCTGTCCCACCACATCATCTTGGTCTGGTATCGCTCGTCTGGGTACGGGGTGGCCGGAATTCTGGCCGCGAGCACGCCCCCCGATGACAACCAGCGTTTGAGTACGTAGGCCGCCGCCGTGGCCATGGCAAACTGAATGTTCAAGAGTGTCATGGCATGCAGCGGCATACGCGCCAGCGTATCGGTGAGTGCGCGGCTCTGTTCCGGGTCGTCGCATACCCAGGCGGTCTTCATCTCGACCACTCCGAACGGTAAGCGGTCGGCGATCATCTTGCGCACCGAGTCGAGTGCGGGTTGCCCTCCCCACTCGACGATTGCGTGGCTGTCCTCGACGCTCCGGTGCGGTCCCTTGGCTCTCAGGCCGCCCACGACGTCGCCGGCGCGGTTGACCCCGACGCAGAACAGGGCCGTATCCTCGCCTGTCCGTAGTGTTTTCGGGTCCAGGGCCCGCTCCACTCCGTGTTTGCGGTAGTTGGAGTAGGCCCCGCGGACGTATTCGTTCCACAGCTCACGCTCCGCGGCCGGCCGGGCCACGATGATCGTGCACTCGCTGTCGGGGTCCCACCAGCTTGGGCTTTCGTCCAATTTCACGCAGCGGCGGTCTGCGGCATCGAGTTGGGGAGCGGTCATCTGGAATCCATTTCGTCGGTCAGCCGTGCCTTCCGACTCGGACGGCTGATTTTGGTGTGTAGCACGGTTGTGCGAATACGTGTGACGAGTATCGCGCCGCTTCGTATGGGAATTCCAGCGAGCCGAGAAATCTTGTCCAGTCGGGTGGTGAATTCTGTCCGTACATCCCCGATTTACTCACGGGTACATGCAATTTTGGCAAATTCAGAAATCTCCATATATGCCGTATATGTGGCTTACGGACGGATATGGCAAAAATTGAGAATTGACGTTGATGCCTAATGGGCGGTGCGCGGAAGCGGGGTCAGCCTTTTGCTGCCGCGGCCCTCAGCCAGCCGGTCGGCGATAGCGCACCGGGGTGAATGGCGATCAACTTCGGGTGTGCCCGGCCCTTTCGGGCCGGTGTTTCAATTGGTGGGTAGTGCGTCGGTCAGGAAGCTCTAGATGAGATTCTTGTGGTGATGACTCAGGAGTATCCGAAAGCGTCCACCCTGCCGGTCCACGATGTCGGCAGGCTGCTGCTGCGTTGCGCGGACCGGCCCGGCCTGGTCGCGGCGATCAGCGGCTTCCTCACCGGTGCCGGCGCCAACATCGTGTCGCTGGATCAGCACTCCACCGAGCAGTCCGGCGGCACCTTCATGCAACGCACGATCTTCCATCTGCCGGGCCTGGCCGCGGTGCGGGACGAACTCGAGCGGGATTTCCGGCGACGGGTAGCCGAGCCGTTCGAGATGGACTTCCGCCTGACGGAGGCCGCCAAGCCGAAACGGGTGGCGCTGATGGCCTCCCGCGAGGATCACTGTCTGCTGGATCTGTTGTGGCGCAACCGGCGCGGTGAACTCGACATGTCGGTCGTCATGGTCATCTCGAACCATCCCGACCTCGCCGATCAGGTGCGCGCGTTCGGTGTGCCGTTTCTGTATGTCCCCGCGACCCGGGAGAACCGGCCCGAAGCCGAGCAGCGGATCCTGGACTTGTTGCGCGGGAACGTCGATCTGGTGGTGCTGGCCCGGTACATGCAGATCCTCACGCCCGAGTTTCTCGAGGCCGTGGGCTGCCCGCTGATCAACATCCACCATTCCTTCCTGCCGGCGTTCATCGGTGCGGCTCCCTACCGCAGGGCCAAGGAACGGGGGGTCAAGTTGGTCGGTGCGACAGCGCATTACGTGACCGGCGACCTCGATGAGGGACCCATCATCGAGCAGGACGTGGTCCGGGTGGATCACCGCCACTCGGTCGGTGACCTGGTGCGGTTGGGTGCGGACGTGGAGCGGTTGGTGTTGTCCCGTGCGGTGCTGTGGCACTGTGAGGACCGCGTAATCCGGTTCGGGAATCAGACCGTAGTCTTCTGACCACGGTTCGAGAGGAGTGAGCGTGAAAATCTTCAATGGTCTTGACGAGTTCGTGGCGGCAAAGGGCAGCGAGCTGGGCCCCACCGAGTGGATGGAGGTCACCCAGGAGCGGGTGAATCTGTTCGCCGACGCCACCGATGACCATCAGTGGATTCACGTCGATCCGGAGAAGGCGGCAGGAGGACCGTTCGGCGGGACCATCGCGCACGGCCTGCTGACGCTGTCGCTGCTGCCGCATTTCACCCATCAGCTCTACCGCGTCGACAACGTCAAGTTGGCGGTCAACTACGGCTACAACAAGGTTCGGTTCATCACCCCGGTTCGGGTCGGGTCGAAGGTGCGTGCGCTTGCGGCGATCACCGACGTCGCCCAGCTGGACGGCGCGGTGCAGGCGACCATGACCGTCACCGTCGAGATCGAGGGTTCGGAGAAGCCCGCCGCGGTCGCCGAGTCGATCGTCCGCTTCATCGGCTGAGGTTCCTTTCCTCCCGCGAGCAGACGCGTAGGTACCCGAAATCTCTGCAACTCGGGTACCTACGCGTCTGCTCGCGGCGTTTCTGACACTTGTCAGAATTCATTGACGTCCGTCAAACTCCGCTGTTAGTGTTCTGGATCACAACGTGAAGGAGCACTGGGTTGCAGCGTTCACTGCCGCGGACCGCGATCATCGGCGCGGGCATCAGCGGGCTCACCGCCGGGAAGATGCTCAAGGATTACCGGGTGCCGTACACGACGTTCGAGGCGTCGGACCGGATCGGTGGCAACTGGGCCTTCGGCAACCCGAACGGGCACAGCAGTGCGTACCGATCCCTGCACATCGACACCAGCAAGCATCGGTTGTCGTTCAAGGACTTTCCGGTCCCCGAGCACTTCCCGTCCTTCCCGCACCACTCCGACATCAAGTGCTATCTGGACGCCTACGCGAACGCCTTCGGGTTGTTGGAGAACATCGAGTTCGACAATGGCGTGGTGCACGCGGCCCGGGCCGACGACGGCGGGTGGGAGATCGAGGATCAGACCGGCGCCCGGCGCGAGTTCGATCTGCTGGTTGTCGCCAACGGTCACCACTGGGACCCGCGACTGCCGGAGTTTCCCGGGACATTCACCGGTGAGGAGATCCATTCCCACCACTACATCGACCCCAAGGAACCGCTCGAGCTGACCGGCAAGCGGATTCTGGTGGTGGGCATCGGGAACAGTGCAGCCGACATCACCGTGGAGTTGTCGTCCAAGTCGCTCCAGAACAAGGTCACGCTGTCCACCCGCTCGAGCGCCTGGATCGTGCCGAAATACATTGCGGGACAACCCGGTGACAAGTATTTCCGGACCAATCCGTATCTGCCGTTGTCGTGGCAGCGCAAGCTGGTCCAGCTGATCGGGCCGATGCTCGGCACCGATCCGACGATGTACGGGTTGCCCGCGCCGAATCACAAGCTCTTCGAAGCCCACCCGACGCAGTCGGTGGAGTTGCCGCTGCGGCTGGGCTCCGGTGACGTCATCCCGAAGCCGAATGTGTCCCGTTTGGACGGCGCCACCGTGCATTTCGAGGACGGGACCACCGACGACTTCGACGCGATCGTCTACGCGACGGGCTACAACATCACCTTCCCGTTCTTCGACCGGGACGTCGTCAGCGCTCCCGGCAACCACATCCGGCTGTACAAGCGGATGTTCAAGCCCGGGATGGACGATCTGGTGTTCATGGGTTTCGCGCAGGCGATTCCGACACTGTTCCCCTTCGTGGAATGCCAGTCCCGGTTGTTGGCCGCCTACGCGGTCGGACGCTACGCGCTGCCGCCGGTGCCCGAGATGGAGCGGGTGATCGATGCCGATCAAAAGCTGCACGGTGGGCACTGCACCGACCGGCCCCGGCACACCCAGCAGGTGGACTACTTCTATTACGAGCACGACATCCGCACGCGCGAATTGCCGGCCGGAGCTGAACGCGCCGCGGCGGCCGGGCTGCCGACGGTCGCCGGGGTGACGGTATGACCTACACCGAGCTGACCTTCTATTCGGCCGGCGAGCGTTGCAGCGCCTGGCATTTCGCCGCGGCCGGTGACGGGTTCACCGGGCCGGCCGGACGACCGGTGGTGGTGATGGCGCACGGGTTCGGCGGTACCAAGGACTCGGGCCTGCAGCCGTTCGCGGAGCGCTTCAGCGCCGCCGGACTCGATGTGGTGGCCTTCGACTACCGCGGCTTCGGAGCCTCTGAAGGGCAACCGCGGCAGAGTGTTTCGGTCGAGCGGCAGATGGCCGATTACGGTGCGGCCATCGCGGCGGCCCAGCAACTGCCGGGGGTGGATCGCAGCCGGGTGGTGCTGTGGGGATCATCGTTCTCCGGTAGTCACGTCCTGCGGGTGGCCGCGCAGTGCGCCGATGTGGCCGCCGTGATCGGCATGACCCCGCTGACGAATGGGCTGGCCGCCAGCCGGGCGGCGGTGGCGCACCGAGATGTCGGGTCGGCGCTGCGCTGGACGCTCGCCGGGGTGAAGAGTCGGGTGGCGGTGGCAGCTGGTCGCACGCCGACGTTGATGCCGCTGGCGGCCAAGCCGGGGGAGCCGGGCGCATTGGCCCTCGACGGGGCATACGACAGCTACCGTGCCATCGCCGGGCCCACATGGCGCAACGAAGTCGACTCGGCCATCGGTATGGAACTCGTACAGATCCGCACCGGTGCGGCGGCCAAGGCACTGAAATGTCCTGTGCTGATTCAGATTGCCGACTTCGACCGGTTCGTACCGGCCAACTCGGTGATGAAGACGGCCGTGCAGGCCCGGGCCCAGGTCCACCACTACCCGTGCGACCACTTCGACGTGTGGCCGGGTCATGGCTGGTTCGACACCGCGGTCGCAGACCAGGTGAAGTTCCTGACCCGCACCTTGGGCAGGGGTTGATCAAGGCGCGCGAGCAGACATAAAACTGCCTAATTTCGTTGCCAAATGGGCAGTTTTGCGTCTGCTCGCGGGGGAGGCTACCTGCGGTACAACGCCGCAACGTCTCCCGGGCGCACCTTGAGGGCGGCATTGCGGGGGAGCGCGTCGACGACCGCAACGGCCACCGGCACATGATGGCTCGGTAACTCCTCGCGCACCAGATCTTTCAACTCGGCTTCGGTGGGGGCGACGGCGTCGCGTCGTAGCTCGACCGCGGCGAACGGCACCGCGCCGAGACGGGCATCCGGGACCCCCACCACGCAGGCGTCGAGCACACTGGGGTGCGAGATCAGCACCCGCCGAACCGTTTCCGGGAGGATCTTGAAGCCGCCGCGGTTGATCGCGCCGTCGCCGCGGCCGTGCAGCGTGACGAAGCCGTCCTCGTCGACGGAGGCCAGGTCGGTGGTCCGCACCCAGTCCGGTCCGATGACCGCGACGCTGGCTTCGAGCAGTCCGACGGCGCCGGCGGGGACTTCGGCGGCGGTGTCGGGGTCGACGATACGGACCCGCACGCCGGGCAGCGGCTGCCCGACGCTGTCGGGCTTGTCCGCGCCGTACCGCCGATACAGCTCGGGGGTCCAGCTGCACACCGAGCCTGCGAATTCGGTTGCCCCGTAGGCCCACAGCAGCGGTATGCCGTAGCGCCCCTCGAACTCGGCCCGCAACTCCGGCTCCAGCGGCCCGGAGCCGCCCGAGAGCCCCTCCAGCGACGCCAGATCCTCGCGAGGGACGTCGGCCTGCAGCAGCATGCGAAGTATCGCGGGCTGCACACCCGCACGGGTGATTCGGTAGGTCTTGATCGCCTCGACCCACTCGGGGACGCTGAACTTCTCCAGCAGCACCATGCGCTTGCCGGAGCACGGGGCGGCCAGCAGCTGGCAGACCCCGATGCTGCCGAACGGCCAGTACACCAGTGCGGGCGGCGTGTCGGGACCCACCACCTCGGTGCCCGCACCGATCGTCATGCTCAGCACGGTGTGCGCAAGCACGTTGGTGGCGACCGGGATTCGTTTGGGCGGCCCGGTGGTGCCACTGGTCAGGATGTGCAGACCGGACTGCTCCAACGTCGGGTCGTGTCTGCTGCCGGGGAGCCGCGTCGAGGTCACCCCGACCCGCAGCGGTTCCCCGGACAACACGAGGCCGGCGGAGCCGGAGGACGCGACGGCGCCACGGAGCTCGGGCGTCCAGTCATCCAGATCGGCGACGATCGCCGGCAGCGCCAGACTCTCGACGTCGCGGGCAATCGCGGTGGGCGACTGGTACGAGTAAATCATCACCACCGGGCGGCGTGACGCGATGAACCCGAGGATTGTCGCCGCGTGCGCGACCCGGTTGCGCACGACGATGCCGACGGGCTCGTCGGCCTGGACGCCCGACTCGGTCAGCGCCGTCGACACCCGTTCGATGAAGTCGGTTATCTCGTTGCCCGAATACCATTTTCGGGCGAATTCGATGAACGGCCGGTCACCGTACGCCTTCAGGCCGGTGGCCAGGCTGTCGGCGAAATCCGTGGCGCTGGACATGCAGACCTAGAACTGGGTGGAACCCAGATCGACCGCGACCCGGCTGGCCGTGACATACCGTGACTCGTCGCTGGCCAGCCAGACCGCCGCGTCGGCGATGTCCTCGGGCTCGGCGATGTAGTCCGGCAGGAACGGCGTCACCATCTGCATCAGCCCGGGGTTGGTGTCGTTGGCCCGGTTGAGCGCGGCCAGCATGTCGCCCGTTCCCATCGGAGTGTTGACCGCACCCGGATGCAGGCTGTTGACGCGGATCTTGTGCTTACCGAGTTCGGCGGCGAAGGCGCGAGCCATGCCTGCGACGGCGTGCTTGCTGGCCGTGTAGTGCACCATGAACGGCTGCATCTTGATCCCGGCGGCCGAGCTGATCAGGATGATCGAGCCGCCGCGTCCGCCGTCGATGATGTGCTGGGCGCCGGCCATCACGGTGTTCCAGGTGCCGGTGACGTTGATGTCCATGACGTCCCGGAATGATTCGGGGGAGGTCTCGTTCCACGGCTCGGGCACAGTGATTCCCGCGTTGGCGACGATGACATCGAGCCGGCCGAACTCGGCGACGCCCTTGCCGACGATGGTCTTCAGCGCCTCGTGGTCGCGGGTGTCGGCGGCGGTGGCGATGATGCGCTTGCCGGTGGCCTCCACCAATCGCACGGTCTCGGTCAGATCCGCAGGCGTGGCCGAGTCGTAGGGGACGCTCGGCGGCAGTGGTCCGGCGATGTCGACCGCGATGATGTCGGCTCCCTCTTTGGCCATCCGGACCGCATGCGCGCGTCCCTGACCCCGGGCCGCTCCGGTGATGAAGGCGACCTTTCCGGCGAGCCTCTCCGTCATGGATTCTCCTTGTGGGTAGCTGGTTTCAGTGCTGACGCTGGGCGGCCTTGACCAGCCCGCCGCCGATGATGAGCCGCTGGATCTCGCTGGTGCCCTCGTACAGACGCAGCAGCCGGACCTCGCGGTAGATGCGCTCGACCGGGACCTCGCGCATGTAGCCGGTGCCGCCGTGGATCTGCACCGCGAGATCGGCCACGTTGCCTGCCATTTCGGTGCAGAACAACTTGGCGGCCGACGGGGCGATTCGGCGGTCCTCACCGGACACCCACTTGGCCGCGGCGTCGCGCACCAAGGCCCGTCCGGCCATCACTCCGGTCTGCTGATCGGCGAGCATCGCCTGCACCAGTTGGAAGCTGCCGATGGGTTGACCGCCCTGCGTAGCGGCGGCCGCATAGGCGACCGACTCGTCGAGCGCGCGTTGAGCGGATCCCACCGCCAGTGCCGCGATGTGGACCCGGCCGCGGGCCAGAGAGGTCATCGCGGCGCGGTAGCCGACGTCCTCGCTGCCGCCGACGAGCGCGCTGTTCGGCACTCGGACGCCGGTGAAGTTGACGTCGGCGGTCCAGGCGCCCTCCTGACCCATCTTGGCGTCCTTGGCGCCGACTTCGACGCCGGCAGCGTCGGCCGGCACCAGGAATACCGCGATGCCCGGACCGTCGGCATCAGCAGGGCGGGTGCGGGCAAACACGACGAACAGATTCGCGGTGGGCGCGTTGGTGATGAACCGCTTCTGGCCGTCGATCACCCAGTCGTCCCCGTCCCGAACGGCCTTGGTGCGCAAGCCCGCCGGGTTGGATCCGGCGCCGGGCTCGGTCAGGGCGAAGGAGGCGACGACGTCGCCGGAGGCGATGCCCTCCAGCCATCGGGACTTCTGTTCGTCGGTGCCGAAGCCCACCAGAACCTGCCCGGCGATGCCGTTGTTGGTGCCGAACATCGACCGCAGGGCCAGCGACGTGTACCCGAATTCCATTGCCAGCTCGACGTCTTGGGCCAGGTTGAGGCCCAGGCCGCCCCACTGCTGGGGGATCGCGTAACCGAACAACCCCATGTTCTTGGCCTGCTCGCGCAGATCGTCGGGCACCTGGTCGGTGGCCAGGATCTCGTTCTCGCGGGGTACCACGGCCGAGCGGATGAAGCTGCGGGTCTGCGCGAGGATCTCGCCGAAGTCCTCGTCGTTGACTTCGGAAGTGGCCGCGGTCGTGGTCACAGGTGAGCTCCATTTCGTCGCGCGGAATCCGCGGGGGCGATGAATCTCCAATATCGTATATGAAATATGATCTGGCTCAGAAAGAGCCCCCGCGATCGAAAGTTAGGTGATCAGGTGTCGTTGCTGACCGGTCAAACTGCAGTGGTGACAGGTGGTGCCCAGGGTCTGGGCCTGGCCATCGCGAAGCGCTTCATCGGCGAGGGCGCCCGGGTCGTGTTGGGTGACGTGAACCTGGAGGCCACAGAGGCGGCCGCCCAGGAACTCGGCGGCCCCGAAGTGGCGATCGCGGTGCGTTGCGACGTGACCTCATCCGCCGAGGTGGAGGCGCTCGTGCAGGCCGCCGTCGAGCGGTTCGGCGGGCTCGACATCATGGTCAACAACGCGGGCATCACGCGGGACGCGACGTTGCGCAAGATGACCGAGGAGCAGTTCGATCAGGTCATCGCGGTGCACCTGAAGGGCACCTGGAACGGCACCAAATCGGCCGCGGCGATCATGCGCGAGAACAAGCGCGGCGCGATCGTGAACATGTCCTCGATCTCGGGCAAGGTCGGTCTGATCGGCCAGACCAACTACTCGGCGGCCAAGGCGGGCATCGTCGGCATGACCAAGGCATCGGCAAAGGAACTCGCCCACCTCGGGGTGCGGGTCAACGCCATCCAGCCGGGGCTGATCCGCTCGGCGATGACCGAGGCCATGCCGCAACGGATTTGGGACGAGAAGCTGGCCGAGATCCCGATGGGCCGCGCCGGGGAGCCCGACGAGGTGGCCAAGGTCGCCCTCTTCCTGGCCAGCGACCTGTCGTCGTACATGACCGGCACGGTGCTCGAGGTGACCGGGGGGCGGCACGTATGACGCGCGACGCGGTCATCTGCGAACCGGTCCGCACCCCGATCGGCCGCTACGGCGGCATGTTTGCGTCACTGACCGCCGTCGAACTCGGTGTCGCCGCGCTCAAGGGTCTGCTGGAACGCACCGGGGTGGCGCCCGAGCAGGTACAGGACGTGATTCTGGGGCATTGCTATCCCAACAGTGAGGCCCCGGCCATCGGCCGCGTGGTGGCGCTGGACGCCGGCCTGCCGGTGACGGTGCCCGGTATGCAGGTCGATCGCCGGTGCGGCTCCGGGTTGCAGGCGGTGATCCAGGCGTGCCTGCAGGTGCGCAGCGGAGACAACGATCTCGTGGTGGCCGGCGGCGCCGAGAGCATGAGCAACGTCGCGTTCTACTCCACCGACATGCGGTGGGGCGGGGCCCGCAGCGGCGTGCAGATCCACGACGGGCTGGCACGTGGCCGCACCACCGCCGGTGGGCAGTTCTACCCCGTGCCGGGCGGAATGCTGGAGACCGCCGAGAACCTGCGCCGCGAGTACGGCATCACCCGTGTCGAGCAGGACGAGCTCGCGGTGCGCTCACATCGCAGCGCGGTGGCGGCCCAGGAGTCCGGGGTGCTGGCCGAGGAGATCATCCCGGTCACCGTCCGCTCACGTAAGGGCGACACGGTGATCGACACCGATGAGCATCCGCGGGCCGACTCCACGGTTGAGGCGCTGGCCAAGCTCAAACCCGTTCTGCTCAAACAGGATCCGGAAGCCACCGTGACAGCGGGCAACTCCAGCGGCCAGAACGACGCCGCGTCCATGTGCATCGTGACCACCCCGGAGAAGGCGGCTGAGCTGGGCCTGCGGCCGCTGGTGCGGATGGTGTCGTGGGGCTCGGCCGGAGTCGCGCCCAACGTCATGGGCATCGGACCGGTGCCGGCCACCGAGGCGGCCCTGGCCAAGGCCGACCTGCAACTGAGCGACATCGACCTGATCGAGCTCAACGAGGCGTTCGCCGCCCAGGCGTTGGCTGTGATGAAGGAGTGGAAGTTCGGCGAGGCCGACTTCGAACGGACCAACGTCCGAGGATCCGGGATCTCGCTGGGGCATCCGGTCGGGGCGACCGGCGGGCGGATGCTCGCCACGCTGGCCCGGGAACTGGATCGGCGTCAGGCCCGCTACGGGCTGGAGACGATGTGCATCGGCGGCGGCCAGGGTCTGGCCGCTGTTTTCGAGAGGGTGTCATAGTGACCAGACTTGCGCAGACCCTGGGGCTCACCGAGTTCCAGACCGAAATCGTCTCGACCGTGCGGCAATTCGTCGACAAAGAGGTCATCCCGACCGCCCAGGCGCTGGAGCATTCCGACTCCTACCCGCAGGCCATCGTCGACCAGATGAAGGACATGGGCCTGTTCGGGTTGATGATCCCCGAGGAGTACGGCGGGCTCGGCGAATCGCTGCTCACCTACGCGCTGTGCGTCGAGGAACTGGCTCGTGGCTGGATGAGCGTGTCCGGCGTGATCAACACCCACTTCATCGTCGCGTACATGATCCGTCAGCACGGCACCGATGCCCAGAAGCAGAAGTTCCTGCCGCGCATGGCCACCGGTGAGACGCGGGGTGCCTTCTCGATGTCGGAGCCCGAGCTGGGCTCGGATGTGGCCGCCATCCGCACTCGGGCCAAGAAGAACGACGACGGCACGTACACGATCGACGGCCAGAAGATGTGGCTGACCAACGGCGGCAGCTCCACCCTGGTGGCCGCGCTGGTCCGCACCGATGAGGGCGCCGACAAGCCGCACCGCAACCTGACCGCGTTCCTGGTCGAAAAGCCCACGGGCTTCGGCGAAGTGGTGCCCGGGTTGACCATTCCCGGAAAGCTGGACAAGCTCGGCTACAAGGGCATCGACACCACCGAGCTGATCTTCGACGGCTACCGCGCCAGTGCCGACGACGTGCTCGGCGGGGTCGCCGGCCAGGGCTTCTTCCAGATGATGGACGGCGTCGAGGTCGGTCGCGTGAATGTGTCCGCGCGGGCTTGTGGGGTGGGCATCCGTGCCTTCGAGCTCGCGGTGCGCTACGCCCAACAGCGTGAGACGTTCGGCAAGCCGATCGCCGAACACCAGGCGGTGGCGTTCCAATTGGCCGAGATGGCAACAAAAGTCGAAGCGGCACATCTGATGATGGTCAACGCCGCCCGGCTCAAGGACTCCGGTGAACGCAACGACGTCGCCGCCGGTATGGCGAAGTACCTGGCCAGCGAGTTCTGCTCGGAGGTCACCCAGCAGAGCTTCCGGATCCACGGCGGCTACGGCTACTCCAAGGAATACGAGATCGAGCGGTTGATGCGTGACGCTCCGTTCCTGCTGATCGGCGAGGGCACCAGCGAGATCCAGAAGAACATCATCAGCAAGCGACTGCTCTCCGACTATCGGGTGTGACTGTGTCCATACCCGATTTCGCCTCGCGGCCACAGCTGGCCGAGGATGTGGCGCGCCTGATCCGGCGGAGGATCTTCGACGGCACGTATCCGGCGGGGAACTACATCCGGCTCGAACAGCTCGCGGCCGAGCTGGGGATCAGCGTGACGCCGGTGCGCGAGGCACTGTTCGGCCTGCGCACGGAGGGCCTGTTGACCCAGCAGCCGCGACGCGGTTTTCTGGTGCTGCCGGTGACCCGGCGCGACATCGACGACGTGGCCGGGGTACAGGCGCACATCGGCGGGCAGTTGGCGCTACGGGCCGCGGGCCAGATCAGCGACGGGCAGCTCGACGAGCTCGATCGGATCCAGCGGGAGCTGGAGGACGCCTACGCCCGCGATGATCACGACGCGGCGGTCCGGCTCAACCACGCATTCCATCGCGGGGTGAACCGGGCGGCCGAGTCGCCGAAACTGGCCCAACTGATGTCCCAGATCACCCGGTACGCACTGGAATCGGTGTACCCGACGGTCGAGGGCTGGCCCGAGCAGTCCACCCACGACCACCGCCGGATCCTGGCCGCGCTCAAGGAACGCGATGGGGATGCGGCCCGCGACGCCATGGCCGAGCATCTGTGTGCGGCCTCCAAGCCGCTGAGCGATCACCTCGACCGGCTGGGCGTACTGGAATAGACCCGCGAGCAGACGTGAAACCCCCCATTTTGGGACGACAATAGGGGATTTCGCGTCTGCTCGCCGAAGGAGGGGGAGCCAGGATGGCAGGTGTTCTCGACGGGATCCGGGTGCTCGACTACGGCCGGTTCATCGCCGCGCCGTGGTGCAGCGCGATCCTGGCCGACATGGGCGCCGATGTGCTGCGCGTGGAGAAACGCGAAGGCGGGGAAGATCGTTGGGTGCAGGCCGTCACCGAGGGCGGTGAAGGCGGCACCTTTCTGCAGTGCAACCGCAACAAGCGTTCGCTGACGCTGGACTCCACGACGGCCGAGGGGGCAGAGGTCACCCGCCGGCTGGTGGCGCAGGCCGACATCGTGATCGCCAACATGCCTGCGGCCGGGATGCGGGCCAGCGGCCTGGACTACGAGACGCTCAAGGCGGTCAAGCCCGACATCATTCTGGCCAGCGCCACGGCCTACGGCGAGGGCGGACCGTACAGCGACAAGATCGGCTTCGACGGCGCGGGGCAGGTGATGTCGGGCGCGGTCTACCGCCAGGGCCTGCCGGACCAACCGATCCGAACGGTGGTGCCCTACGCCGATTTCGGTACGGCGCTGACGCTGGCCATCGGGGTGATGATGGCGCTGTATCACCGAGACAAGACCGGCGAAGGCCAGCACGTCGAGGGTGCCCTGCTGCCCACCGCGCTGATGCTGTCGAACGCGTTCTTGATCGAGCGGGAACTGCTGCAGGTGGACAAGCCCCGGATGGGCAACAAGGGTGCGTCGGTCGCCCCGTGCGACCTGTATCGCACCGCCGACGACCAGTGGGTTCTGTTGCAGGTGGCCGGACAACCGATGTTCGAGCGGTGGTGCCGGCTGGTGGGTCGCGAAGACCTGTTCGACGATCCGCGTTTCGCCAACGACGATATCCGCTGGGCCAACGGCGACATCCTCAACGACATCATGGCCGACTGGTGTGCCGACAAGACCAAGGCCCAGGTGATGGAACTCCTGGAGAAGGCCAAAATGCCTGCCGCGCCGCTACATTCCACGCAGGACGTCCTCGACGATCCGCATGTGCAGGCCATGGGCTACCTACAGCGGGTGCCGTTTCCCGGTGCATCACGGGACGTGCCGATCATCGAGACGCCGTTCCGGATGTCGGCGACGCCGGGGACGATCCGCCGGCGGGCGCCGCTGCTCGGTGAGCACACCGACGAGGTGCTCGCCGAGATCGGTTATGACGCAGCACAGATCGCCGAGCTGCGGGCCCAGGAGATCGTCTGATTCAGAGCGCCTCGCCGATGGCGTGTAGCGCCGCGAGTTGATCGCAGAAGTGTTCGGCACTGCGCGCCTGCACCGAGCAGTTGGCGATCGTGGCGCCGACGTCGCGCAACCGGATCAGCCGACGGCGTACGGCATCCGCGTCCCCCAGTGGATCCAGCGCGGCCCCGGGCGACAGCACGACGTCGAAGTGCGCGGGCAGTCGATGCGGCGCGAGGAACTCGGCGATCGTGTCCGGCGAGAGGCCGAAAGGCATCCAGCCGTTGCCCAATTCGACGGCACGACGCAGCGAGCGCTTGGTGCGTCCGCCCACCCAGACGGCGAGATCGGTAGTGGTGGCGTGCGGTTCGATGGCGAAGCCGTCGACGACCGGCTGCCCCCATGCCGCCCGCAGCTTGGCGATGTCCCGGTCGGCCGCGGCTCCGCGCTCCTCGAACGGGGCGCCGAGCAGTTCGAATTCCTCGGTCAGCGATCCGACGCCGACACCGAGGATCACGCGCCCACCGCTGAGCCGGTCGAGCGTGCCGTAACTCTTCGCCAGTGCCACCGGGTGGTGGTACGGGAGTACCACCACGGCGGTGGTCAACCGGATACGTCGGGTCCGGGCCGCCAGGAACGACAAGGTGGCCAGCGGATCCCAATACACGGTCCCGCGGACTCCGGCGGCGGAGGCGGGTATTCCGGTGTGCTCGGCACACGTGAGGTGGTGAAATCCGAGACTGTCTGCTGCCTCGGCGATCAACGCCAGCTCGTCGGGACCGGCGTCGGTCTCCCACGGTGAGAACTCACCGGGGTGCTGCATGACGATGGGTGTGGACAGTCCGAGCTTCACGTTGTTGCCTCCTTGGCGTGGATCTCCTCCAGCATGGCGCGCAATGCGGTGTTGTCGACTTTCCCGGTGGCCCCGCATGGGACGTATTCCTCGTCGTCGAGCAGCAGCCACAGCGTGGGCACCTTGAACGGGCTGATGACCTCGCGCACGGTGGCACGCAGTGCCTCCACCGACAGGCCGTCACCCACGACTGCCGCACCGACCCGATTGGCTTGGCCGTCAGGGACGTTTACCACGTAGGCCGCGCGGACCCCGGGCACGGACCGCAGCGCCCGTTGTACCTCGCTCGGATATACCGTCGCACCACGGACTTTGAACATATCGTCGGATCTGCCGCGGTAGAACAGGAATCCGTCGGAATCGAGATAGCCCAGATCGCCCGTCGGGTAGTAGCCGTCGGATGTGAACACGTCTTCTCGGCCGCGTCGGCAGAGACCCCGCATCACGTGCGGGCCGCGGATCTGGATCGCCCCGGTCTGGCCAGGGGACAGCGGTGCGCCGGATTCGGTGTCGACGATGCGCACGTCCATACCGTCGAACGGCTTGCCGCAGCTGCCCCACGCCGATTCCGGCAGGTCGGTGTCGGCCCGGAATCCGCAGTACGGACCGAACGATTCGGTCATCCCCAACAGCGACGCCCGTGCCCCGGGCCGTGACCGCATCCGGTCGGGCAAAAGGGCCTCGAGGCTTCCCGGCTGCAATGCGCTCAGGTCCGCGGCTCCGGCGTGACGGGCCAGCGCCTCGGCCTGCTCAGGCCAGCCCCGGAACAGCGTGACCTGTTCGCGTTCAAGGAGTTCGAGCGTGGAATCCGGGCGGGGGACAGGTTCGGTCACCAGGGTGGCTCCGGCCAGCAGGGCCGAGAGGATGCCGGCGCCGAATCCGCCGACCCAGAAGAACGGCATCGGCAGATACAGCCGGGTTTCGGCGGTGATGCACCGGGCTTCGAGCCCAGAGCGCACGGCGCCCAGAGCATTACGGTGCGAATGAATGGTTCCTTTCGGCGGCCCGCTGCTTCCGGAGGTGAACATGATGACCATCGGGTCGCTTTCGCGCACGCAACCAGCCAGCGCGTCGGCGGTGCCTGGCGATCCGCTGAACCCAAGCGCTTGCCCGGTGGACCACACGGCGCGCAGCGCGGGCAGCAGATCATGGTCGACGGGGTATCGATGTCCCCGGAACTCTTCGACTGCGATGAGGAACTGCACCGACGCCATCCGCAATTGTGCGGCCAGTTCACCCGGGCGTAGCAGTGTGCTCAGCGGAACCAGAACGGCGCCGATCCGCATGAGTGCGATGGCGATCCGCACCCAGTCGACCCCGTTGGGCATGAGGAGCCCCACCCGGGATCCTTTGGTGACACCTGCGGCCATGAACCCGGCGGCCAGTTCGGCCGTGGCGGAATCGAGTTCGGCGTACGAGATCCGCGCGACGGGGTCCACCACCGCCGACTTCGTGGATGACGAACGCGCGCGTACCAGGGTGTCGATGGTGTCAGTCATCGAACAGTCCGCATAGACGGGACATATCGAGCTTGCCGCTGGAGAGCGTGGGCAGATCGGCGGGGCGACACACCGTGAATGCCCGCGGCACCTTGTATGCCGACAGCATGCTGCGCAGCCGGGCTCGCACCACCTCGATGTCGACGGGGTCATCGGCGACGATGACCGCCGCCACGAGCTGCCCGCGAACGGGATCGGGCAATCCGAACACGTGCGCGGTAATGCCCAGTGTTGCCAGCGCTTTCTCGACCTCGTCGGGAGTGACGTTGGCGCCGGCGGTCTTGATCATCGCGCCGGCCCGGCCGAGGAAGTAGAAGTAGCCGTCGTCGTCGACCCGCACGAGGTCGCCGGTGTGAAACCAGCCGTCGGCGTCGAAGCAGTCCTCGCGGTTGAGTCCGTAGTAGCCCTGCATGAGGTACGGCCCGCGCACGCACAGTTCGCCCGAGGCGAGCACCTTGGTCTCGAATCCTGGCGCGGGCCGGCCATAACTGCCGCGGCGCTGCTCGGGCTGATCACCCTCGTCGGCGTCGATCAGCACCACACTGCCGGTCTCGGTCATCCCCAGCATGTTGTGCCGGAGCTCCGGATCGGTTGGCCGGCAGTCGGGGGCCATGACGGGGTAGAGGTTGCCTCGCCGCGCCGAGAAGTGTCGGTCCGGATAGCTGGGATGACGCGTCAGGTGGGCAATGCCGGCGACGAAACCGTTGGTGATGGTGGGTTTCTCGGCCTCGATCAGATCGAGGGTGGCACCTGCGTCGGTCGCGTTCGAACAGATCAGGGTTGCCCCGGCGCTGATCGTGGCCAGCAACCCGAACGCGAACCCGCCGATCCAGAAGAACGGCGAATTGCAGAACAGACGGTCGGCGGTCGTGATCCCGCGGATCTCGTTGAGATTGCGTTGATGTGCGATCAGCGAGGCATGGGTGTGGACCACGCCCTTGGGGAAGCCGGTGGATCCCGAGGTGTAGATGATCGCCAGCGGGTCGCAGCCGTCCACGTCGTCTTCGAAGCCGGTCAACCTCGGGTCGTCGGCACGGGGCAGATCGAACAACACCTGCCGCAGGCACGGTGCTTCGATACCGGCCAGCCGTTGCTCATAGTCGTGATTGCGGAAACCGCGTGCCGACAGCAGTATCGCGGTATCGCTGTCGCGCAGCTGGGTCTCCAGCTCGGTGGCGGTCAGGAAGGTGGAGTACGGCACCGTCACCGCGCCGATGCGGGCCCCAGCCAACATCCCCACCACGAAATCGACACCGTTGGGATACAGCAGCCCGACGTGTGTGCCCTTGCCGGCACCGAGCGCGAGCAGGCCGCCGGCCACCTCGGCAGAGCGACGCTGGGCCTCCGCGTAGCTGATCCGCTGGTCGTCGCAGATCAACAGCGGTCGGTCGGTGCGCCCGCGTAGCAGTCCCGCGACGGTGTCAGACACGCGAGGCGAAATGGTCCCGTACGGCGCCGAGATCGGCCTTCCCCGAAGGTGTCCGCGGAATCGTCTCGACCAGGACGATCTCGGTGGGGATCTCGTAGCGGGCCAGCCGGCCGCCCAGGTATTCGAGCAGACCGTCGACGGTCGCGGTGCTGTGCAGCTCCACCATCGCAACGGGTGTCTCGCCCAATCGCTCATCGGGCATACCGATCACGGCCGCACCGCGCACCGCCGGATGGCTCTCGAGGGCGGTGCGGACATCGTCGGGCATCACCTTGAATCCGCCGCGGATGATGGCCTGGTCGGCGCGGCCGAGGATCCAGACGAATCCGTCGGCGTCGATCCGGGCCAGGTCGGTGGTGCGCAACCAGTCCGCGTCGGCGTCGAACTGTGCCGGCTTGACCTCCAGCAAGCCTTTCTCGTCCGGGCCGAGCGCATTGCCGTCCTCATCGACCACCCGCAGCCGGGCTCCCGCATTGGCCCGGCCCACGCTGCCGCGCTTGGCTTTCCAGTACTTCTGGTGATCAGCCAGGGTCCAGCCGGCCACGCCACCGCCGAACTCGGTCGCGGCATAGGACGTGAGTACCGGGATGCCGAACTTCTCGGTGAAGGCGTCGGCGTCGTCAGCGGACAGCGGTGCGGTGCCGGAGGTGACCACACGGACGCCGGCGAGGTCGTCGCGCGTGAGATCGGAGTGCAGCACCGTGCGCAGGGCGGCCGGGACCAGTGACACCGCGCGTGGCTGGTGTTCGCGCACGGCATCGGCCCAGCGCGTCAGCTCGAACTTGGGCAGCAGCACGAACGGCCGGGCCTCGGCGACGCACAACAACACCCGGAACACGCCGCCGACGTGTACCAGCGGCGAGTTGACGATCGCCACACCGCGCCGCAGTTCAGCTGGTGCCGGGCAACTTTCGGGATCCCGGCCGATGACGCTGCGCGCCAGCATGTCGTAGGTCAGGTCCACGCGTTTGGGCGGTCCGGTGGTACCGCTGGTCAGCATCCACACCGCCACACCTGGCCGGACGACAGCCTCAGCCGGGCTTTGGGCGAACCGTATCTCGGGTGGGGTGTCGAGATCGCGGATCGTCACCGTCGTCGTCGAGGGCGAAGGGGACGCCAGGGCGGCGATGTCCTCGGCCAGGCCGACGAGTACCGGTAGGCGCAGGGTTTCGATGTCGGCGCGGGTGCGCTCGGCGCCGCGGGATGGGTTGATCACGACGACAGTGCCGCCGGCCGCCAGCACACCGAGCAGCGCCGCCACGTGTGCGGGCTGATTGCGCAGCATGATGCCGACCCGGGTACCGGAAGCCACCGTGCCGATACGCCGCGCCAATGCGGCGACTTGGCTCCAGGTGTGCCACTGGCCTTCGTATTCGATGGCGTTCGCGGTCGGGTCCAGATCGAGCACGTCGTCGATGCGTCGCGAAAGGGGATGGGCCATCAGCGGATCCGCGGTGTTGTCTTGGGTAGCGGGTGCTCGGCCAGTTCGGCTTTGGCGATCGGGTTGCCAAGCCGGGTGTAGATGAGGCCCTGGTCCATGGCGGCCCGGTACGGCTTGTCCAGCGATTCCCAGATCGCCTTCACGGTCCCCTGCGTCGCGGTCGGCGGCTTGGCGGCGATGGAGGCGGCGATCTCGTGCGCCCGGTCCCACAACTGGTCTCTGGCCACCACCTCGGTGACCAATCCGATCCGCAGTGCGGTCTCGGCGCCGACGCGTTCGTCGTTGCCCATCAACGCCATCCGCAAGGTGTCGCCGAGCCCGACCCGGCGCATCAGGCCGATCGGCTCCAGTGCCGACACCAACCCGGCGCTGACATGGGAGTCGAAGAACGTGGCCTCCTGCGAGCAGATCACCACATCGGCTTCGTTGACGAAATACAGCGCGCCGGCTGTGCACATACCTTGCACGGCACACACCACGGGCTTCCACAGCTTCTGCCACTTCGGGCTCAGCAACTCCCCGGGATCCTCGTGGTTCCAGACGATCTCGGGCTGGCCATAGCTGGATTTCACGTCCAGCCCGGCGCTGAATGCGCGGTCGCCGGCCGCCCGAAGCACCACGGCGTTGATGCCTTCGTCATCTTTGATGGCGTGCCACGCATCGCGCATCTCGTTGCACATCGCACGGTTGAACGAGTTCAGCGCTTCGGGCCGGTTCAGCGTGACCGTGGCGACCTTTGACTGATGGTCGAAATCGAGGAGAAGTGTTTCCATTACCTGGCCTGCCAGTTGGGCTTGCGCTTCTCGACGAACGCCCGCGGTCCTTCGAGGGCATCCTCGGTGCGCACCACGCGCTCGCGGAACGTCTCGGCCAGGATCTCGCCCTCGTGCAACGGCAGATCGAGCGTCTTGTGAATGGCCAGTCGGGTTCCGCGGACCGCCAGTGGGGCGTTGAGACACACGGTGTCGGCGATCTCGTGGGCCCGCTCCAACAGCTTGTCGTGCTCGACGATCTCGGTGATCAGCCCGAGCTCGTAGGCGCGCTCGACCGTCATGCGTTCGTGCTTGCCCATCAACGCCATGCGCAACGCCACTGATCGGGGGAGTGCGCGGGCCAATCTCACCATCTCGCGGGCGGCCACCAGGCCGATGCTGACATGCGGGTCGAAGAACGTCGCCTGGTCCGAGGCGATCACGATGTCACCGGTGGTGACCCAGTCCAGGCCGGCGCCGCAACAGATTCCGTTGATCGCCACCACGACGGGCTTGGCCATGCTGCGGAACGGCGGGGTGCCCTCCTGCGGAGCCTCCCACTGTTCGTAGGTGGACAGGTAGGGCCGCTCGTTGACGACCTTTCCGTCGCCGGGGATTTCCTTGACGTCGGCGCCGGTGCAGAACGCCCGGCCGGTGGCGGTGACGATCATCAGCCAGACGTTGTCGTCGTTCTCCGCTGCGGCGTAGGCGGCCCGCAACTCGGTGATCATGTGTGGCGACAGCGCATTGAGCGCGTCGGGCCGGTTCAACGTGATGGTGGCCTTGTGGTCGTCCACCTCGTACTTGATGGTGTCGTACATGGATACCTTTCAACGGCCTTGGAAGTCCGGGTCGCGGCGTTCCCGGAACGCGGCCAGGCCCTCTTTGAAATCGGCGGTGCGGCAGGAGAGTTCCAGATTGGACAGCTCCTGGTTGAGGGATTGCGACAGGGTGGCGTGCTGGCCGTAGGCGATGGCCTGTTTGGCCAGCCCGATCGCGACGGTCGGTCCGGCGGCCAGCCGCGCCAGCAGCGAGTCGACCGCGGTGTCCACTTCGTCTGCGGCAACCGCATCGTGGATCAGCCCCCAGTCGGCAGCCTGGGATCCGGTGACCTTCTCGCCGAGCAGCAGCATCCGCTTGGCCCGGGCCACCCCGGCCAGGCGGGGCAGCAGCCAGGTCGCTCCGGAGTCGGGGGTGAACCCGCGGCTCATGAACGGCTCCCAGAATGTCGCCCCGCTGTCGGCGATGGTGAAGTCGGCGGCGAGGGCGAGGTTGCAGCCCAGTCCCACCGCCCAGCCCCGGACTGCGCACACCACCGGCAGCTGGATGGTGCTGACGAGTTCGATGACGCGGTGTGCGGTGTGCGGGATCCGCCGCACCAGGTCGCCGGTACGCGGGCGTCGGCCTGAATCGTTGGTGGCGACCCAGTCGGCCCCGGTGCAGAAGTCCTCACCGGTCCCGGTGAGGGCGATGGCCCGCAGCGAGTCGTCATAGGCGGCGGCGGTCAGGACGTCGACCAGATCGTCGATCATCTGGTGGCTCAACGAGTTACGCCGCGACGGCCGGTCGAGGGTGATGCACAGTGTTGAGTCCGCGCGGGACGTGGTCACCGAACCGTCACTCACCTGGATTCCAGCCTTTCCCAATCCATACAGTTGCCCATACAGTAGGCGATGCGGTTACTATCTTGTACAAGTTAGCAAGGAAAGGTCGTCGATGGAAGGACGCGCCCGGCGCATCCGGCAGCCCCGGGTTGCCGACATCGTCGCGTCGAAACTGCGCGACGACATCCTGTCCGGCCGGCTGCGCGAAGGGGACATCCTGCCCACGCAGGAGAGCCTGTTCCAGGAGTTCGGGGTGAGTCCGCCCGCGTTGCGTGAGGCGATCCATCTGCTGGAGACCGACGGGCTGATCTCGGTGCGCCGCGGAAACGTCGGCGGGGCGGTGGTGCAGATGCCCTCGGCGGAGCGCACCGCCCACATGATCGGCATGGTGCTGCAGGCCCGTGCCGCCACGCCGGCGGATGTCAGCGAGGCCCTGCTGCACCTGGAGCCGATCTGTGCGGGCATGTGCGCCGCCCGCGCGGACCGCGCCACCGAGGTGGTGCCCTATCTTCAGGCGGAGATCGACTGTCAGACAGCGAACTTCGACGACGCCTCGCAGTATGTCCCCAACGCCCGGCGATTCCACGAGGCGCTGGTGTCCCGGTGCGGCAATGAGCCGATGATCTTGCTGATCGGCTCGCTGGAACTGATCTGGTCGACGCACGAGTCGGGGGTGTGGACCGGTGAAGGCGAGGCGGGGATGTCGGCGTCGACCATGCGGGCCGCGCTGCGGGATCACCAGCGCCTGGTGGACGCGATCGCCGACGGCAACACCGCCCGGGCGACCAGGCTCGCCGGCGACCATCTCTCCGCCGCGCGGCGCACCACGTTGGCCGCAGGCAACGACAAAACCATTGAAGCGAGGTTGATTTCGCATGACAGATGACCGGGTGCTGTTCGAGGTCGATGCGGATCACCGCATCGCCACCATCACGCTGAACAATCCGAAGCAGCGCAACTCCTACGACGCGGCCATGCGCGACGAGATCGCCCGCTACCTCGACATCGTGGCCGAGGACGACGACCTCACCGTGGTGCTGCTGCGTGGCGCCGAGGGGGTGTTCAGCACCGGGGCGGACATGAACAACGCCTACGGTTGGTATGGGGCAGAAGCGCCCGAAGCGCAGAAGAAGTCACGTCCCAGCCAGCGACGCCGACTTACCGTGGACCGCAAGTCGTTTGGCTTCTATCACAACTTCATGGGTTTCCCGAAGGTCACCGTGGGGGAGATCAGTGGCTACGCACTCGGCGGTGGCTTCGAGATGGCGTTGATGACGGATATCTCGGTGATCGCCCGCGATACCAAGATCGGGATGCCGGCCACCCGGTTCCTCGGTCCGGCGCTGGGCAGCCTGCACATGTTCTTCCACCGTCTCGGGCCGGTGCTGGCCCGGCGGATGCTGCTGACGGGGGACATCGTCGAGGCCGGCTCGATCGAGCACCTCGGCATCTTCACCGACACGTGTGACGCCGATCAGGTGACGGCCCGCGCGCAGTACTGGGCCGCCAAGGCGGCCAAGATGCCGGCCGACGGCGTGGTGATCGCCAAGGAGGCATTCCGGCTGGTCGAGCAGAGTCAGGCCTATCAGGGCGAGGAGGTGGCGAGTTACATCTTCCACGCCTACGGCACCAACCTGCAGTTCTCGCCGGGTGAGTTCAACTTCGTCAAGACCCGCGCTCAACATGGCACGAAGGAAGCGTTCCGGCTGCGCGACGAACATTTCCACGTCCCCGAACCGCAGTAGAAGCCCGTCCTGATACCGTTACATAAACTCGACATAGCGTAAAGGTGGATCCATGCCAACACCCGTCATCGTGGGCGCTGCCCGCACCGCGATCGGCCGCTCCTTCAAGGGAACGCTGGTCAACACCCCGCCGGAAACCCTGATCACCACGGTGCTGCCCGAGGTCGTGCGCCGCGCGGGCATCGCCCCGGAGGCCATCGACGATCTGATCTTCGCCGAATCCAACTACGGCGGCGGCGATATCGCGCGCTACGCAGCCGATGCGCTGGGCTGGCAGTCGGTACCCGGTCAGGCCGTCAACCGGCACTGCGCGGGATCGCTCACCGCGATCGGCAACGCGTCGGCCCAGATCGGCTCCGGCATGGAGCGGGTCCTGGTGGCCGGCGGTGTGCAGTCCCTGTCGTCGTCGCCACTGATGAAGTGGCGGGTTCCGGGATTCGGTCCCGAGATCGAGTTCATCGAGCCCTGGATGACGCCGACGCACGTCGAGACCCCGGATGCGCCGATGCGCGACATGTCGATCACGGTCGGCTGGAACACCGCGCAAGCGGCCGGGATCACCCGTGAGGACATGGATGCCTGGGCCGCGCGGTCGCACCAGCGGGCCATCGCCGCGATCGACGCGGGCAAGTTCCTCGACGAGATCGTGCCACTGAAGGTCAGCCAACCCGATGGCTCAGTCATCGAGTTCAGCGTCGACGAGCACCCGCGCCGCGGCACCACCGCGGAGAAGCTCGCCGAACTCAAGGTCCTGCACCCGGAGATCGAAGGATTCTCCATCACCGCGGGCAACAGCAGCGGCACCAACGACGCTGCCGCTGCTGTCGCCCTGGTCGGCGACGACTATGCGGCCGCGGAGAATCTCAACGTGATGGCCAAGGTCAGGGCCTGGGGTGCGGTCGGCGTCGCCGCGCGTGACACCGGCCTCGGCGGCGTCGAGGTGATCGGCAAGGTCTTGGACCGCGCCGGGCTCAAGCCGTCGGATGTCGCGCTGTGGGAGATCAACGAGGCCTTCGCCTCGGTGCCGATCGCCGCGGTGCGCAAGTACGGCATCGACGAGGAGCTGGTGAACTTCTCCGGCAGCGGATGCAGCCTTGGCCACCCGATCTCGGCGTCCGGTGCACGCATGGTCACCACGCTGATCTACGAACTGCAGCGTCGCGGTGGCGGTATCGGCGTGGCCGCGATGTGCGCTGGTGGCGGTCAGGGCGGCGGCCTGGTCATCGAGGTCTAGACGATGGTCGGCTCTGCGTCCCCGGCGCGAGTATCCGAGAAGGATGCGCCGTGGACGCAGAGTCAGCTGGCCGCGGCCTTGCGCCGGGCGGGCGTCTTCTTCGCCTTACCGGTGTTGGCCTCGATCCGGGCCGCTGCGTGGTCGAGGATGCATTCGAGGCCGTACTCGAAGTTCTTCTCGTCGGCCGCCCCGATGCGGTGTCCCTCGCTGGTGACCTGGGCCAGCAGCGGGGTGATCTCGGGGTCGATCACCATGGTCTCTTCGTAGTCGCCGGGGGCGTTGTCGTTGGCCCGGTTCTTCTCATACAGACGGTGCAGCACAACCGACCCGCGGACGTGTACGGACACGGCCGAATACGTGTCGAAGGCGTCCTCGACCGACAGCCCGGCCTCGACCAGCCCGGAGATCGCGGTCTCCATCTCCTGCACCCCCAGGCGTGCGGCCCGGGGACTCAGTGCCGACCGAATGAGAATGAGATCACACAGGATCGGGTTACCCATGAAGGCTTTTCGCATGGTCCTGGCGTGGTTGGCCAGTGACTCACGCCAGTCCTTGGCCTCCACATAGGGGGTGGCGACGACGAACTGGCGCAGTGCGCGGTCGGTCATCGCGTTGAGCAGATCGTCCTTCTTGCGGAAGTACCAGTAGATGCTCGTGACACCGACGCCGAGATGTTTGCCGAGCAGCGGCATGCTGAGGTTGTCGATCGACACCTGCTCGGCGAGTTCGAAAGCGCCGGCGATGATGTCGTCAGGATTGATGGACCCACGTTCGCGCCGTTGACGTTTCTCAGCGGTCGGCTGCTTTGCCACTGCGGGCACCTCCATCGAATAGATTCTGTTCAAGTCGTCCCTGTGCCGCGGCTCAATCGCAGGTGAATTTACCGCCGGCCGCCACCTGAACTGCGCCTATGCGCGCGTGTCGCGGGGTCTTGTCGCTGTCAACCTTACCGGTAGCCCTTCCGTGGTGGCCTTCCGCCACTCGCGCCGAGGCGTCGCTCGAGCGTGTACCGCGGGGCGCCGTCTTTGTACTGTAATACCTATAGTAGGCTTTTCCGGGGTATCGGGCTGCGCATAGCGAAGGGGCATTTGGTGTCGGAAGTAGTTTTGCGGGAGCGTCGGGGTCGCACGCTCGTCATCACGATCAATCGTCCGGAAGCGCGCAATGCGTTCAACCTTGCGGTGGTGCAAGGGCTCGCCGAAGCCATGGACGAACTCGATGACACCCCCGAGCTGTCGGTGGCCGTTCTCACCGGTGCGGGTGGAAACTTCTGTGCCGGGATGGACCTCAAGGCGTTCGCTTCGGGTGAGCTGCCGTACGTTCCTGGTCGCGGGGCGGGATTCACCGAGCGCCCGCCGCGCAAGCCGCTGATCGCCGCCGTCGAAGGGTTCGCGCTCGCCGGCGGGACCGAGTTGGTGCTGGCGACCGATCTGGTGGTCGCCTCCAAGGTCGCCAAGTTCGGCATTCCCGAGGTCAAGCGTGGTCTGGTGGCCGGCGGTGGCGGACTGCTGCGTCTGCACCAGCGCATCCCGTACCAGAAGGCCATGGAACTCGCGCTCACCGGTGACAGCTTCACCGCCGAAGAAGCCGCCGCGTGGGGCTTCGTCAACAAGCTGACCGAGCCCGGCGGCGCGCTCGACGGCGCGCTCGAGCTCGCCGATCGGATCACGGCCAACGGTCCGCTGGCCGTGGCGGTGACCAAGGAGATCATCGCCTCGTCCTCGGAGTGGTCGGCCGACGAGATGTGGAAGAAGCAGGGCGAACTGCTCGCACCGGTGTTCTCCTCGAACGACGCCAAGGAGGGGGCCATCGCCTTCGCCGAGAAGCGCGCCCCCAATTGGACCGGTTCCTGACCATCCCATGGATCTGGGATTCGCGGGTGCGGCCACCGTCGTCGTGGGCGGTGGCCGCGGAATGGGCTTCGCGACCGCGCAATGCCTGGCCGAGGATGGCGCGCGGATCGCGATCGTGGGTCGTTCCCGCGACGTGCTCGACGCTGCCGCAACGGAGCTGACCCGCCTCGGATCGCCGGAGGCGGTGCCCATCGTCGCCGACACCTCGGACGGCTCCCAGGTCGAGCGGGCCTTCGCCGCGGTGGGCGAGCGATGGGGTGAACTGAACGCCTTGATCAACACGGTCGGTCCGGGCGCCGCGGGCAACTTCGAGGAGCTGACCGACGACCAGTGGCAGGAAGCGTTCGATGCCGGTCTGATGGGTATGGTGCGGTGTGTGCGGGCGGCATTGCCGTTGCTACGCAAGGCCGAATGGGCGCGCGTCGTCAACTTCTCGGCCCATTCCACCCAGCGGCAGAGCACCCGGCTGCCGGCGTACACGGCGGCCAAGGCGGCCGTGAACAGCGTGTCCAAGAATCTGTCGCTGTTGCTGGCGAAGGACGAGATCATGGTCAACGTGGTGTCCCCGGGCAGCATCTCGTCGGAAGCGCTGCGTGGTTGGGCTGACACCGTAGGTGTCGACGGCAACGACCCGTATGCGTTGATGGCGGCCATCGACGAGCATTTCGGTCATCCCGCCCATTTGCCACGTGCCGGACTTCCCGGCGAAATCGGTCCGGTCGCAGCATTTCTCGCTTCCAGGCGCAACTCGTACATGACCGGGGCCAACGTCAACGTGGACGGTGGGTCAGACTTCATCTAGGGGGTTGGATGGCAACGGCAGGCGAAGCGCGAGACTGGGCCCGTCACGCACTGCGCGGAATCGGTGATTCGCTATACACCCCGTTCAGCGGCGCCGACGGCGACGACATCGACTGGGATGCCTACCGGTACCTCGTGCGCTATTGCGTCGGCGACCTCGGTCACCAGATGCTGTGGTGTACCAGCGGTTTGGCCGAGTTCTGGGCCCTGACCCTGGCCGAGCGCAAGCAGCTGCTCGAGGTGGCGATCGACGAGGGGCGACGCGCCAACCCGGATGTCGTGATCCAGGCCTGCACCGCGGCGACCTCGGCCAAGGACTGCGTGGAGCTCACCCGGCATGCGCAACAGGCCGGCGCCGACATCGTCTACATCCAGACGCCCATGATGGAGGCACACGCCGGAGAGGGTGTGCTGCGCTTCTTCCGATACGTCGCCGATCGCACGGACATCGCCCTCGGGATGTTCAACTCGCCGTCCTCCGGTTATGTGCTCACACCGGAGGAAAGTGCCCGGATCGCCGAGGCGATCCCGGCGGTGTGCGCCACCAAGGAGGGCGCCTTCCGGCCGGCCGCGAGCCGCCGTCTACATGAGCTGGCGCCGTACCTGGCGGTCTGGGAATGCGACACCACCGTGTACCGGGCGGGCTGGCTTCGGGACGGCATCGTGTGCCCGGCCCAGCTGGGCACGGCGGGGTACCTGTACGAGACCCCGCAACGCCGCATCTTCACCGAGTACTGGGACCTGGTGTACGCCGACCGGCTGATCGAGGCGATGGACTTCGGCCGGGAGTCCGGACTGGATCAGTTCAGCTTCGACATGGGGTCCTGGTTCACGTGTTACCCGGGTCGAGCCGACTACTTCACCCACTGGGCCGACGCGTTCAAGCACGCGGCCTCGGTGCTGGGGCTGCCCATCGGCGATTACCCGCATTCCCGTCCGCCCCAGGCGCCGCTGCCGGATGCGGCCAAGGTCCAGATCGAGACTGCTTACCGGAAGCTCGGTTTGATCGACGCCTGAACCGTCTTTGCGCAGGTCGCGACGCCAACACCAGGCTTGCGGAATGCACTACCGATAGGTATACAGTATGTATGTCTGAACGGCTGGTGTGGCTTCGGGGAGGTAGCGGCGCATGACGGTCGCCGACAGCGTGGGAACCGATGCGGTGCTCTACGAGACGACAGATGCCGGTGTCGCCGTCATCACGCTGAACCGTCCGGACCGGCTGAACTCGTGGGGTGCGGACATCTCTGCCGGCGTCTACGCGAATTTCGATCGCGCCGAGGCCGATCGCGCGGTTCGGGCGATCGTGCTGACCGGGAGTGGGCGCGGATTCTGCGCCGGTGCCTACATGGGCGCCATGCAGGACCTGGGCGCCGGCATCACCGAGGACACCGACGTCAGCAAGATTGTCGGCGAGCGCCACCCGCATTTCCTCACCGAATTGCGCAAGCCGGTCATCGCCGCCATCAACGGCGCCTGCGTCGGCATCGGCCTCACCCACGCGCTGATGTGCGACGTCCGATTCGCCGCGGCCGGAGCGAAATTCGCCACCGCCTTCCCACGCCGGGGACTGATCGGCGAATACGGCATCACCTGGATCCTGCCGCGGCTGGCCGGCTGGGGTGCCTCGGCGGACCTGCTCTTGAGTGGCCGGACCTTCCTCGCCGAGGAAGCGGCCCAGCTCGGATTGGTGAAAGAGGTTGTGGCGCCCGAGAACCTACTGGGCCGCGCCCTGGAGTATGCCGAGGATCTGGCCCGCAACTGCTCTCCGGCGTCCATGGCGGTGATCAAGCGTCAGCTCTACGGCGACGCCAACGACAACGTCGCCGACGTGAGTGACCGGGCCGAGAAACTCATGCACGAGTCCATGGTCCGCCCCGATCTCGTCGAGGGCATCACCGCATTCTTCGAAAAACGGCCCCCGAATTTCCCGCCCCTGAAAGAAGGTTGCTGACATGCCCGAAGCTCCCGAACGGCTTCCGTACCTTGCCGTCGACGTCGACAACCACTACTACGAGCCGATCGATGCGTTCACCCGGCACCTGCCCAAGGAGTTCCGGAGCCGTGGTGTTCAGATGGTGCAGGACGGCAAACGCACGTTGGCGGTGATGGGCGGAACGGTCAACCACTTCATCCCCAACCCGACCTTCGACCCGATCATCGAACCGGGCTGCCTGGACCTGCTGTTCCGCGGCGAGATCCCCGAAGGCGTGGACCCGGCTTCCCTGATGAAGGTCGACCGGCTCTCCGATCATCCCGAATACCAGAATCGCGATGCGCGGGTGAAGGTGCTCGACCGTCAGCGCCTCGAAACCGTCTTCATGCTGCCGACTTTCGCGTGTGGCGTGGAGGAGGGGCTCAAGCACGACATCGAGGCCACCATGGCGTCAGTACACGCTTTCAACCTGTGGCTGGACGAAGACTGGGGCTTCGACCGGCCCGACGGACGGTTCGTGTCCGCGCCCATCATCTCGCTGGCGGACCCGGTCAAGGCGGTCGAGGAAGTCGAGTTCGTGATCGGCCGCGGCGCCAAGCTGGTGTGTGTGCGGCCGGCACCGGTACCGGGTGCGGTCCGGCCGCGGTCCCTGGGGGACCCGTCGCACGATCCGGTGTGGGCCCGCCTGGCCGAGGCCGGTGTCGCCGTGGTCTTCCATCTGTCGGACTCCGGATACATGGCGGTCCCGGCGTTGTGGGGCGGCAGCGGCGTATTCAAGGGGTTCGGCAAGCGCGACCCGCTCGACATGGTGATCATGGATGACCGCGCGATTCACGACACCATGGCCTCGATGATCGTGCACCAGGTCTTCACCCGGCATCCCAAGCTCAAGGTGTGCAGCATCGAGAACGGCTCGTACTTCGTCTACCGGCTGATCAAGCGGCTGAAGAAGGCGGCCAACAATGCGCCGTACCACTTCAAGGAGGATCCGGTCGAGCAGCTGCGCAACAACGTCTGGATCGCGCCGTACTACGAGGACGACGTGAAGCTGCTCGCCGACACCATCGGTGTGGACAAGATCCTGTTCGGCTCGGACTGGCCGCACGGCGAGGGCCTGGCCGACCCGACCACCTTCACCGCCGACATCCCGCAGTTCCCGGAGTTCAGCCTCGAGGACACCAGAAAAGTCATGCGGGACAACGCTCTTGAGCTTCTGGGTGACCCGACCCGGACCGCGCCTGGCGTCGCGGGCCTGGTGTCGGTCTAGCCGCCGCCATGGTCGAATGGACGATCGGCGCCGTCGTCGATGCGATCGCCGAGGCGGTGCCCGACCGCGAGATGACGGTGTGCGGCGATCGCCGCACCACCTTCGCGCAGGGCGCTGACCTGACCCGCCGGCTGGCGAACTACCTTGCCTCGCGCGGGCTGGGCGCGTTCCGGGAACGTCGGGATCTGAACCGCTGGGAGTGCGGTCAGGACGTTGTCGCGCTGGTCATGCACAACGACCGGTACCCCGAGGTGGTGATCGGCTGCCTCAAGGCGCGCACCGTCCCGGTGAACGTGAACTACTACTACACACCGGGCGAGGTGGCCGACCTGCTGGCCTACCTGAAACCGCGTGCGGTGATCTACCACCGCTCACTCGGGGACAAGTTCGCCGACGTGCTCGGTGATGGTGTCGCCGAGGTGCTGATCTCCGTCGACGACGGCGACGGTACCGAGCTGCCGAATGCCGTGAGACTGGAAGATGCGCTGGCGCAGGGGGATACCGACCGCGACATCGCCCCGTCACCCGACGATCTGCTCATGGTCTGCACGGGCGGCACGACCGGCCGTCCCAAAGGGGTGATGTGGCGCCAGGCCGACATCTACGTGTCATCGATGAACGGCGCCGACCACGACCAGGTGGGCGAAATCCACGCCAAGGTGGCCAACGCAGGCCCGCCGTGGTTCGCTGTGTCGCCGTTGATGCATGCCGCCGGGATGTGGACCGCGTTCTCCGGCTTGTTGTCCGGTCAGACTGTGGTGCTGCACGACACCAAGCCACGTTTCGACCCACGTGCGGTGCTCGAAACCGCGCAGCGGGAGAAGGTCGGGCTGATGACGATGGTGGGCGATGCCTACGCCGGACCGATCGTCGAGGAGTTGGGCCGGCGCTCCTACGACCTGTCGGCGATGTTCGCGATCGGCACCGGCGGTGCCGCGACCAACCCGAAACATCAACGTGCACTGCTGGAGCACATCCCGCAGATCACCGTCATCAACGGGTTCGGGTCCTCGGAGACCGGCAACATGGGATTCGGCCATACCCAGCGCGAAACCCCGACCGCCGAAACCTTCCAGCTGCGCGCCGGTGGCCTGGTGCTCGCCGACGACTACTCCCGCTTCCTGGCTCCCGGTGACAGCGAGGTGGGCTGGGTGGCCCGCAACGGCCGGATTCCGCTCGGCTACTTCAACGACGAGGCGGCGACGGCGAAGACCTTCCCCGAGGTGGCCGGCGAACGGGTGGTGGTCTCGGGTGACCGCGCCTCCCTCGACGCTGACGGCACCCTGCGCCTGCTGGGCCGGGATTCGCTGGTGGTCAACACCGGTGGGGAAAAGGTCTTCGTCGAGGAGATCGAGGAAGCCCTGCGGGCACACCCCCACGTGGTGGATGCCCTGGCTGTCGGCCGGCCCAGTGAGCGATGGGGTGAGGAGGTTGTCGCTCTGGTGTCGGTCCGCGACGCCGTCGACGTCGCCGCGCTGCGGGAGCACTGCGGCACCCGATTGGCCCGGTTCAAACTGCCCAAGGACGTGCTGTTCGTCGAGGAGATCCGCAGACTCGGCAACGGCAAGGCCGATTACCGCTGGGCCAAGCGCCTGGCGTCGCAACAAGCGGAGATAAAAGCATGAATCACAAGGTGATTGACTGTCTGGCCAACGTGCACTTCGGCGAGACCGAGAACCAGCCCACCTTCATGAAGAAGGTGCGCGACGATTACTTCAAGGGCCCGCAGTCGATGTACGACCCCATCGACCTGTCCGAGCTGCTCGATGAAATGGACACCCACGGGGTGCAGAAGGCCATCCTGATGGATTCCCTGGCCAAGCCGTCGGTGACCGCGCGGAAGTTCGTCGAGGCCCAGCCCGACCGGTTCGCGCTGGCGATGGGCGGGGTGAACCTGTTGCGCCCCATGCCGTCGTTGCGAGAACTGGCAGCCGTCGTGGCTGACTTGCCGGTCGCGTACGCCGTTGTGGGCCCGAGCTTCTGGGGTGACGGGCAGTATCCACCGAGCGATGCGGTCTACTACCCGCTCTACACCAAATGCGCCGAGCTGGAACTGCCGTTGTGCGTCAACACGGGCATCCCCGGTCCGCCGATCCCCGGTGAGGTGCAGAACCCCATCCACCTCGACCGGGTGTGCGTGCGGTTCCCGGAATTGAAGCTTTGCATGATCCATGGAGCGGATCCATGGTGGGACATCGCGATTCGGATGCTGATCAAGTACCAGAACCTACGGTTGATGACGTCGGCCTGGTCGCCCAAGCGGCTGCCGGAGTCCCTGCTGCACTTCATGCGGACCCGAGGGAAGGGCAAGGTCATCTTCGCCTCGGACTTCCCGGTGCTGCGCATGCAGCGCGTAGTGCCCGAGGCGCTGGCGCTCGACCTGCCTGCCGACGTGCTGGACAACTATCTCTACAACAACGCTGCGGAGTTCTTCTTCGGCGACGGCCCGGAAATGGAGCGCTGATGGACCGCTATGAACTGCGCAGGCTGGATTACAGCCTGACCGAGGACCACGTCGACCTGCAGACCGCGTACCGGCAGTTCTTCAAGACGCACTCCGACATCGAAACCGTGCGCGCGGCCGAACCGTCAGGGTTCGACAAGAGTCTGTGGGAACGGTTGTGCGCCATGGGAGCCACCACGATGGCACTCCCGGAATCCGTCGGCGGCGACGGGGCGACCCTGGTGGACCTGACCTTGGTGGCCGAGGAACTGGGGCGCTCGCTGGCGCCGGTGCCGTGGATCGACCACGTCGTGGCGGCACGCTTGCTCGCACGGCTGGGTGCTCTCGAGTCGGAGGACGTCGTCAACGGCACCCAGTTGGTGGCGATCGACCCTCAGCAGGTCGCACCAGCCGGCTCACGGCTCGTCCCGGCCGGGTCGATCGCCGACCACATCGTCGTCCGCGACGGGGAGAGCATCGTGCAGCTGGGATTCTCCAGCCGGCCGGCGCGCGTCGACAACATCGGAAAGCTGCCGATGGCGTGGGTGGATCCGGCCGCCGCGGACTCGCGGGTGGTGCTGGCCGGCGGTGCCGAAGCGGTGGCCGAATATCAACGGGCACTGGATGAATGGCGTTTGCTGACGGCCGCCGCGCTGGTGGGGCTGGTCGAGGAGACCATGACGATTGCCGCCGAGTTCGCCAAGTCGCGCTACACCCTCGGCGTGCCGATCGGCACGCTGCAAGGCATCTCCCATCCGCTGGCCAACATCGCGATCACCGTCCAGAGCGGGCGGGGCCTGGTACGTCGGGCCGCGTGGTTCCTCGACAACGAGCCCGACGAGCGGTCGGAATTGGCCCCGTCGGCGTTCGTCTTCATGGCGGAGGAGGCCGCCAAGGCCGCCACCATGGCGGTACACGTTCAAGGTGGGCTGGGGGTGTCCGCGGAGGCAGCGGCTACCGCGTACCTGGTACGGGCCCGAGGCTGGGCACTGGCCGGCGGTGACCCCGGCGCCTCCGCGGTCCGCATCGCTCAGATTGTGGCCGCCCGGGAAAGCAGCGAGGTTTAGGACAACCATGGATTTCTCAACAGTCGAACTGTCCGTGGAGGACGAGGCGTTCCGTACCGAGGTACGAGAGTTCCTGGGACGCATCGTCACCGAGGATGTCATTCGGCATGACCGCGAAACCGGCGACAACTTCCACGAGGGCGTGCACCTGGCCCTGGGCGCGGCCGGCTACCTGGAGAAGGAATTCAAGCCCGAGGCCGACGGCGGCTTCTCCCGGGTGCAGTCACGCATCTGGCAATTGGAGAAGCGACGCGCCGAGGTGCCGTGGGTGACCTGGGGGACCACCGTCATGATCGCCCGGTCGGTGGCGAAGTTCGCGTCCCCGGAGATCCGCGACGATGTGCTGCGCGGGGTTTTCGACGGCACCGTGCGAATGTGCCTGGGTTACACCGAGCCTGAGGGCGGGTCGGATGTCGCCACCTGCAAGACCCGCGCGGTGCGTGACGGTGACCAATGGGTGATCAACGGATCCAAGATGTTCACCACCGGTGCGCACAACTGCCAGTACGTCTTCCTGATCACCAACACCGATCCGGAAGCACCGAAACACAAGAGCCTGACCATGTTCCTGGTGCCGCTGGACTCCGACGGCATCGAGATCCAGGGCATCCGCACCATCGACGGTGACCGCACCAACATCGTCTACTACTCCGACGTGCGGGTCGACGACAAGTACCGGCTCGGTGATGTCAACGGTGGCTGGACGGTGGTGCGGGAGCCGCTGGATGCCGAGCACGGGGCGGTCGCGGCCGCCGACGACGGCCTGGCCGATGTCGCGATCATGATGCACCAGGCCGGATTCATGGCCGAGGCGGCCGACAATGTGGCTGCACTCGTCGGCAGGTCCGGTGCCGTCGACGATGGATCGGTGGCTTACCGCTTGGGGCGCAGTGTGGCTCGCTTGGAGGCGTCCCTGTCGTCACCCAGCATCTTCGGCCGGGTGGCGCTGGCGCAGACCATGCGTGACATTGCCCCGGACCTGATGGATATCGCGGGATCAGTCGCCGCACTGCCGGTCGGGGCCGACGGGGGAGCCGATGACCGCAGTGAGTACGTCTACCGGTTCGCGCCATTGGTGGGCATTTACGGCGGAACGCTCGAAGTGTTCCGCAACATGATCGCCCAGCACGTGCTCGGTCTCGGGAAGCCCAACTACTCAGCTCCCAAGGCGAAGGCTTCCTAGCGCGAGCAGACTACGGGCTGCATTTGCCTCCTCAAGCTTCCGCCAGATGCCGAGCAGACACGAAACTGCCCATTTCACATGTCAAACAGGCAGTTTTGTGTCTGCTCGCGAGCTTGAACGGCCGCTCAGGCGCCGGCGAGCGCCGGCGGTTTGACCGCGCCGGGATCAGGGTTGGCGATGGGCAGTCCCATGAACCGTCGTGCGTTGTCGCCCATGAAGTCGTAGGTGCGGCGAATATCCATGCCCTCGGCGTACTTCCAGAAGCCTTTCGGTTCGGCCAGGCCCTCGGGGTGCGGGTAGTCCGAGCCGAACAGCACCTTGTCCCATCCGACCGTCTCCACCACGTCGGACACGCAGCCTTCCCAGAACGGGCTGACCCAGATGTTGCGACGGAATACGTCGTGCGGATGCTCGGGGAAGTTCTGCGGCATCTTCTTGTACAGGTCTGCGAAATCGTGGAACAGCGGGAAGATCCAGCTGCTGCCGTTCTCGACGCTGGCGATGCGCAGCTCCGGGAACCGGGTCAGCGTGCCGTGGCAGATCAGTGCGGTCAGCATGTCGGCGATCTCGCGGTGTCCCAGCACCATCCACCGGAACGCGCTCTGCGCCATGAAGTTCTGAGTGTGGGGCGGCTCCCACTTGTTGACGTAGTCATCGAGCGGGGGATAGCTGGCGTGCAACACGATGGGTAGGCCGGCGGCCTCGACGTCACGCCAGAACGGGTCGAACTCCGGCAGGGCGGGGGAGCGCCAGCCATGCAGGCCGTTGACCGGACCGGGTTTGATCAGCGCGACCTTGGCCCCGTGGTCGAGGATCCATTCCAGTTCACGTTGCGCCGCATCGACTTCGGACAGATTGATGATAGGTGTCGAGAACACCCGGTCGGCGTGGTTGAAGCTCCAGTGCTCGAGAATCCACTCGTTCAGCGCGTGGACGATCGCCAGCGTGAGCTGAGGGTCGTCGGCGCTGGAGTGCTCGACGAGGCTACCCAGGGTGGGATAGTTCAGGGCCTCGACCACACCCTGGCGGTCCAGCTCCGCGACACGGTCGTCGGGGTTACGGGTGGCCGCGGGTGCGTCGATCGCCTTGCCCTGCATCTCGCGCAAGGTCAATCCCTCGGTGTTCTCGCCGGCGAAGAACTTCTCGTGCGCGCCGGGAGCCGCCACCCGCTCGAAGGTCGGATTCGGGATGAAGTCGGTGACCCGGTTGTTGATCACCACCCGGGTCTGACGGCCGATCTGGGCGTACTGCACCGCACGTGAGTACCTGTCCGGGAGAAACTTCGTCAGCGCCTCACCGGTTTCGTACATGTGCTGGTCGGCATCGAAAATCGGTGCGTCCCTGAACTGTTCGACGGAATGTTCAGTCACGGTGGTGGTTCCTTTTCTCCCGCTCGGCCATGAGAGTCAGAGCGTCAGGACGGTGGCGCCGGCGGTGCCGGGGGCGCCGTAGAGCTGGGCGAAGCCGACGCGGGGATTGCCCGGTACCTGCCGGTCGCCGGCCTGGCCACGGAGTTGCCGTACCAGTTCGTGGATCTGGCGCAGCCCGGAGGCGCCGATGGGCTCGCCGTTGGCGATCAGGCCGCCGTCGGTGTTGATCGGTAGGGAGCCGCCGATCTCGGTGGCGCCGTCGGCCAGCAGCTTCTCCTGGTCGCCGTCGGCGCAGAATCCGCATTCGGCCATGTGGATGATCTCGGCGCCGGCGTCGGTGTCCTGCAGTTGGACGACGTCGACGTCTTCGGGTGCCACACCGGCCTTCTCGAACGCGGCCCGGGCGGCGTACACCGTCGGCGCCACGTCTTCCTCCACCGGTGCGCAGGTGGTGTTGACCTCGTAGGCGCCGTACCGCCGTGTCCGGACTTCGACAGCCTTCAGATACACGGGCTTGTCGGTGTACCGGTGGGCGATGTCCGCGCGGCACATCACCACCGCCGCGGCACCCTCGTCCGGGGCACAGAACATGTACTGGGTCAACGGGTAGTTGAGCATCGTCGAGTTGAGGATGTCGTCCTCGCTGATCGGCTTGCGCCGGAACGCGTTCGGGTTCAGCGCGCCGTTGCGGAAGTTCTTGTTGGCCACCTTGGCCAGGGTGCGCTGCGAGATGTTGTGCTCGTGCAGGTAGCGGTTGGCCTTCATCCCGAAGAACTGGGTGGTGAGGTACTGGCCGTTCTCGGCGTACCAGCTGGGCATCCCGACCAGCGACGGGTCTTCGGTGAACGCGCCGCGGGGGTGCTTGTCCAGGCCGATCGCGATCCCGATGTCGTAGTCACCGAGCCGGATCCCATCGGCACAGGCCTTGGTGGCGCTGGCGGCGGTGGCGCATGCGTTGAACACGTTGGTGAACGGGATGCCGGTCAGCCCGACCATCCCGACGATCGCGTCCGGGTTCGCCACCGTCCAACTGCCGCCCGTTGCAGCTTGGATGTGGCGCCACTCTATTCCGGCATCAGCGACCGCGGCGAAGATGGCGTCCACGCCCATGGCCATCGCGGACTTGCCTTCGAAGCGGCCGAACGGGTGCAGGCCGACGCCGATGATGGCGACGTCATTGGTCATGTTGCGCGGCCTTTCTAGGCGGGCTGGAAGGCGAAGGTGACAATCTCCACCGGGTTGTCGGGGTCGTCTTCGTCCGTTGTAAGTGGAATCATGGTGAGTTCGACGTCCATGCCGAATTGCAGTTTGGCAGGGTCGTTTTCGGTGAGGCGGCCTTCGACGCGGATGACGGGTCCGGTGTCGTCGGCGAGTTCGACGAGGCCGACGCCGAAGGGAACGAAGTTCTTGCCGGTGGGTCCCTTGTAGGGGGCGCCGGGTGGGAAGCCCTGGGTGGTCCAGGCGATGACGGTGCCGCGGCGGGGGAGCAGCGTTTCGGACGTGTTGGCTCCGCTGCATCGTGGGCAACGAGGCTGGGCCGGGAAGGTGGTGGCGGTGCAGTCGGTGCAGCGGCTACCGATCAGCTGAGGTTCGGCGTCCGGCCACGTCGAGATCTCCGGCGCGAGGGCCTTCTGCATACGTTCGATTCCTCCGTGTTCGGCCGAAAATGTTTAGCAACTGTAACTCTTACAGTAACGTAGTCCAAGTGATCGAGCGTGAGGCCGAGCCCAAGGTGACGTTCTGCCGGATCTGCGAGCCGCTGTGCGGCATGATCGCCACCGTCGAGGGCGGCACGCTCACCGCACTTCGCCCAGATAAGGACCACCCACTGTCGGCCGGATTCGCCTGCCAGAAGGGCATCGCGTTCACCGAGGTCGTCAACGACCCCGATCGGATCACGACACCGCTGAAGCGCACTGTGGGCGGCTTCGAACCCGTGAGCTGGGACGAGGCCCTGGATGACATTGCCGCCCGGCTCGACGTCATACACCGGCGGCATGGTTCTGGCGCCGTCGCCTG